>JAMLIQ010000069.1 GCA_023954095.1 Burkholderiaceae bacterium | reverse complement strand
AGACACCACCTGGTAGGTGGGGCCGATGCGCACTTCGACGGGCAGCATCAGCGTGACGAAAATCGCCCAGAAGCACAGCTGCTTGAATGGAAAGCGGAAGTACACCACCGCAAAGGCCGACAGCAGCGAGATGGCGATCTTGCCCACGGTGATGACCATGGCGGTGACGAAGCTCACCCACATCATGCGCGCCACGGGTGCGGTCGAACCCGCGCCGTCGCCGCCGCCCAGCAGCGCGGTTTTATAGGTTTCCCACAGATGGCCTCCGGGCAGCAGCGGCATGGGAACCTGCACGATGTCCTGCGGGGTGTGGCTGGAGGCGACAAAGGCCAGGTACAGCGGAAACGCGACGATGGCCACGCCCAGCCACATCACGGCGTGCGAGAGCACGCTCAACCAGGGATTGCGTTCAACCATCAGTACTGCACCTTTTTCTCGACATAGCGGAACTGCACCACCGTGAGCGCGATGACGATCACCATCAACACCACCGACTGCGCGGCCGAGCCGCCCAGGTCCAGCGCCTTGAAGCCGTCGTAGTACACCTTGTAGACCAGGATGGCGGTGTCGCGCCCCGGGCCGCCCTGGGTGGTGGCGTCGATGATGGCGAAGGTGTCGAAGAAGGCATACACCATGTTGATCACCAGCAAGAAGAAGGTGGTGGGCGTGAGCAGCGGAAACTGGATGCTCCAGAACCGCCGCCAGGGGCCTGCGCCGTCCATGGCGGCGGCCTCGATCAGCGACTTGGGGATCGACTGCAGGCCCGCAAGGAAGAACAGAAAGTTGTAGGAAATCTGTTTCCACACGGCGGCCAGGACGATCAGCGTGAGTGCGTGGGTGGAGTTGAGCAGATGGTTCCAGTGGATGCCCACATGCTCCAGCGCGTAGGCCACCACGCCCAGCGTGGGCGAGAACATGAACACCCACAGCACGCCGGCCACGGCGGGCGCCACGGCATAGGGCAGGATCAGCAGCGTCTTGTAGAACATGGCGCCGCGCACGATGCGGTCGGCAAAGATGGCCAGCAGCAGCGAGATGCCAATGCCCAGCGAAGCCACCAGCAGCGAGAACCAGGCCGTGGTCTTGAATGAATCCACATAGGCCGAATCAGCGAAAAGCTGGCGGAAATTGTCCAGGCCCACCCACTCGGTGGATGCGCCAAAGGCGTCCTGCATCTGCAGCGATTGCAGCAGCGCCTGGCTGGCGGGCCAGAAGAAGAACACCGTGATCACCGCCAACTGCGGCGCCAGCAGCACCCAGGGCAGCCAGCCTGAGCGGAACAGTACTCGTTTTTCCATCGTTCGTGTGTCAATGCAACGACCCGCCGCGCTGCGTCAGGCAATGCGGCGGGTCGTGGAATCAGGGGCCGCAGGTGCCGCCCCTGGGTTCAGGACTTGTTGGCCTTCTGGAAGCGTTCAAGCTGCTCGTTGCCGCGCCGGACAGCCGTGTCCAGCGCTTCCTTGGCGCTCTTCTTGCCGGCCCAGATCTGTTCGGTTTCCTCGTCGATGATGGTGCGGATCTGGTTGAAGTTGCCCAGGCGGATGCCGCGCGACTTGTCGGTGGTCTTGCGGATCATCTGCGTCACCGCCACATCGGTACCGGGTTTTTCCTTGTAGAAGCCCGATTTCTCGGTCATCTCGAAAGCGGCCAGGGTGATGGGGAGATAGCCTGTGCGCTTGTGGCTGGCCGACTGCACCTCTGGCTGCGACAGGAAGGCGAAGAAGTCGGCGACACCCTTGTATTCGGCCGGTTTCTTGCCCGACATCACCCACAGGCTGGCGCCGCCGATGATGGTGTTCTGGGGCGCCCCCGCGACGTCGGGGTAGTAGGGCAGCTGGCTGATGCCGTAGGCAAACTTGGCTTCCTTGCTGACGCGGGCATACAGGCCCGACGAGCCGGTGATCATCGCGCATTCACCCGAGGGGAACGACACATCGGCCGCATTGGCCCGGCCCTTGTAGATGAACAGGCCCTGCTTGGACATGTTGGCCAGGTTCTCGAAGTGGCGCAGATGCAGCGGCGAATTGAATGCCAGGCGGGAGTCGGTGCCGCCAAAGCCGTTGTTCTTGGTGGCAAACAGGGTGTTGTGCCAGGTCGAGAAGCTCTCGAGCTGCGTCCAGCTGATCCAGCTCGTGGTGAAGGGGCACTTCTCGCCATTGGCCTTGAGCTTGGCGGCCGCAGCGACCACTTCGGGCCAGGTGGCAGGGGCTTTTTCGGGGTCCAGACCAGCGGCCTTGAACTTGTCCTTGTTGTAATAAAAGATCGTCGTCGAGCTGTTGAACGGGAAGCTCAGCATCTGGCCGTTCGGCGCGGTGTAGTAACCGGCCACGGCGGGGATGTAGGCCTTGGGGTCGAACTTGACCTTGGCCTGCTGCATGACTTCGCCCACGGGCTTGACGGCTGTCTTGGCGGCCATCATGGTGGCGGTGCCTACCTCGTACACCTGCAGGATGTGCGGCGCATTGCCGGCGCGGAAGGCGGCGATGGCGGCCGTCATGTTTTCGTCATACGTACCCTTGAAGGTGGGCACCACCTTGTATTCCTTCTGGCTCTCGTTGTACTGCTTGGCCAGGTCATTGACCCACTCGCCCAGCGGGCCGCTCATGGCGTGCCACCACTGGATTTCGGTTTGAGCCTGGGCCGCCGTGCTGGCCATCAGGGCCACGGCAGCGCAAACAGCCAGGGAACGGTGTTTCATGGGTATCTCCTCGCACAAATGGACAAGCGGATCATCGTAGGACGACAGCATGACAGAACCATGTCTGTCACACAGGCAAGGGGCTTTTGTAACCATGCCTGCCGGATTCCTCCAGCGGGTAAACCCCGCTTGGTTCGGGGATATTTGCCCATGATGCGGTTAGTGGCGCCTCTCCAGCAAACGGATTTGTGCGCTGCACCATGCTAGGATCATTTCGCACATTCACCAGAGCCGGGCCTGCTCCGCAGCAGGCCCGCCTCGCATCGCATCAGGATCGACATGGGCCCCACATCGCTGGACAAAAGCAAAATCAGGTTTCTTCTGCTGGAGGGCCTGCACCCCTCGGCGCTGCAGGTGCTGCAAAACGCTGGCTACAGCCAGATCGAGTCGGTGTCCGGCGCCTTGCCGCAAGAGGAGCTGATCGAGCGCATTGCCGACGTGCATTTCATCGGCATCCGTTCGCGCACACAGCTCACCGCCGAGGTGCTGGCGCATGCGAACAAGCTGGTGGCCATCGGCTGCTTCTGCATCGGCACCAACCAGGTTGACCTGAAGGCTGCGCGGGAACGGGGCATTGCGGTCTTCAACGCCCCCTATTCCAATACCCGCTCCGTGGCCGAACTGGTGCTGGCCGAAGCCATCCTGCTGCTGCGCGGCGTACCCGAAAAGAATGCCGTGGCGCACCGGGGCGGCTGGCTCAAGTCGGCCGACAACGCGTTCGAGGTGCGTGGCAAGCAGCTCGGCATCGTGGGCTACGGCGCGATTGGCTCGCAGTTGTCCGTGCTGGCCGAGGCGCTCGGAATGCAGGTGCAGTTCCATGACGTGGTGGCCAAGCTGCCCCTGGGCAATGCGCGCCAGGCGGCCGGTCTGCCCGAGCTGCTGGCTTCCAGCGACGTCGTGACGCTGCACGTGCCCGAGCTGCCTTCCACGCAATGGATGATCGGCGCGGCGGAAATCGCGGCGATGAAACCCGGCGCCATTCTCATCAACGCCTCGCGCGGCACCGTCGTCGAGATCGAGCCGCTGGCCCAGGCGTTGAGAGACGGCAAACTGCTGGGCGCCGCCGTGGACGTGTTCCCGGTCGAGCCGCGCAGCAACAAGGACGAATTCGTCTCCCCGCTGCGCGGCCTGGACAACGTCATCCTCACACCGCACATTGGCGGCTCGACGCTGGAGGCGCAGGCCAATATCGGGCTGGAAGTGGCGGAGAAACTTGTCAAGTACAGCGACAACGGCACCACCACTTCTTCGGTCAACTTCCCTGAAGTGGCCCTGCCCGCGCAGCGCGGCACGCACCGCATCCTGCATGTGCACCGCAACGTGCCGGGGGTCATGGCCGAGATCAACCGGGTGTTTTCCGACAACCAGATCAACGTGGCCGCCCAGTCGCTGCAGACCAACGAGGCCATTGGCTATGTGGTGATCGACATCGATGCCGCATCGTCCGAGCTGGCGCTGCAGAAGCTCCAGCAGGTGCCGCATACGCTGCGCAGCCGCGTGCTGTTCTAGGCATTTCCTTGTTCTGGCGCCCTTGTGCTGGCCTGCAGGCCAGCACAAGGGCGTTTTCCGTAGGGCGCCCTTAAAATACGCAGCCCCGAGTTTCCCAGGCCACCGGGCGCGCGCCCTTACCCCAGGTTTTACCGAATGAATGCTCCCACCGCGTTGGCCGCCCTGATGGCGCAGGCCCCCGAGCCCGTGCGATTGCGCGAAATCCCCTACAACTACACAAGCTTCTCGGACCGCGAGATCGTCATCCGGCTGCTGGGCGAGAAGGCCTGGGACACCCTGCAGCAACTGCGCCAGGAGCGCCAGACGGGCCGCTCGGCGCGCATGCTGTACGAGGTGCTGGGCGATATCTGGGTGGTGCAGCGCAACCCCTACCTGCAGGATGACCTGCTCGACAACCCCCAGCGCCGCCGCCAGCTCGTGCAGGCCCTGGAGCACCGCCTGGGCGAGGTGCAAAAGCGCCGCACGCCCGACAGTGATGCGCTGCGCGATGCCCTGGTGGGCGACCTGCTGCAGGCCGCCGCTGCGGCCGTGCAGCGCTTTGACGCCTCTTTTCAGGATGTGGCCGACCTGCGCCGCAAGGTGCGCCGCACGCTGGGGCGCCTGACGGCGGGTGACAACATCAAGTTTGACGGCCTCTCGCGCGTGAGCCACGTGACCGACGCAACCGACTGGCGCGTCGAGTACCCCTTTGTGGTGCTCACCCCCGACACCGAGGCCGAGATGGCCGGACTGGTCAAGGGCTGCATCGACCTCGGCCTGACCATCATTGCGCGGGGCGGCGGCACGGGCTATACCGGCGGCGCCATTCCGCTGACGGACCGCAGCGCCGTCATCAACACCGAAAAACTCGAAGCCATGACCGAGGTGGAGATGGTGCGCCTGCCGGGGCTGGACCGGGAAGTGGCCACGATCTGGACCGAAGCCGGTGTGGTCACCCAGCGCGTGGCCGATGCCGCCGAGCGCGGCGGCTATGTATTTGCGGTGGACCCGACCAGCGCCGAGGCTTCGTGCATTGGCGGCAACATCGCCATGAATGCGGGCGGCAAAAAGGCCGTGCTGTGGGGCACGGCGCTGGACAACCTGGCCAGCTGGCGCATGGTCACGCCCGATGCGCAGTGGCTGGAAGTCACCCGGCTGCAGCACAACCTGGGCAAGATCCACGACGCCGAAACCGCCAGCTTCGAGCTGAAGTATTTTGAGGCCGACGGCAAGACGCCCGTCCGCACCGAGCGGCTCGACATTGCCGGCCCGTCGTTCCGCAAGGAGGGCCTGGGCAAGGACGTGACCGACAAGTTTCTCTCGGGCCTGCCCGGCATCCAGAAAGAAGGCTGCGACGGGCTGATTACCAGCGCCCGCTGGGTGGTGCACCGCATGCCCGAGCACACCCGCACCGTGTGCCTGGAGTTCTTTGGCCATGCCCGCAACGCCGTGCCCAGCATTGTCGAGATCAAGGATTTCATGTTTGCGGAGGCGGCGCGCAGCGGCGTGCTGCTGGCCGGTCTGGAGCATCTGGACGACCGCTACCTGAAAGCCGTGGGCTATGCCACCAAGTCCAAGCGCGGCGGCCTGCCCAAGATGGTGCTGGTGGGGGACATTGCCGGTGACGATGCCGACGCGGTGGCGCGTGCCACCAGCGAGGTGGTGCGCATTGCCAACTCGCGCAGCGGCGAGGGCTTTGTCGCCATCAGCCCCGAGGCGCGCAAGAAGTTCTGGCTGGACCGCAAGCGCACAGCCGCCATTTCGCGCCACACCAACGCCTTCAAGATCAACGAGGACGTGGTCATCCCGCTGCCGCGCATGGCCGAGTACACCGACGGCATCGAGCGCATCAACATCGAGCTGAGCCTGCGCAACAAACTGCGCCTGTGCACCGAGCTTGAAGACTTCCTGCGCCGGGGCAACCTGCCCTTGGGCCCGCAGGGCGCGGGCGACGCCGATGCCGCCTCGCCCGAAATGCTGCAGGAGCGTGTGGACCAGGCCTTGGTCGTGGTGGAGCAGGCGCGCCAGCTGTGGGCCGGCTGGCTGCAGGATGTGCAGGCACTGTTCCCGCAGTTGCAGGACCATAGCCTGCGCGCCAGCTGGAAGGCGCAGATCCGCGCGCCGCTGCAGGACATCTTCTCGGGCGAGGCCTTTGCGCCGCTGCTGCAGGAGTGCAGCGCCATCCACCAGCGCGTGCTCAAGGGCCGGGTGTGGGTGGCCCTGCACATGCACGCGGGCGATGGCAACGTGCACACCAACATTCCGGTCAACAGCGACGATTACGAGATGCTGCAGACCGCGCACGAGGCGGTGGGCCGCATCATGGTGCTGGCGCGCAGCCTGGACGGCGTGATCTCGGGCGAACACGGCATCGGCATCACCAAGCTCGAATATTTGACCGACGAAGAGCTGCGCCCCTTTGCGCAATACAAGCAGCGCGTGGACCCGAAGGGCCACTTCAACAAAGGCAAATTGCTCCGAAATAAAGAGCATTTAGCGCTTGATGGTAGGGCGCTAGAGGCCAAAAACGCCATAAATTCAGAACGGCTGCATGCCGACCTGACCAATGCCTACACGCCCAGTTTCGGGCTCATGGGGCATGAGTCGCTCATCATGCAGCAGAGCGATATCGGCGCCATTGCCGACAGCGTGAAGGACTGCCTGCGCTGCGGCAAATGCAAGCCCGTGTGCGCCACCCATGTGCCGCGCGCCAACCTGCTGTATTCGCCGCGCAACAAGATTCTGGCCACCTCGCTGCTGGTCGAGGCCTTTTTGTACGAGGAGCAGACGCGCCGCGGCGTCTCCATCAAGCACTGGCAGGAGTTCGAGGACGTCTCCGACCACTGCACCGTGTGCCACAAGTGCTACAACCCCTGCCCGGTGAAGATCGACTTTGGCGACGTCACCATGAACATGCGCAACCTGCTGCGCAAGATGGGCAAGAAAAGCTGGCGTCCCGGCAACAAGCTGGCCATGGCCATGCTCAACGCCACCAACCCCGACACCATCAAGCTGCTGCGTGCGGCCATGGTGGGCGTGGGCTTCAAGGCCCAGCGCATGGCGGTGGACCTGCTGCGCGGCATCTCGCGCCGCCAGACGCAGCGCCCGCCCGCTTCGGTGGGCCCGGCGCCTGTCAAGGAGCAGGTGATCCACTTCATCAACAAGAAGCTGCCCGGTGGCCTGCCCAAGAAGACCGCACGTGCACTGCTCGACATCGAGAACAAGGACTACGTTCCCATCATCCGCAACCCGGCCGCCACCACGGCCGACACCGAGGCCGTGTTCTACTTCCCCGGCTGCGGCTCCGAGCGCCTGTTCAGCCAGGTGGGCCTGGCCACGCAGGCCATGCTGTGGCATGCGGGCGTGCAGACCGTGCTGCCGCCGGGCTACCTGTGCTGCGGCTACCCGCAGCGCGGCAGCGGCTTGCAGGACAAGGCCGACAAGATGATCACCGACAACCGCGTGCTGTTCCACCGCGTGGCCAATACGCTCAACTACCTGGACATCAAAACGGTGGTGGTGAGCTGTGGCACCTGCTACGACCAGCTCCAGGGGTACCAGTTCGACAAGATTTTTCCCGGCAGCCGCATCATCGACATCCACGAATATCTGCTGGAAAAGGGCATCACCCTGCCCGCGGGCCAGGGCGGCTACCTGTACCACGAGCCCTGCCACAACCCCATGAAGCAGGGCGACTCGATGAAGACCGTGCGCGCCCTGGTGGGCGACAAGGTGCTCAAGAGCGAGCGCTGCTGCGGCGAGTCGGGCACGCTGGGCGTGACGCGCCCCGACATCTCCACCCAGGTGCGCTTCCGCAAGGAAGAGGAAATGCGCAAGGGTGAGGCCCAGCTGCGCGCCAGCGGCGCCGTGGGGGCGCAGGACAACGTGAAAATCCTCACCAGCTGCCCCAGTTGCCTGCAGGGCCTCAAGCGCTACGAGGACGACCTGCAGAACGGCCTGCTCGAAGCCGACTACATCGTCATCGAGATGGCGCGGCAAATCCTGGGGGAGAACTGGCTGCCCGAGTATGTGCAGAGTGCCAACCAGGGTGGCATCGAGCGCGTTCTCGTATGACCACGACAGACTGCCCCCTGTGCCGTGACAGCGGCGGCCCACTTGTCTGGCACGGGCAGCGGCTGCGTGTCATCCGGGCCGAGGAACCGGGTTTTCCCGCCTTTTACCGTGTGGTGTGGAACGCGCATGTAGCCGAGTTTTCGGACCTGAGCAGCGCAGGCCGCCAGCACTGCATGGAGGCCGTCGCCGTGGTGGAACAGGCGCTGCGCGACCATCTGGCGCCCACCAAGATCAACCTGGCCGCGCTGGGCAACATGGTGCCGCACCTGCACTGGCACGTGATTGCCCGTTTTGACTGGGACAGCCACTTTCCGGCGCCCGTATGGGCTGTGCCCCAGCGCCCCCGTGCAGCGCAGCCGGAAGCTGCGCTGCAGGCGCTCCTGCCTGCGATGGAGGCCCAAATGCGCCGGGCGTTGGCACAGTGGGCCGGGTAGCCCGGCTCAGGAAGGCGATCCGCCCCTGATCCGCCATGCGATCAGCGGAGCGAACAAGGTGGCGACCAGGACCAGGGGCCAGATGTTGCCGTCCTGGAAGGTGTAGGCCTCCAGCAGCACCGGCCAGGACTTTCCCTGGATGAAATGTCCGAACCCGAACTCGAAGCCCAGCGTCAGCAGCAGCCAGAAGGCGCCCGTTTTCAGCGCGGAGGATGCACGGTGGATGCGCAGCCAGCCGATGCTGGCCAGCGCAACGCCCAGAATCAAGAGTGCCAGCATCGCACCGCTCAGCACAAAGGCCGGGAGGGTTCCCAGGCGCGGCAGCAGGATAGCCTCCCGCAGCCCGCCGTTCGCGATGGCGCCCAGCAGGATGAGGAACCAGACTGTCAGTGATCTCAGAAATTGCATATGGACCGATTGGATGAGGGCCCCGGTTGGCCACCTTGGCGGGATGGTGATGCATGCGACAAGCTGCGCGCTGCAGTGGGACAATGGCACCCGGTTTCGGCAATTCTATTGACAGGTATTCCCCCATGGCAGGTCTGAAAGCGGGCGCGCCCACGCCCCAGTCGATCACGGTGCACGAGCAGTCACGCGTGCTCGAGGTGGTGTTTTCCGATGGCGCGGCGTTTCGCCTGCCATTCGAATTGCTGCGCGTGTACTCCCCCTCGGCCGAAGTGATGGGCCACGGCCCGGGACAGGAAGTGCTGCAGGCCGGCAAGCGCGACGTGACCCTGGTGGGGCTCGAGCCCGTGGGCAACTATGCCGTGCAGCCCGCGTTTTCCGACGGTCACGACAGCGGCATTTTTTCGTGGGACTACCTGTACGAACTGGGCCAGCGCCAGGATGCGCTGTGGCAGGCTTACCTCGCCCGGCTGCAGGCTGCCGGAGCCGACCGCGACACGCCCCTGCCGGCCAAAGCGGCGCGCAAATCCGGATCGGGCTGCGCAAGCCATTGATAAGCAAGGCTTTTAAGCTATGTTATTTGTAGCTTGAGCCGCTTTGTGGACGGGCGTTACAGCCCCTTTTTCCTTTAAACCAGATAACCAACGGCTTCGCAGGGTTGTCTTGATAACAGATAGCATCCAGACCATGAGTACCACGCATTTCGGATTCCAGTCGGTTGACGAGAAAGACAAGGCACGCCGTGTGCGCGGCGTGTTCGACTCGGTGGCGTCCAAGTACGACGTGATGAACGACCTGATGTCGGGCGGCCTGCACCGCGCCTGGAAGGCCTATACCGTGATGGTGGCCAACCTGCGCGAGGGCAGCCAGGTGCTTGACATCGCCGGAGGCACGGGCGATCTCTCGCTGGCCTTTGCGCGCAAGGTGGGTACCACGGGCCGCGTGGTGCATACCGACATCAATGAAGCCATGCTGCGTGTGGGTCGTGACCGCCTGGTCGACGCCGGTGTGCTGCTGCCGACCCTGGTGTGCGACGCCGAGAGCCTGCCCTTTCCCGACAGCCACTTCGACGTTGTCAGCGTGGCCTTCGGCCTGCGCAACATGACGCACAAGGACGTGGCGCTCCAGGAGATGTGCCGTGTGCTCAAGCCCGGCGGCAAGCTGCTGGTGCTCGAATTCTCCAAGGTGGCCAAGCCCTTGTCCAAGGTCTATGACTGGTACTCGTTCAACATCCTGCCCCGGCTGGGCCAGATGATCGCGGGCGATGCCGACAGCTACCGCTACCTGGCCGAATCCATCCGCATGCACCCGGGCCAGGAAGAACTCAAGTCCATGATGCACCGCGCCGGGTTTGGCCATGTGGATTACCACAACATGACGGGCGGCGTTGTCGCCCTGCACGCCGGTATCAAGTGTTGAAAACCAGGAGACTCCAGACATGAAAAAACTCTTGCCTGTCCTGTTCGTGGCCCTCCTGATGGTTCTGCATCCCGATGCCGAGGCCCGGCGCATGGGGGGCGGCAAATCATTCGGCCAGCAGTCGAGCAATGTGACGCAGCGCAATGCAGCGCCTGCAACGCCTGCCGGGCCCGCACAGAACGCTGCTGCTGCCAAGCCCGGCGCACCTGCGGCGGCCCCTGCGGCTGCAGCGCCCAAGAAGCCCTGGGGTGCCATGCTCGGCGGTCTGGCCGCAGGCCTGGGCCTGGCCTGGCTGGCGCATTCGCTGGGTCTGGGGGCGGGCTTTGGCCAGTTCTTGCTCATCGCCCTGCTGGCCATGGCGGCTTTTGCTGTGTTCAAGATGGTCATGCGTTCGCGCAAGGGGCCCGGCGCAGGCCAGGGCGGCGCACCGTTTGCCTTCCAGGGTGCCGGTACCGCGAACCCCGCCGACGCCCATGCGCCCAAGGACTACAGCCCCGACAAGGTCGGCAACGATGCCTCGGCGCGGCCGTGGGAGCGCAGCAGCATGGCCTTTGATGCCGCGCGCCAGCCGGGAACCGGCGGTGGTGCGGTGATTGGCTCGGCCCTGGCCGGGTCGCAGAACTGGGGCGTGCCCGAGGGTTTTGATGTGGCGGGCTTCACCGAAGCGGCCAAGCGCAACTTCATCACGCTGCAGGCTGCCTGGGACCGCTCGGACATCGCCACGCTGCGCTCCAT
This sequence comes from Burkholderiaceae bacterium, assembly GCA_023954095.1. Classification (GTDB taxonomy): domain Bacteria; phylum Pseudomonadota; class Gammaproteobacteria; order Burkholderiales; family Burkholderiaceae_C; genus Simplicispira. The sequence goes on along the minus strand of JAMLIQ010000069.1, from coordinate 6,418 downwards.
GATGACCGACACCATGCTGGACGAAATCCGTACCCAGTTGGCCGAGCGCGAAACCCACGGAGGCGAACAACCCAACCAGACCGATGTGGTCATGATCGAAGCCCAGCTGCTGGGCATCGAAGACCTGGGCGAAGGCTACATGGCCAGCGTCGAGTTCTCCGGAATGATCCGTGAAGATGCGTCCGCCGGGCCCAGCCCGTTCCGCGAGGTCTGGAACATGACCAAATCCAAGAGCGGCCCGTCGGGCTGGCTGGTGGCCGGGGTGCAGGCTTTGCAGTGATTTGTGGCTTATCCGCGCAGCATGCGCGGTTCAGGGAATAATCGGGGACTATGGCAACACAGTCCCCTTTTTCTTTTCTTGGCGATGTTTTCGAGCGCGTCGCCAGCGGCCCGCAACCGCCCCAGTGGATGGTGCATGAGGTGCAGCACCGCGTGGTGCTGCTGCTCAACCACGTGCTGATGCAGGAACCCGCAGCCACCCAGCGCCTGCTGCCCCGGCGGGGCCGGGTGGTGCGTGTGCAGTGGCGCCAGTTCTTCATGGCCCTGCAGGTCACGCCGGCCGGCCTGTTCGACATGGCCGCCGAGGGCGCCACGCCCGATCTGCGGCTGGAGGTGACGCAGACCTCGCCGCTGGACCTGGCCCAGGCCGCGCTGCGCGGTGACCGCCCGGCGGTGCGCATTGACGGAGATGTGCAGTTTGCCGGTGACATCCAGTGGCTGGCCGACAACCTGCGCTGGGACCTGGAGGAAGACCTGGCCCGGCTGATGGGTGATGTGCCGGCCCACACGCTGGCCAGCATGGCGCGCAGTGCGGTGCAGGCGCTGCGCGGTTTTGTGCAAAGCCGTGCGCCCGGCAGCGCCTCTGCGTGGTCTGCGGACCGCACCATTCCATGAAGCGCTTCTTTCGCGGCGCCACCATCGTCTGGGTGGTGTTGCGCTACGGTCTTGACGAACTGGTGCTGACCAGCTTTCAGAAGCCCTGGCTGCGCCTGCTGGCGCGCATCGTTTCGGTGGGGCGTGACCTGCGCGCGCCCCGTGGCGTGCGGTTGCGCGAGGCGCTTGAGCGGCTCGGACCGATTTTCGTCAAGTTTGGACAGGTGCTTTCGACCCGGCGCGACCTCATGCCGCCCGATATCGCCGACGAACTGGCGCATCTGCAAGACCGTGTTCCGCCCTTCGATTCGGTCGTGGCTGTGGCCACCATCGAGCGGGCTTTTCGTCGTCCCCTCGCCGAGGTGTTCGAATCGTTCGAGCGCGTGCCCGTGGCCAGCGCTTCCATAGCCCAGGTGCACTTTGCCACCCTGCGGGACCGCCACGGCGCACTGCACCAGGTGGCCGTGAAGGTGCTGCGCCCCGGCATGCTGCCCGTCATCGAGAAAGACCTCAGTCTCATGCGCATGATGGCGGGCTGGGTCGAGAGCCTCTCGGCCGACGGCAAGCGCCTCAAGCCGCGCGAAGTGGTCGCCGAGTTCGACAACTACCTGCACGACGAACTCGATCTGGTACGCGAAGCCGCCAATGCCGCGCAGCTGCGCCGCAACATGGAGGGGCTGGGCCTGGTGGAGGTGCCCATCATCCACTGGGACTTCTGCCACCCCGAGGTGATGGTGATGGAGCGCATGAATGGCGTGCCCATCAGCCAGGTGCAGCGCCTGCGTGACGCGGGGGTGGACATCCCGAAACTGGCGCGCGATGGCGTCACCATTTTCTTCACCCAGGTGTTCCGCGACGGGTTTTTCCATGCCGACATGCACCCCGGCAACATCCAGGTCAGCCTGGATCCGGCTACGTTCGGGCGCTACATTTCGCTGGACTTTGGCATCGTCGGCACACTCACCGAGTCCGACAAGGAATACCTGGCACAGAACTTCGCCGCGTTCTTCCGGCGCGACTACAAGCGCGTGGCCGAACTGCACATCGAGAGCGGCTGGGTGCCGCCCGGTACGCGGATCAACGAACTCGAAGGCGCCATCCGCACGGTCTGCGAGCCGTATTTCGACCGTCCGTTGAAAGAAATTTCGCTGGGCATGGTGCTCATGCGCCTGTTCCAGACGTCGCGGCGCTTCAACGTGGAGATTCAGCCCCAGCTCGTGCTGCTGCAAAAGACGCTGCTCAACATCGAGGGACTGGGCCGCCAGCTCGACCCGGAGCTGGATTTGTGGAGCACGGCCAAGCCGTTTCTGGAAAAGTGGATGCTCGACCAGCTTGGCCCCCAGCGTTTCAGGCGTGAACTGCGGGCCCAGGCGCCGCACTACGCCAAGATCGTGCCCTCGCTGCCCCGGTTGCTGCACGATTTTCTGCAGCACCCACCGGAGCAGCAGCACAACCGCGAGCTGCTGGAGTTGCTCAAGGAGCAGCGGCATACCAACCGTCTGCTGCAAGGTCTGGTCTACGTCTGCATTGGCTTTGTGCTGGGCCTGATCGTCATGCAGGTGCTCGTGCGGGTCAGCCTTTTCTAGGGATTTACGCCAAAGCCCGTACCTGGGTGACCGGACCGGGTGTGGGTTGCGCAGATAATGCGCGTCGTTTTTTCATCAACCACCTTACCGCGGAGCGGCACATGCTGGTCACTTTCATCGTTCTGTATCTGCTGGCATCGATTGCCATCGGCCTGTATGCCGCGACCCGCGTGCACAACACAGCGGACTATGCCGTGGCCGGGCGCAGCCTGCCGCTGGCGGTCGTGATTGCCACGACCTTTGCCACCTGGTTCGGTTCGGAAACGGTGCTGGGGGTTTCGGCGCGCTTCATCGATGGTGGCCTGGGGGGCGTGGTGGAAGACCCGTTTGGTGCCTCCATGTGCCTCATTTTGGTGGGCCTGTTCTTTGCCTACCGGCTGTACCAGAAGAACCTGATCACCCTGGGCGACTACTACCGCCTGCGCTTTGGCCGCACCATCGAGGTGCTGTGCTCGGGCATCATCATCTTCAGCTACCTGGGCTGGGTCGCTGCGCAGATCACGGCGCTGGGCCTGGTGTTCAACCTGCTGACCCAGGGGGCCATCTCGGTCACGGCCGGCATGGTGCTGGGTACGGCCATCGTGCTGATCTACACCTTGTATGGCGGCATGTGGTCGGTGGCGCTGACCGATTTTGTGCAGATGATCGTGATCGCCCTGGGGCTGCTTGCCATTGCGTGGTTTGCCGCCGATCTGGCCGGCGGCGCGGGCAAGGTCATCGACTATGCCGCTCGCGAAGGCAAGTTCCATTTCTTTCCGCAAGATGGCGGACTCAAGGAGTGGACCTTCTTTTTTGCTGCGGCCATCACCATGATGCTGGGCTCCATCCCCCAGCAGGATGTGTTTCAGCGCGTCATGTCGTCCAACAGTGCCGGTACGGCACGCACCGGTCCGGTCATTGGCGGAGTGCTGTACCTGCTGTTTGCCTTTATCCCCATGTTTGTGGTGGCATCGGCCGTGCTGATCATGCCCGAGACGGCCCAGGCGCTGCTCAAGGATGACCCCCAGAAGGTGCTGCCCACGCTGGTGATGGAGCGCATGCCTCTGGTGCTGCAGATCGCTTTCTTCGGCGCGCTGCTCTCGGCCATCATGTCCACGGCGTCGGCCACCTTGCTGGCGCCCTCGACCACTTTTGTCGAAAACATCCTGCGCAACCTGCGTCCGGGCATGAGCGACGCCGTCACGCTCAAGGCCATGCGCATTGCGGTGCTGGTGTTCACGGCCTGCGTTCTGACCTATGCCATCACCATGCAGGGCACGTCGATCTACGAAATGGTATCGGGCGCCTACCAGGTGCCGCTGGTGGGAGCATTCGTTCCGCTGGTGTTTGGCCTGTACTGGAAGCGCGCCACCACCCAGGGTGCGCTGGCGGCAGTGGCCCTGGGGCTCGGGGTATGGCTGCTGTTTGTCGCCAGCCCCCTGCTGTCGGAGGCGTTTCCACAGCAGCTGGCCGGCGTGCTGGCGGCCCTGGTGGGCATGGTGGCGGGGTCGCTGGCTCCCCAGTTCATCCCCGACCACAAGGGCCATGTGCACCACTATGAGGGCAGTGCCGTCTGAGCAGGGCTTGAATCTGGCCGCTGCCGCCTATAATTGAAGGCTTTGCACTTTCAATCCAGGCTTACAACATGCCAATTTACGCCTACAAATGCGGCTCCTGTGGCCATGCCAAGGATGTGCTGCAAAAAATCTCTGATCCGCTGCTGACGGTGTGCCCGGCTTGCGGTGCCGAAGCCTTTTCCAAGCAGGTGACGGCGGCAGGCTTCCAGCTCAAGGGCTCGGGCTGGTATGCCACCGACTTCCGGGGCGGTGCGGCCGCCGCAGCGCCCTCGGCAGGGACTGCCGCCAGCAGTGCCTCCGATGCTCCACCAGCGGCCAAGGACGCCTGCGCAAGCTGCCCTGCCGCTTCTGCCGCAGGCGCCACCCCCACGCCCTGAAAGCCCCGATGGCCCCGCTGCGCAAATGGCTCTTCACTGGTTTGCTGGTGATCGTTCCCGGAGCGATCACCATCGCGGTGCTCAACTGGATCGTCGGCCTGCTCGATCAGACGCTGCTGATTCTGCCCATGGCGTGGCATCCGGACCGTCTGCTGGGATTTCATATCCCGGGCTTCGGGGTTTTGCTGACTTTGCTGATCCTGCTGGTCGTGGGGGCCACCACCAGCAATTTTGCCGGCCGCAAGCTGGTGGAGTGGGGCGACCGCGTTGTGAGCCGTATTCCGGTGGTGCGGTCCATTTACTCCAGCGTCAAGCAGGTATCGGACACCCTCTTTTCCGAGGGGGGCAACGCATTCCGTACGGCCGTGCTGGTGCAGTGGCCGCGCGAAGGCGTGTGGACGGTGGCGTTCATCACCGGCGCGCCCAGCGGTGAGGTGGCTGCCTATCTGCGCGACGAATTCGTCAGCGTGTATGTTCCCACCACCCCCAATCCCACGGGGGGCTATTTCGTGATGGTGCGCAAGAGCGACTGCATCGAGCTCGACATGGGCGTGGACGCCGCCTTGCGCTACATCGTCTCCATGGGCGTGGTTGCTCCCAGCGACCCGGTCCTTGAGGCATCCTCGTAATTTTTTAATGCGCCCTGCCGGGCGCCGGAAGTTCTGCCATGGTTATGCGTTCCCACTATTGCGGTCTTGTGACCGAAGCCCTGCTGGGTCAAACTGTCACCCTGTCTGGCTGGGTGAACCGCCGCCGCGACCATGGTGGCGTGATTTTCATTGACCTGCGCGACCGCGAGGGTTCGGTGCAGGTGGTGTGCGATCCAGACCGCGCAGAGATGTTTGCCACGGCCGAAGATGTGCGCAACGAATTCTGCGTGCAGATCAAGGGCCTGGTGCGCGCGCGCCCCGAGGGCACCGCCAACGAAGGTCTCAAGAGTGGCAAGATCGAGGTGTTGTGCCATGAGTTGAATGTGCTCAACCCCTCGGTGACGCCCCCCTTCCAGATCGACGAGGAAAACCTGTCGGAAACCACGCGTCTCACGCACCGCGTGCTCGACCTGCGCCGTCCCTACATGCAGAACAACCTCATGCTGCGCTACCGCGTGAGCATGGAAGTGCGCAAGTTCCTCGACACGCATGGTTTTGTGGATATCGAAACCCCCATGCTCACCAAGAGCACCCCCGAAGGCGCGCGCGACTACCTGGTGCCCAGCCGCGTGCACGACGGCCAGTTCTTTGCGCTGCCGCAGTCGCCGCAGTTGTTCAAGCAACTGCTGATGGTGGCCGGTTTTGACCGCTACTACCAGATCACCAAGTGCTTTCGCGACGAGGACCTGCGCGCCGATCGTCAGCCCGAGTTCACCCAGATCGATATCGAAACATCGTTCATGGAAGAGCAGGACATCCGCGACCTGACGCAGGAAATGATCAAGACCGTGTTCCAGAACACGCTGGGAGTGGACCTGGGCGAGTTTCCTGTCATGACCTACCAGGAAGCAGCCTGCCGCTTTGGCTCGGACAAGCCCGACCTGCGCGTGAAGCTCGAATTCACTGAACTCACCGATGTGATGAAGGACGTGGACTTCAAGGTCTTCTCCGGTGCCGCCAACATGAAGAATGGCCGCGTGGTGGCCCTGCGTGTGCCCGGCGGCGCGCGTGAGACGGGCGGTCTCTCGCGCGGCGAGATCGACGGCTACACCGAGTTCGTCAAGATCTACGGCGCCAAGGGTCTGGCCTACATCAAGGTCAACGAACTGGCCAAGGGGCGCGACGGTTTGCAGTCGCCCATCGTGAAGAACATCCACGACGCCGCGATTGCTGAGATCCTCCAGCGCACCGGCGCACAGGACGGCGACCTGCTGTTCTTCGGCGCCGACAAGGAAAAGATCGTCAACGACGCCATTGGGGCGCTGCGCATCAAGATCGGCCACAGCGAATTCGGCAAGAAGAACGGCTTGTTCGAAGACCGCTGGGCACCGCTGTGGGTGGTGGACTTCCCCATGTTCGAGCACGACGAGGAAAAC
>JAMLIQ010000068.1 GCA_023954095.1 Burkholderiaceae bacterium | reverse complement strand
TCGCCATGGCTCAATCTTCCGTGACTCTGTACGGCGTGGCTGACCTGGGCTTGGTCAAGTCCAATGGCATCTCTGCACAAATGACCGGCAACGGTCTGATGAACAACGGCTCCAGCCGTCTGGGCGTGCGCGGCGTGGAAGACCTGGGTGGCGGTCTGAAGGCTTCCTTCAACTTCGAACAAGGCATCAACGCTGAATCCGGCAACACCGATGCAGCAACCTTCCAGCGCGCTGCCTGGATGGCTCTGTCGGGTGGCTTCGGCAAGTTCCAAATGGGCCGTACGCTGAACCCCAGCTTCTTCGGCGTGGCTGCTTGGGAACTGACCGGCACGGCTAACTACTCTGCCGTTGGCAACCAGTTCAGCTTCACGGGCCAAGGTCCTCGTACCAACAGCCTGTTCCAGTACACCACCCCCAACATGGGCGGTTTCAGCTCGACCATCGGCTACATCATGAAGCCCGACAACGGTGGCAATGCCAAGTACGACCTGAACGTGATCTACGCAAACGGCCCTCTGGCTGCTGCTCTGTCGTACAACAAGACCAACACCATGAAGGGCAACATGGCTCTGGGTGCTTCGTATGACTTCGGCATGGCCAAGGTTGCTGGCTCGATCCAGAACAACGGTGGTCCTTCGAAGGGCTTCACCATCGGTGCAACCGTTCCAGTCGGCGCGTTTGCTCTGACGCTGGACATCGCTCGTGAAAACGGCGACGGCATGAAGAACACCGACTTCCTGGTGGAAGCCAAGTACGCCCTGTCGAAGCGCACCTTCGCCTACGCTGCTTACTACAAGGACGGCGAAGCTCCTGGCGGCGTGTACAAGACCGGCGCCAAGAACCACCTGGGCCTGGGTGTTCGCCACAACTTCTGATGACGCGCTGGCGTAAGCCAGCTTGCATCGGCAGATCAAGCCGCCAATCTTCGGATTGGCGGTTTTTTTTCGCGCTTCTGACCGTTGCGCCATTCCATCCAGGCCATGGCATGGTGTTGTCTGGGGGGGCGCGCGACATGTGTGCAAGATTTCGGCTCTAGGTATTCGCGCAAGGAATGCCATCAGAAAATGGGAAAGGCTGTCGGCCTGCCATGTCAAAACCCGGCACACCCCCAGGAATTCAGGGATAACCCATGGTCCGCCGGACGTGGCTTCCTGCATAGTCCCTCCTTTTGACCATGAGGGTCGCATGAAGCTCCAATTCAATCTGTTGTCCTTGGCCGCTGCTACGGTTTTTGTGGCGACGCCAGTTGCTCAAGCCAAGCCGTTCAAATGGGCCAGCCAGGGGGAAATCTCCACCTGGGATATCCATTCGCAGAACAACGCGCTGCAAAACGGGTTGCATGCCAATGTGTATGAAAGCCTGGTGTACTACAACAGCAAGACCTTTGATGTCGAGCCCGTGCTGGCAACATCCTGGAAGGAAATCAGCCCCACGCAAGTCCGTTTCAACCTGCGTCAGGGGGTGAAGTTCCATGATGGATCGGCTTTTACGGCCGATGATGCTGTGTATTCAATCCAGCGCGCCATGGCCAAGACATCCAATTTCACGCCCTACGTGCAAGGCATCGACAAGGTGGTCAAGGTCGATGCCCAGACCGTGGATGTGCTGCTCAAGTCACCCAACCCCGTGCTGCTGCGCCAGATGACCGAACTGCGCATGATGAGCAAGGCCTGGGCCGAGAAGAACAAGTCGGTCGAGCCCAAGGACATGAAGGCTGCCGACGAGAACTTTGCCCACCGCAATGCGATGGGCACCGGTCCCTACACGCTCGAATCGTGGCAGCCCGACCAGCGCATGGTATTCAAGCGCAATCCGAACTGGTGGGGCAAGATGGACGGCAACGTGACGGAGATCGTCTACACCCCCATCAAGTCCGCTGCGACGCGCATCGCAGCCTTGTTGTCGGGTGAAGTGGACATGGTGCTGGACCCCACGCCCCAGGATTTGGGCCGTTTGCGTGCCAGCCCGGATCTGAAGGTGGTCGATGGTGTCGAGAACCGCACCATCTTCCTGGGCATGGACCAGTTCCGCGATGAATTGCCGGGCAGCAACATCAAGGGAAAGAACCCGCTCAAGGATCTGCGGGTCCGCAAGGCCCTGTACCAGGCGATCGATGTCAACACCATTTCACGCAACATCATGCGGGGCCTGGGCAAGCCCACGGGTGCACTGGTTGCGCCGCAGGTGGCTGGTTGGACCGAGGCGGTCGCCAAGCGTTTTCCCTATGACGTGGATGCGGCCAAGAAGCTGCTGGCCGATGCTGGCTATGCCGACGGTTTCGAGGTCGATTTCGCCTGTCCGAACAACCGCTATATCAACGATGAAGCCATCTGCCAGGCAGTCACAGCCATGTGGGCGCGCATTGGCGTAAAGGCCAAGCTGCGCACCCTGCCGCTGGTGAACTACTTTCCCATGATCCAGCGTTACGAAGCCAGCATTTACATGCTGGGCTGGGGCGTGCCTACCTTCGACGCGCTGTACAGCCTGCAGTCCCTGGTACGTAGCGTGGGGCAGGGCGGTGACGGCAACTACAACGTGGGCCGCTACAGCAACCAGCGCATGGACTACCTGGTGGACCGCATCAAGGCGGAAACCGATGCGCCCGTGCGTGCCCGCATGCTGACCGAGGCGCTGCAGCTTTCCAATGACACCGTGTCGCATATTCCGCTGCACGACCAGGTGATTCCCTGGGCCATGAAGAAGAATGTGGAACTGGTGCACCGTGCCGACAACCGTGTGGACATGCGGCTTGTGAAGGTGAACTGATGCGGACGGGGTATTGCGCGGTGCTTTGCGCAATACCCTGTGGCATGATGATTTCCACGCTCCGTAGCTGACCCGCCACAAGCGGTCAGCTCGCGCTGTCGAATACACACTCGATCCCTACCGATGCTCGCCTTCATACTGCGCCGCCTGATCCAAGCCGTGATCGTCATGGTCACCGTGGCATTCATTTCCTTCATGCTGTTTCAGTATGTCGGTGATCCTGTCGTTTTTCTGCTGGGTCAGGATGCGACGCCTGACCAGATCCGGGAGCTGCGCGCGGCCCTGGGGCTGGACAAACCCTTTTTTGTGCAGTTTGGCCATTTCCTGGTCAACGCAGCCCAAGGCGAATTTGGTTTGAGCCTGCGCCAGGGCGCGAAGGTGTCGCGGCTGATTGCCGAGCGCTTTCCTGCCACGCTGGAGCTGTCGTTGGTTGCGGCTTTCCTGGCGCTGGCCATGGGCGTGCCCATGGGTGTGTATGCCGCGCTCAAGCGTGGCAGTTTCACCAGCCAGGTGTTCATGACACTGTCGCTGCTGGGTGTCTCGCTGCCCACGTTCGTCATTGGCATCCTGCTGATTCTGGTGTTTTCCGTCACGCTGGGATGGTTCCCCAGCTTTGGCCGGGGCGAAGTCGTGCAGATGGGCTGGTGGAGTTCAGGGCTGCTGACCGCCAAGGGCTGGCACCACATCACCCTGCCCGCCGTCACGCTGGCGATTTTTCAGCTCACGCTCATCATGCGCCTGGTGCGCGCCGAAATGCTGGAGGTGCTGCGCACCGACTACATCAAGTTTGCGCGCGCGCGCGGCCTGTCGGACCGCACCATTCACTTCGGCCATGCACTCAAGAACACCCTGGTGCCGGTGATGACGATCACGGGCCTGCAGCTGGGGGGGCTGATTGCCTTTGCCATCATCACCGAGACCGTGTTCCAGTGGCCGGGCATGGGGTTGCTGTTCATCCAGGCGGTGACCTTTGCCGACATTCCCGTGATGGCTGCATATCTGTGTCTGATTGCCCTGATTTTCGTGGTCATCAATCTGGTGGTGGACCTGTTGTACTTTGCCGTCGATCCGCGCCTGCGCGTCGGCAAGGCGGGGGGGCACTGACATGCAGGGACCGCGTCTGAAGGCCGGTGGCCGGGCCTTTGCCCAGATTGCCCAATACCACCCCGAACTCACGGCTTTGCGCCGTGACCTGCACGCCCACCCCGAGCTGGGTTTTGAGGAGGTCTACACCGGATCGCGCGTGAAGGAAGCGCTCAAGGTTTGCGGTGTGGACGAAATCCACGATGGCATTGGCCGTACCGGCATCGTCGCTGTGGTGCGCGGGCGCAGCACCGCCAGCGGTGCCATGGTGGGGCTGCGTGCCGACATGGACGCGCTGCCCATGGCCGAGCACAACGATTTCTCCTGGAAGTCGTGCAAGCAAGGACTGATGCATGGCTGTGGTCACGATGGGCACACCGCCATGCTGGTGGGGGCGGCGCGCTACCTGGCCGCCACCCGCGACTTCGATGGCACGGCTGTGCTGGTGTTCCAGCCGGGGGAAGAAGGCTGCGCGGGCGCCCGCGTGATGATGGAAGATGGCCTTTTTGATCGTTTTCCCGTGCAATCCATTTATGCCATGCACAACTGGCCCGCGATGAAGCCGGGGACCGTCGGTTTGAACGATGGCGCCATGATGGCTGCGGCCGACCGCATCACCATCCAGATCACCGGGCGGGGCGGCCATGGCGCGCACCCCTACCAGACGGTGGATGTGGTGCTGGTGGCGGCGCACCTGATTACGGCGGCGCAGAGCATCGTGTCGCGCAATGTGCGTGCCATTGACAGTGCGGTCATCAGCCTGTGCGCAGTGCAGGCTGGTGACCTGGGTGCCTTCAGTGTGCTGCCGGGATCGGCGACGCTGGTGGGCACCGTGCGTACCTTCGACCATGAGGTGCAGGCCCTGGTCGAGCGCCGCCTGCACGAGCTGTGCAGTGCGGTGGGCATGGCGTTCGGTGCCACGGTGGCGCTGGACTATCAGCGGATCTACCCCGCCACCATCAACACCGAAACCGAGGCGCGGTTCGCCGGTGACGTGGCGGAAGCCCTGCTGGGTGCCGAGAACGTGGTGCGTGACCTGGAGCCCAGCATGGGGGCCGAGGATTTCTCCTTCATGTTGCAGACCAAGCCCGGCGCCTACCTGCGCATTGGCCAGGGTATGGGTGCCAGCGGCGCCGCCCTGCACAACAGCCGGTATGACTTCAATGACGATATCTTGTCGCTGGGTGCTGCCCTGCATGCCAGCCTGATCGAGCGCGCCATGCCCCTGCCGACTGCGGCATGATGCCCCTTCCCCTTTTTTTACCCCAGGAGACCTGCATGAAAAAGACGAGACAACTGGTTGCCACCACCCTGTTTGCTGCACTGTCTGCCGCCGCCTTGGTGGGGCACGCGCAAACCATCCGCATTGCCAACCAGGGCGATGCGCTCTCCATGGACCCGCATTCGCTCAATGAATCGCTGCAACTGAGCACGACGAGCAATGTGTACGAGCCGCTGGTCGGCCGCAACAAGGACCTGAGCCTGGCCCCGGCACTTGCCACGGCCTGGAAGCAGACTTCGCCGACCGTGTGGCGATTCGAATTGCGCAAGGGCGTGCAGTTCCATGACGGCACGCCCTTCACGGCCGACGATGTGCTGTTCAGCTTTGCACGCACGCAGGTGGAGGGCTCGGACATGAAGAGCTACACCAACGATTTCAAGGAGGTACGCAAGATCAACGACCACACGGTCGAGATCGAAACCAAGACGGCCTTTCCCATCCTGCCTGACGTGATCTCGCAAGTGTTCATCATGAGCAAGAAGTGGTGCGAGGCCAACAACGCCACGGCGCCCGTCGATCGCCGCAAGGGCATCGAGAACGCTGCCTCTTTCCGTGCCAATGGCACCGGGCCGTTCCGCCTGCGCGAGCGCCAGCCCAACGTGCGCACGGTGTTTGTGCGCAACGGCAACTACTGGGGCCCCATCGAGGGCAACGTGGCCGAGGTGATTTTCACCCCCATCGGCAGTGCACCCACGCGTGTGGCGGCCTTGCTGTCGGGCGAAATTGATGTCATGGAGCCCATCCCGGTGCAGGACATCGACCGCGTCAACAACAATCCGGGCACGCGCGCCATCACCGGCCCCGAGTTGCGCACCATCTTCCTGGGCATGGACCAGAAGCGTGACGAGTTGCTGTACTCCAGCGTCAAAGGCAAAAACCCGTTCAAGGACAAGCGCGTGCGCCAGGCGTTCTACCAGGCGATCGACATCGACGGCATCAAGAAGACCGTGATGCGTGGCGCCTCCAACCCCTCGGCGCTGATGGTGGGCCCCGGCATCAATGGCTTCCAGCCCGACGCCAAGCGTCTGCCCTACGACGTTGAAGCAGCCAAGAAACTCATGGCCGAGGCGGGTTACCCCAATGGCTTCGAGGTGTCGATGAATTGCCCCAACGACCGCTATGTGAACGACGACCGCATTTGCCAGACCGTGGCCGCCAACCTGTCGCGCATCAATGTCAAGATCAACCTGCAGGCTGAAACCAAGGGCACCTATTTCCCCAAGGTGCTGCGCCGTGACACCAGCTTCTACATGCTGGGCTGGACGCCCTCCACCTACGATGCACACAACGCTCTCAATGCACTGATGGCCTGCGTGGATGACAAGGGCGCGGGCCAGTTCAACCTGGGTGCGTACTGCAATCCCAAGGTGGATGAGCTGACGAAGAAAATCCAGGCCGAGACCGATACGGCCAAGCGCAATGCCATGATCAAGGAGGCCTTCGACCTGCATTCGGCAGATATCGGCCACCTGCCGCTGCACCAGCAGGCGCTGGCCTGGGGTGTGAGCAAGAAGGTCAAGCTGGTGCAGCTGGCCGACAACTACATGCCATTCAAGTGGATGAGCATCAGCAAGTAACCTGCACCCGATCACACCGATCCACCCGCAGCTGCTCCGTACGGCCGCCACAAGCGCCGTGCGGGGCTGGTCGACTCTTGGATTCACACAATGAAATCAACTCTTGCACGCTGGTTTGACAGCGATGTGGGCTACAGCTTTCGTACATCCCCCATGGCCATGCTGGCTGCGGCGATTGCGCTGGTCTGCCTGTTCTGTTCGATCTTTGCCGGATGGGTGGCACCACACAACCCGTTTGACCTGGCCACGCTGGAACTGAGCGATGCCCGGCTGCCCCCGGCCTGGAGTGCCGAAGGCTCGTCCAAGTACCTGCTGGGCACGGATGACCAGGGACGGGACATTCTTTCGGCGCTGATCTATGGCGCACGCATCTCGCTGATCGTGGGGATTGCCTCCGTGGTGCTGTCGGTGGTGGTGGGCGTGGCCCTGGGGTTGCTGGCGGGGTTTCGCGGCGGCTGGATCGACGCCATGCTCATGCGCCTGTGCGATGTGATGCTGTCGTTTCCGGCCATCCTGGTGGCCCTGCTGATCGCCGGGGTGGGCCGGGCGCTGTTTCCGCATGCCCACGAGTCGCTGGCCTTTGGCGTGCTCATCCTGTCCATTTCGCTCACTGGCTGGGTGCAGTACGCACGCACCGTGCGCGGCTCCACGCTGGTGGAGCGCAACAAGGAATATGTGCAGGCCGCGCGGGTCACGGGGGTTTCGCCCCTGCGCATCATGCGCAAGCATGTGCTGCCCAATGTGATGGGGCCGGTGCTGGTGCTGGCCACCATCCAGGTGGCCACGGCCATCATCACCGAGGCCACGCTGTCCTTTCTGGGGGTGGGGGCGCCGCCCACCTCGCCTTCGCTGGGCACCCTGATTCGTATTGGCAACGACTACCTGTTCTCGGGCGAGTGGTGGATCACCGTCTTCCCCAGCGCCATGCTGGTGCTGATTGCCCTGTCGGTGAACCTGCTGGGTGACTGGCTGCGCGATGCGCTCAACCCCCGGTTGCGCTGAAGAAATGGAGAACAACCCCCTGAGCGGCTTGCGCCGCATCCCCCTTCTCTCGGCTTCGCCGGGAAGGGGGACACCGCCAGCGCGGCGGGGCGGCCCTTGCGCGGCGGTCGCTGGCCTGGGTCATGCCTATTCAATTGACTGTGTACAGCGCACAGAACTGTGAATCACTGATATGTCTCTCTTGGAAGTCAAAAACCTCGTTGTCGAATTTCCGGGCCGTCGCGGCACCCTGCGCGCGCTCGACGATATTTCGTTTTCCATTGCCCCCGGCGAGATCCTGGGCGTGGTGGGCGAGTCCGGGGCGGGCAAGTCGCTCACGGGTGCGGCCATCATCGGCCTGCTCGAACCCCCGGGCCGCGTGGCCTCGGGCCAGATTGTGCTGGAGGGCCAGCGTATCGACCATCTGGGGCATGAAGAGATGCGCCACATCCGGGGCCGGCGCATCGGCGCCATCTTCCAAGACCCGCTGACTTCGCTCAATCCGCTCTATACCGTGGGCCGCCAGCTCACCGAAACCATCCTGGCGCACCTGCCGGTCAGCCTGGCCGAGGCGCGCCAGCGGGCCATCCAGCTGTTGCAGGACACGGGCATTCCGGCCGCCGAGCAGCGGGTGGACCATTTTCCGCACCAGTTCTCGGGCGGCATGCGCCAGCGCGTGGTGATTGCCCTGGCGCTGGCCGCCGAGCCCAAGCTGATTGTGGCCGACGAGCCGACCACAGCGCTGGATGTCTCCATCCAGGCGCAGATCATCCAGCTGCTCAAGAACATCTGCAAATCGCGGGGTGCCGCGGTCATGCTCATCACGCACGACATGGGCGTGATCGCCGAAACCTGCGACCGCGTGGCCGTGCTGTATGCCGGGCGCATCGCCGAGATCGGCCCGGTGCACGACGTCATCAACCAGCCCTCGCACCCCTACACCAGCGGCCTCATGGCCTCCATTCCCGACATGGAGCAAGACCGCGAGCGCCTGAACCAGATCGACGGAGCCATGCCGCGCCTCAATGCCATTCCTGCAGGGTGTGCCTACCACCCGCGTTGCGCCAGCGCGTTTGACCGCTGCCTGCGCGAGCGTCCCGACCTGATGGAGGCCGGCAGCACCCGCGCTGCCTGCTGGCTGCACACCGAGGCGCAAGCCGGGGTGGCTGCATGAGCGCCGCCGTCGCCGTGCCTGGCAAGGCCCTCGTGCAGGCGCACGATCTGGCCAAGACTTTTGATGTATCGGCCCCCTGGCTCAACCGCGTGATCGAGCGCAAACCACGCACGCTGCTGCACGCGGTCGATGGCGTGGACTTCGAGATTGAAAAAGGCAAGACCCTGGCCCTGGTGGGCGAGTCGGGCTGCGGCAAGAGCACCGTGGCGCGCCTGCTGGTGGGCCTGTACGAGCCCACGCGCGGCGGCCTCACCTTTGATGGCCAGGACGCGCACGCTGCTTTCAAGGGCAGCAATGCCAAGGCCATGCGCCGGCGCATCCAGATGATTTTCCAGGATCCGTATGCCAGCCTGAACCCGCGCTGGCTGGTGGAAGACATCGTCGGCGAGCCGCTCAAGGAGCATGGCCTGATCACCGACAAGGCCGAGCTGAAAGCACGCGTGGGCGAACTGCTCCAGTCCGTGGGCCTGTCGCCGCTGGACATGGCGAAATACCCGCACCAGTTCTCGGGCGGGCAGCGCCAGCGCATCTCCATCGCCCGGGCGCTCGCCACCGAGCCCGAGTTTCTGGTCTGCGACGAACCCACCAGCGCACTCGATGTGTCGGTGCAGGCGCAGGTGCTCAATATCATGAAGGACCTGCAGCGCCAGCGGCAGCTCACCTACCTGTTCATCAGCCACAACCTGGCCGTGGTGCGCCATGTGAGCGACCAGGTGGGCGTGATGTACCTGGGCCGCCTGGTGGAGCTGGCCGACAAGCACACCTTGTTCGACAGCCCGCGCCACCCCTACACGCGCATGCTGCTCGACGCCATCCCCAAGATGCACGACACCGGCAAGGCGCGCACCCCTGTGCAGGGCGAGGTGCCCAATCCGCTCAGCCCGCCGCCGGGCTGCGCCTTCAACCCGCGCTGCCCCCATGCCAACGACCGCTGCCGCAGCGAGCGCCCGCAGCTCTTGAGCATGGGCGGCATCCGCATTGCCTGCCATGCGGTGGAAGAGGGCAGGATTTGAAGAATTGCTATGAGAAATCTAGCTATCAGCGCTTGCCAGTAAAGCGCTGAGGTTGTTTTTCTTGTTGATTTTTTGCAACCCAGGAGACATCCCATGACTGCATTCACCCTGACCAGCCCCGACATTGCCAGCGGAGGCACGGTGCCGCAACACTTTGAGTTCGATGGGTTTGGCTGCACGGGCCGCAACGAGTCACCGGCCTTGCACTGGAGCGGTGCGCCCGAAGGCGCCAGGAGCTTTGCGCTGACGGTGTATGACCCCGACGCGCCCAGCGGCTCGGGCTGGTGGCACTGGTTTGTGGTGGACCTTCCGGCGGACACGGTGGCGCTTGCGCCCAACGCTGGCGCCAAGGGCGGCGCCGGGCTGCCCGCCGGGGCGCGCCAGATTCGCAATGACTACGGCGCCTTCGCCTGGGGCGGCATGTGCCCGCCGCCGGGCGACAAGCCGCACCGCTACATCTTCACCGTGCATGCCCTGGGCGTGGACCGGCTGGAAATTCCCGACGATGCCTCGGCCGCGCTGGCCGGTTTCATGGTCAACGCCAACACCCTGGCCAAGGCCACGTTCACATCGACCTACGGCCGGTGATGTCAAAAAAGTGAGCTGCTGGCGCCTGTTAAATAGACGTTTCAGATGGTTTTGATTCTGAAATCATTATTCGGTAGGCGCTGATAGCTATATTTTTTGAAGCAATCAGGTGTAGCGCTTGGCGCGCAGGTTGTCCTTCATCTGCTGCAGGATGGGCTGCAGCGGGCTGCCAATGCGCAGTGCCACGCAGGTGGCCAGCACATCGATGATGAGCAGGTGCAGCAGGCGCGAGACCATGGGGCTGTACCGGTCGTAGCCCTCGGGGTGGTCGGCGGCCAGGTGGATGGGGCAGGTGCTGGCCAGGGGCGAGCCGCTGGCCGTGATGGCGATGGTGGTGGCGCCGTTCTTGCGCGCAATGTCGGCAGCGTCCATCAGGTCGCGCGTGCGGCCCGAGTTGGAGATGATCACCAGGCAGTCGCCCGGCCCCAGCAGCGTGGCGCTCATCACCTGCATGTGGCCGTCGCTGGTGGCAATCGACGTAACCCCCAGGCGGAAGAACTTGTGCTGCGCATCCTGCGCCACGATGCCCGAATTACCCGCCCCATAGAACTCGATGCGCCGCCCCGTCTTCCAGGTGGCGGCGATGGCTTCCGCAGCCCGCTCGATGGCCCCTGTGCTGGCCGCGTTGCGGTATTGCAGGAAGGCGGCCACGGCGTTGTCCACGACCTTCACCAGCACATCGCCCGTCTTGTCGTCAGCGTCCACACTGCGGTGGATGAAGGGCACGCCCTCGCTCACACTGCCTGCGAGTTTGAGCTTGAAGTCGGCCAGCCCGTCGTAGCCCATGCTGCGGCAAAAGCGCACCACGGTGGGCTTGCTCACATGGGCGCGCTCGGCCAGTTCGCGCACGGGCAGGCGGGCAAAGGCGCGGGCGTCCTGCAGCACGAGGCGCCCCACGCGCTGCTCTGCCGGGGCGAGGGAGGGCAGGGAGGCCGTGATGCGATCGAGCATGGTGTGTCGGGCGGGTTGGGGGCGGTGGGCCAGAATGTAACGCAGTTTCAGCGCCGGGCGGACGCATACACTCGGGGGCTGGCGCGCCGCCCGTGGGCCTGCCAGACTGACCAACGAGGATTTGCA
This sequence comes from Burkholderiaceae bacterium, assembly GCA_023954095.1. GTDB lineage: Bacteria > Pseudomonadota > Gammaproteobacteria > Burkholderiales > Burkholderiaceae_C > Simplicispira. The sequence goes on along the minus strand of JAMLIQ010000068.1, from coordinate 6,161 downwards.
TGAACCAGCTCGACGCACTCAAACAGTTCACCACCGTGGTGGCCGATACCGGCGACTTCAAGCAGCTGGCCCAGTTCCAGCCCCGGGATGCCACCACCAACCCCTCCCTGATCCTCAAGGCAGTGCAAAAGCCGGAATATGCCCCGCTGCTGCAGTCCACCGTGGCGCGGTGGAAGGACCGGGCCATTCATGAAATCATCGACCGCCTGCTGGTGCGCTTTGGCTGCGAAATCCTGGCCACCATTCCGGGCCGCGTGTCCACCGAAGTGGATGCCCGCCTGAGCTTTGACACCAGTGCCACCGTCACGCGGGCCGAGCGCATCATCGAGCTGTACCAGGCCGAGGGCATCCACATCGACCGCGTGCTCATCAAGGTGGCCGCCACCTGGGAGGGCATCGAGGCGGCGCGCAAGCTCGAGAGCAAAGGCATCCACACCAACCTCACGCTGCTGTTCTCGTTCGCCCAGGCCGTGGCCTGCGGCCAGGCGCGGGTGCAATTGATCTCGCCCTTTGTCGGGCGCATCTACGACTGGTACAAGAAGCAGGCTGGCGCACAGTGGGTCGAAGCCGAGATGGCCGGTGCCAATGACCCCGGCGTGCAGTCGGTGCGCAAGATCTTCAACCACTACAAGCATTTCGGCATTGCCACCGAGGTGATGGGTGCGAGTTTCCGCAATGTGGGCCAGATCACCGCGCTGGCCGGGTGCGACCTGCTCACCATTGCCCCCGAGCTGCTGGCGCAGCTGGCCGCCACCGAGGCGCCCCTGCAGCGTGCGCTGGACGCCGAGGCCGCATGCGCCATGGATTTGCCTGCCGTGCAGTACGACGAAGCGGGCTTCCGGTATGCCCTGAACGAGGACGCCATGGCCACCGAGAAGCTGGCGGAAGGCATCCGCGCCTTTGCGGCCGATGCTGTCAAGCTGGAGCAGCTGATCCGTGCCCTCTGAGGGCTATCTAGTTACACTCCGAAACCGCCTTGGCAGTTCAGGGCGCAGGATTTGATTTCTATGCATTCAGTTGTCATCAGCGGCACAGGTCTTTACCAGCCCCCGTACACCATCAGCAATGCCGAGCTGGTGGATATTTTCAACCGTTATGTGGACGAGCAGAACACGCTCCACGCGGGCGAGATCGCCGCCGGTACGCGCCCGGCGCTGCCGTATTCCAGTGTCGAATTCATCGAAAAGGCCTCGGGCATCCAGCAGCGCTACGTGATCGAGAAAAGCGGCCTGATGGACCCCGCGCGCATGTGCCCCCGCCTGACAGAGCGCCCCGATGACCAACTCTCGCTGATGGCCGAAATCGGTGTCGATGCTGCGCAAAAGGCGCTGGCGGCGGCGGGCCGCACCGGGGCGCAGGTGGATGCCGTGCTGTGCGCCGCATCCAACATGCAGCGTGCCTACCCGGCCATGGCCGTGGAAATCCAGCAGGCCCTGGGGGCTGGCGGCTATGGTTTCGACATGAATGTGGCTTGTTCTTCGGCCACCTTTGCCATCGAGCAGGCGGTCAATGCCGTGCGCACCGGCAGCGCGCGCTGCGTGCTGGTGGTCAGCCCTGAAATCACCTCGGGCCACCATGCCTGGCGCGACCGCGATTGCCATTTCATTTTTGGCGACGTCTGCACCGCCGTCATCGTCGAGCGGGCCGACGACGCCACATCGCCCGACCAGTGGGAAGTGCTGGGCACGCGCCTGGTCACCCAGTTCTCCAACAACATTCGCAACAACTTCGGCTTCCTCAACCGCGCCGAAGACAGTGATCCCGACGCACGCGACAAAACCTTCCGCCAGGAAGGCCGCAAGGTGTTCAAGGAAGTCGTGCCCATGGCCGCGGCGCATATCGAGTCGCACCTGGCTGCACTGGAGCAATCACCCTCGGCCGTGCGCCGCTTCTGGCTGCACCAGGCCAACCAGAGCATGAATGACCTGATCGTGCGCAAGATGCTGGGCACGCAGCCCCATGGCGATGTCGCGCCGCTGATCCTGGACGAGTTCGCCAACACGGCCTCGGCCGGTTCCATCATTGCCTTCCACCGCCACCGGGCGGACCTGGCTGCCGGCGACCTGGGCGTGATCTGCTCCTTTGGCGCCGGTTATTCGGTGGGCAGTGTGGTGGTGCGCAAACGCTGACCATTCTTTTGCTGCCTTGAGGGCGCGCGTTGTAAAAGGATGTTTGATCGCGCGATTGCGAAATCGGATGGCGCTGTCTGCGTTTAGACTTTGCTCCCCATGAACCAGCCCATCCGTTGCGACGAATCCCCACAATGGCTTCGCCTGCGCGCCTTGTATGAAAACGAGGGCCGCACGCTGGACATGCGCCAGGCCTTTGCCGCCGATGCGCAGCGCTTTGCGCATTTCAGCCAGGCGGCGCCGCATGTCTTTGCTGACTTGTCAAAAAACCTCTGGGACCGGCAGACCGAGGCCTTGCTGATCGACATGGCCGCGCACTGCGGGCTGGAGGCGCACCGCGATGCCATGCTGCGCGGTGACCCGATCAACAGCACGGAGCAGCGCGCGGTGCTGCACACCTTGCTGCGCCGCCCCCGGGGGCTGGCCCTGCCAGGGGACCGGCCGGAAGTGGCAGACGATCTGGTGCAGGTGCACGCCACGCTCGATGCCATGCTGGCCTATGCCGAGGCGGTGCGCGCCGATGAGGGCATCACCGATGTGGTGAATATCGGCATCGGGGGCTCGGATCTGGGCCCGCACATGGCAGTGCTGGCACTGGAGGCTTATCGTGCGCAGGGCAAGCGCTTGCACTTTGTCTCCAACATCGACGGGCATGAGCTGCATGCCGCGCTCCAGTCCTTGCAGCCCGAGCGTACGCTGTTCCTGGTGGCCTCCAAAACATTCACCACCGTGGAAACCATGACCAACGCGCGGTCGGCGCTGGCCTGGTTCCATGCGCAAGGCGGGCGCGATGTGGCGCGCCACTTTGCGGCGCTGACCGCCAATGTGGAGGCGGCCCGCGAACTGGGCATTACCACCACCTTCGGGTTCTGGGACTGGGTGGGCGGGCGTTACTCTCTCTGGTCGGCCATTGGCCTGCCGGTGGCCATTGCGGTGGGGGCCGAGGGTTTCCGCAGCCTGCTGGCGGGCGCGCATGCCATGGACGAGCACTTCCGCACCGCGCCGCTGGCCCGCAACCTGCCGGTGCGCCTGGGCTTGCTCGATGTCTGGTATCGCAATTTCCATGGTTTCAACAGCCGCTGCATCGCGCCCTACCATGCCTATTTGCGGCGCCTGCCGGCCTATCTGCAGCAGCTGGAGATGGAAAGCAACGGCAAGCAGGTGGACCGGCAAGGGCGCCTGCTGCCCATGGCCACGTCGCCCGTGCTGTGGGGCGAGCCGGGCAGCAATGGACAGCACGCCTTCTTCCAGATGCTGCACCAGGGTGGCGATGTGCTGCCGCTGGAGATCGTGGCGGTGCGCCAGTGCGCGCATCCGCTGGCGGGGCACCACGGCATGTTGCTGGCCAATGCGCTGGCGCAGTCCCAGGCCTTGATGGAAGGGCGGCCCAGCGCGTGTGGGCACCGGCATTTTCCAGGCAACCGGCCCAGCAGTTTCCTGCTGCTGGAGGCACTGACGCCGCAATCGCTGGGCGCGCTGATTGCATTGCAGGAGCACCGCGTCTTTGTGAGTGGCAGTCTCTGGGGCATCAACAGCTTTGACCAATGGGGTGTGGAACTGGGCAAGGTGCTGGCCCGCGACCTGGAGCAGCGCCTGGCCAGCGGCGATGTGGCGGGACTCGACGCCTCGACGGCCGGGTTGCTGCAGCGGTTGCGCGCTGAGTGAAGACGGCGGCTCCGTTTCAGATCTGCTGGCGCAGCACCGTCTTGAGCACCTTGCCGTAGTTGTTGCGGGGCAGGGCACCCACCGTGATGTAGCGCTTGGGGCGTTTGAAGCGGGCCATTTGCGCCAGGCAGTGCCGGTCGAGTTCGGCATGCACCAGTGGTGTGCCGTCGTGCGCCACCACGAAAGCCACGACGATTTCACCCCACTCCGGGTCGGGGGCGCCCACCACGGCCACTTCGGCCACGCCGGGGGCGGTGAGCAGCACTTCCTCCACCTCGCGCGGATAGATGTTGGAGCCGCCACTGATGATCAGGTCCTTGCTGCGGTCCTTGAGGGTGAGAAAACCCTCTGCATCCAGGCTGCCTACATCGCCGGTCCACAGCCATCCGCCGCGCAGCGCTGCTGCCGTTGCCTCGGGGTTGCTCCAGTAGCCGGCCATCACGCTGTCGCCCTGCACCAGCACCTCGCCCGTTTCGCCCGCGGGAAGGCTGTTCCCCTGTCCGTCGGCCACGCGCACCCGCACCGGTGTCTGGGCCATGCCCACGGAGGCGATGCGTTCCAGATAGCGCGGGTGCCCCGAGTCGGCCAGCATTGAGCGTGACAGGGCCGTGGCCACCATGGGGGTTTCACCCTGGCCATAAATCTGCACAAAGCGCGGCCCCATGGCCTGCAGGGCCCGCTGGATGTCGGCCACATACATGGGGGCGCCGCCATACACAATGGTCTTGAAGGCGCGTGCGCAATCGGCCACGGGGATGCGGGCCGCTTCGGCGTGCTCCACCAGGCGCTTGACGATGGTGGGCGCCGCGAAGGTGGACAGGGCGCCCATCTGCCAGCCGAGCGCAAACAGTTCCGCTGGCTCCACGCCGCCCGATGCCGGTACCACATGGCGCGCCCCGGCCATCAGGTGGGGAATGGCGTACAGCCCGGCGCCATGCGACATGGGCGCGGCATAGACGATAGCGTCCTGGGCGGCCACTGGGTCCACATCCACGAAATAGGTCAGCCCCATGGTCATGAGGTTGCGGTGCGTCAGCATTACCCCCTTGGGGCGACCGGTGGTGCCGCTGGTGTAGAACAGCCAGGCCACGTCGTCGGGGCCCCGGTCGGTGGTGTCCATGGCGTCAGGTTCGGGTGCGGGTTCCAGCAGCGCGTCGGCAGCGGTGGATTCGATATCGATCTGCCGCTCCAGCCCGGCCAGCAGGTCGGGGGCCACATCGCTGGTGGTGAAGCCCCAGCGGGCCTGCGCGTTCTCCACGATCCATTCCACCTCCCGGGGGTGCAGCTTGGCGTTCACGGGCACCACCACCAGGCCGGCCCACCAGGCGGCGCACAGTACCTCCAGGTAGCGGGGGTGGTTGCGCATGAAGAGCAGCACCCGGTCGCCGGGTTGCAACCCGGCCGCGCGCAGGTGCCGTGCCAGCGCGGCGCTGCGGGCAGCCCATTGGCCGTACGTGGCGAAGGGTGCCGTGCCGTGGAAGAGGGCCGGGCGGTGGGGCGTGAGGCGGGCATGCCGCAGCAGCAGGTGGACAAGGTTCATGGGTATTCCTGTTTCGGGCCGACGGCCTGTGCGTCCGCCATGCCTGCGACGATAAGGAGCAACGCTGTTCTTGCCTATATCGTAGGAATACGGCACGCGGGCACGGCTACCGCCCTTGCGGTTACTGCCTGAAGACGACCGCTTCGAACTGCAGGCTTCGTATGCGGGCGGCCGCCGCACGTGCTTCCTTGGCCGAGGCGTATGGGCCCACGCGTACCCGGATGCGGGGGCCCTTGGCGGTCTTCAGGGTCTGGCGGAATGCCGGCAAGCCCTCGTTGAGCAGCCGTGCCTGGGTTTTGCGGGCATTGGGTTCTTCGGCGAAAAGCCCGACGTTGATGTAGTAGCCAGGGGTGCTGCCTACCACGGCCAAGGCTGCGCTGGCCACGGTGGGGGGGGCCGCGGCCGGGGATTGGGCCTGGCGAGGGGGCGGACGCTGCTTCGAACGGCTTGCCGAACCCGCGCTGGACGGCAGCGCGCCAGCGGGAGGGCTGGTCGTGGCGGACGATGCCGGCCGGGGGGGCGCCACCGCGCGGGAGGCGTCGGATGGGGGCGTCCAGGCCGCTGCAGCGGGAGCAGGAGCGGGTGCTGCTTCATCGCTGGCAGCCGGTGCCGGTGCCGGTGCATCGCCGTCGTTGGCCGCCTGCGCGGCAGAGGCCGATACCATGGCGGGTGCAGCCTCTGATGCGGGGGCCGTCGCGACGATCGCAGGGCTGGCGGTATCGGTAGCCCGCCTGTCGGAATCGTCTTCTGCAGGCACCACCACATAGGCGGCGATGGCGGCGGTGAGCAGCAACAGGTTGATCCCGACCAGAGCATACAGACGCCGA
>JAMLIQ010000067.1 GCA_023954095.1 Burkholderiaceae bacterium | reverse complement strand
TGAGCTCTCGGCCACGACCACGGCGCCGTAGTCTGCGCCGATGGCAGCCAGCCAGCGCACATCGTTCTCGTTGTAGCGGCCGAACTTGCCCTGAGCCAGGTTCAGCAGGGAACCGCCGGAATAGGCCACGATGGTGTTGGCTTCGGCAGGGCGCTGGGCCACCACGGCGTTGTAGGCCACCGCACCAATGCCGCCGGGCATGTAGCTGATACGCATGGGGTCGCTGAGGAATTTGCCCTCCTGCAGCGCGCCCTGCGCCAGCTTGCAGGTCAGGTCAAAGCCGCCGCCGGGCTTGGCCGGAGCAATGCATTCGCTCTTGTCCAGCGGGCCCGCCTGGGCCAGCGAAGCCAGCAGCGCCGCAGCGGTGCCCAGGGCAGCAAAGGAAGTGCGCAGTGTCATGGTGGTCTCCTGTCATTGAATGAGAAGTCCCCACTGCGGCAGCAGCGCGCACTGGAGAGTGAGCGCACTGTAGAAAAAAGCGGCTTTCGGGCGGCTTTCAGAAACGGAGGGGAAGTTTGGGGGTTTACCCTAGGGAAATCTGCAAAAACCCATTCGCCAAACCTGCGCAGCCTGATGCCTGTGCAATCCGCTTTTCGGGGTCGGTTTGGCACCGTTTGCAGGCCTGCTTCAGGCCTTGTGGTGCCGCTTGGGCACGCCCTGCAGCACCTATCCCGGCGGCGTTCCTGGCCATCCACAGATTGCCGTTGTCGGTCAGCAGCCTGGTGATCCTGATCGGACGCCGGTCCAGGCCCGAGCGTGAGACATGGGGCAAATGAACTCGCGCGTAACAGCCAGCAGGCCATCCGGTGGCAGCAGCAAGGTGCGCTGCAGATGGACCGCCACGGTTTCCTGCGCAGGCGCGAGCACGGTCTGCAGGCGATGGGCAGTGTGCGGCGGTCGCCAAAGCTCTCACGCTTCTTCCCCTTGTAGACCGTCTGCCCGGTGACGCCGTAGCGCTGGGCCAGGACGCTGGCTGTCTCGCCGCTGGCCGCGATCCCGGCACGCACGGCGGGCATGGTGCGGGCGTTCTTGTGCAGAGCTATCAAAATGGCTTCACCCCGTGGGTGGATTGCAAGGACTCTATCAATTCTTGCAGACCCGCTCGGGCCATGAAGAGCGGATAGCGTTTTGGATCAATGCAACCATCCGGGATGCGGCAACTGGCTACAGCACGTGACTACGTGGGGAGTCACTGCAGAGTTTCAGAGGCGCTCGTGGACCCGATATCCGTTCTTGCCCGAACGCTTGACTTGGTACATGGCGCTGTCGGCATATTCCAGCAGCTTCGCAAGAGTGTCCCCGTGGGCTGGGTAAAGGCTGACACCGATGCTGGCGCCGAGGACAAAACTACTGCCGTCTACTGGTATCGGGGCAATCAGCGCGCCTAGTAGCTTGTTGGCGATGTCGACAACTTGGCCGGCGTGTTCCAGTTGGGTGCAGATCACCACGAATTCATCGCCGCCGATGCGGGCACATATGTCTGTGCTGCGGGTACTCTTTTTAAGCCGATCCGCAACAACCCTCAGCACCTCATCACCGACGCGGTGGCCAGCAAGGTCGTTGATCGGCTTGAAGTTGTCTAGATCGATGAAAATTACCGCTGCGGATTGATGCGGGCGGTTGGCCAACACCAGAGCCTTTTCGAACAGGATGTTCATGTAGCGCTGGTTGTTCAATCCAGTCAAGGGGTCCTGAAAGGCCATATCGAGCGCGTTGGCCTCGGCTTGAACCAGGCGCCGTTGGAAGTCTGCCAGCACGGCTGCCAGCAGTGACAGGTATTGCACCAGCACCAGCACCGTGCCGAGAAGGAATCCGGTGACGCGCCAGCCAGGAATGGCCTGAAAGATGAGGAACGCCGACAACCAATGCCCTACCAACATCGCACTGGCCGCCGCAGTCACCAGCAAGAGGCGGTGGGGCACATTACTACGGTGCTTGTAGGCTGTCCACCCTACATAGCAGAGGAATCCGGCATTAAAAACAGCCAAGCCGAAGCTGCGCGCGATCGGCTGGACATCGGCCAGCCAGGCAAACACCACCCACACTTCAGCCAAACACAGGACACCCCAGAACCAGCGGTGCCGGATCTTCAGGCCAAGGAACTCCACCAGGCCAATGGCAAGCAGCGCTTTCTCCACAACCACCAGCGCGGCATACACAAAAACGGCCTGCGCCACGTTGGCAGGGGTGAGCAGCAGAACATAGGCCAAGCGGGAGGCCACGGCAAACAGCATGGCGCCCGCCCACCAACCTGGCCCGGAGTTGGCACGGGGTACCCGGCTCATCCACAAGAACAGGATCGAAAAGACCAGGTAGCTGGTGCTGCCGATGGTATGGACTATCTCGCTTGGCATTGCTCGCGCTCCGAAGCACAGTTTGGGCATCGCCGCTCGCGACTGCGGCGAGGCCGACTCCAATTACTTTCACCCGGTGATGCAAATTCAGTATGGCGTTACTTTTTGCAACTTTCACTCAGGTGCAACCCGATAGCTCGTGCTTTGTCCCGTCTTGTGCAACAAGGACTCCAATCAGCCTTAGAGCCTGTTCGCGCTCGCATGCCCCAGGGGCCCCGTTGCTGGCTGAAAATCGCACATGCCCCGCACAAATGAACACACCGCATGCAGCCCAGAGACACGGACGTTCATGAGCACCGCGCCCCTTCTCGCAGGCGTCCTCCCACCCAGCCGCGCCTGACTACACCGGCCACTGCACCCCCACCCGCAGGCCCGGCGCGGCCTGCCCCGGGCGGGCTTCTTCCAGCCGCAGGCGCCCGCCGTGGCGCTGGGCGATGGCGTGGGCGATGGCCAGGCCCAGGCCGCTGCCGCGCGTGGCCTGGGCCGCCGCCGGGCCAGCCACGCGCAGGAAGCGCTCGCCCACGCGGGCGCGGTCGGCGGCGGGCATGCCGGGGCCGTTGTCGGCCACGCACAGCAGGGCCTGGCCGCTCTGCACGCCGGCCTGCACCGTCACCTGGCCGCCGGGGGGCGTGTGGACGAGCGCGTTGTGCAGCAGGTTGGCCAGGGCTTCTTCGAGCAGCGCCCCATGGCCCCGGGCCTGCGTGGGCTCGGTGCCCAGTGGTTCCAGCCCCAGGTCGATGCCTTGCTGGCGCGCCAGCGGCCACAGGCGGCGGGTCACCCGCTCGGCCAGGGCGTGCAGGTCCAGGGGTTCGACCTGCATTTCCAGCGCATCGGCGCGGGCCAGGGCGAGCATCTGGTTGGTTTGGCGGATGGCGTCGTCCACCTGGGTCTTGATGGCCTGCAGGGCCAGTTCCCGGTGCGCCGGGTCGGTTTCGCGCAGCGCAAAGCCGACCTGCGTGGCCAGCGTGGTCAGCGGGGTGCGCAGCTGGTGCGAGGCGTCGTCGATGAACTGGCGCCGGTCGTGCAAGACCTGCTGGTAGCGCTGGGTGTGCTGGTTGATGGCGTCCACCAGCGGCTGCACTTCCTGCGGCACCTGGTCCGCGTGGATGGGGGTGAGGTCGTCGCTGCGGCGCTGGGCCATGTCGGTGCGCAGGCGCTGCAAGGGGCGCAGGCCGGCGTGCACGGCCAGCACCACCAGGGCCAGGGCGCTGGCCAGCAAAAGAGCATCGCGCGCCACGGTTTCCCACACCAGGCGGCGGGTGAAATCCTGGCGGCTTTCCAGCGTTTCGGCCACCTGGATGATGACGCGGCTGGAGTGCGAGCCTTGCGACAGCGGGCGGTCCAGCTGGCGCGCGTAGGTGCCCACGCGCACGGGGATGCCGAAGTAGTCGGCGTCGTGGAACTGGGGCACGGCGTCTTCCAGGGGCCGGGGGGGCGCGGGCAGCAGGGCGTCGCCGATTTCCACCAGGCCGTCGCCGCTGGCCACGCGGTAGAACACCTGGCCGCTGGCGGTGAGTTCAAAGAACTCCAGCATGCGGTAGGGCAGCTCTACCGACAGGCCGCCGCTGGCGGTGGAAATGTTGGCGTCCATGGCCTTGATAGCGCCCAGCAGCGAGCGGTCGAACGCCGCGTTGGCGGCGGCCAGCGCATTGCGCCAGCTCACCACGATCTCCAGCCCCATGACCGCCAGCAGGCCCGGCAGCAGCACCACCAGCAGCGTGCGCCGCAGGCTCCAGTGGGCCCAGCGCGTCATGGTGCGGGCGGCGGTGAGGTGCTGTCGGGCTCCAGCACATAGCCCAGGCCGCGCAGGGTGCTGATGCGCACGCCGCTGCCTTCCAGGCGTTTGCGCAGCCGGTGCACCAGCACTTCCATGGCTTCGGGTTGCACATCGATCTCGTCGGCAAACACGCGCTCGAGGAGGTCGCGCTTGGACAGGGGCTCACCGCTGTGCTGCACAAGGGTGCGCAGCAGCGCATGTTCGCGCGGGGTGAGCTTGAGCGGTTGGTGGCGCAACAGCAGTTGCTGGCCGACCGGGTCGTACAACAGCGGGCCGCAGGCAAAACGCGGGTGCTCGCTGCCGCGCGCGCGGCGCACCAGGGCCAGCAAGCGGGCTTCGAGTTCGGCCAGCTCGAAGGGCTTGGCCAGAAAGTCGTCGGCCCCGGCCTTGAGGGTGTGCACGCGCTCCATGAGCGAGTCGCGCGCGGTGAGGATCAGCACCGGCAGGCCGTGCCCGGCATCGCGCAGGCCGTCGAGCACGTCGTGGCCGTCGCGCCCGGGCAGCCCCAGGTCGAGGATCAGCGCGTCGTAGCGCGAGGCCTTGAGGCTGGGCGCCACCAGCCGCCCGTCGTTGACCCAGTCCACCTGAAAATCCGACTGGCGCAGCGCCTGCACCAGCCAGTTGGCCAGGGCGGGTTCATCTTCGGCGAGCAGAATGCGCATGATTTTGCTATTTGTTTGATAGCTGTTGGCGCCGGATACATAAGCGCTGTAGGCCAAAAAAGCTTGAAATTTATCAGGGGAGGCTTGCGATCACCTGCGCCACAGCCGCAGTGAGCTTCTTGGCGTAGGGCACATGCAGAAACTCGTTCGGGCCGTGCGCGTTGCTTTTGGGGCCGAGGACGCCGCACACCATCATCTGCGCCTGCGGAAAGCCCTGGCTGAGCATGCCCATGAGCGGGATGGTGCCGCCCTGGCCGATGAAGCCGCAGGGCGCGCCGAAGTGCGCCTGGCTCGCCGCGTCCAGCGCCTGGGCGAACCAGGGCGCCGTCTCGGGTGCGTTCCAGCCGTTGGCGCCGCTGGCGCTCTCCCAGGTCACCTGGGCCTGGTAGGGGGCGTTGTCTTCGAGCAGTGCCTTCATCTCCTGCACGCACTGCGCGGCGTCCACCAGCGGCGGCAGGCGCAGGCTCAGCTTGAAGGCGGTATAGGGCCGCAGCACGTTGCCCGCATCCTGCAGGGCCGGAAAACCCTCGGCGCCGGTCACGCTGAGCGTGGGCTCCCAGGTGCGCTTGAGCAGGGCCTGCACCGGGTCGGTCGTCGTAGGCAGGGCGACGATGGTCGAGCCGCCGCAGTCATGGTGCGCCCAGGGGAAGCGCCGGTATACCTCCTCGCCGAGGATGGCCGCCGTGGCGCGCGCCTGCGCCAGCCGCTCGGCCGGTACCTCGCAATGGAAGCTGGCGGGCAGCAGGCGGCCGGTGGCGCTGTCTTCGAGCCGGTCGAGCACCTGGCGCATGATGCGGAAACTGGACGGCACCAGGCCCGAGGCGTCGCCGGAGTGGATGCCCTCGGTGAGGATCTCCACCTTCAGCGTGCCGCTGGCCATGCCGCGCAGGCTGGTGGTGAGCCAGAGCTGGTCGTAGTTGCCCGCGCCCGAATCCAGGCACACCACCAGGGCCACCTCGCCCAGGCGGGTTTTCAGTGCGTCGATATAGGGCAGCAGGTCGCGCGAGCCGCTTTCCTCGCTGGTTTCGATGAGGCCGACGATGCGCGGGTGCGGCACGCCCTGGCGCTGCAGTTCCTGCACGGCGGCAATGCTGGCGTATACCGCGTAGCCGTCGTCGGCACCCCCGCGTCCGTAGAGCTTGCCGTCTTCATATTGGGGCGTCCAGGGGCCGAGGTCGGCGCGCCAGCCGGAAAACTCGGGCTGTTTGTCCAGGTGGCCGTACATCAGCACCGTCTGGGGGCTGGCGGCGCGCGTGGCCGCGATCTCGAAGAACAGCACCGGCGTGCGGCCCGGCAGGTGCACCACTTCCAGCGTGAGGCCGGCCACCTTCTGGTCTTCGACCCAGGTGGCGGCATTGCGCACCACGGTGTCGAGCAAGCCCTGCTGCTCCCAGTCGGGGGCAAACAGGGGTGATTTGGCGGGGATGCGGATGTAGTCGGTGAGCTGCGGCAGGATGCTTTCGTCCCACACTTGGCCGATGCGCTCCAGCGCGGGTGCGCTCTGCAGGGTGTGGTCAGGAATTCGGGCGTTCATCGCAAGGCTCCTCGGAGTGCACAGAACCCTGATTCCAACACAAGCGCCAGCGGCTGTCTTAAACCAGCGAGGAAGGGCAGGTCTCCGGCGTGCTGCCAGCCACGCCCTGGCGGGTCACGCGGCCCAGGGCCTCCACCGTCTCCACCCGGTTGCGGCCGTCCTGCTTGGCACGGTAGAGCGCCATGTCGGCCGCATGGATGAGCTGGTCCCAGCTGTCGCCCGGCTCCAGGCGCCCGCCGAAAACGCCCACGCTGACGGTCACGGCAATGCTTTCGCCGCTGTAGGCACAGTGCGTGGCCTGCACAGCGGCGCGCAGTTGCTCGGCCAGTTGCCGGGCACCCTGGGCACTGGTGTCGGCCAGCACCACGAGGAACTCTTCGCCGCCGTAGCGGCCTACGATGTCCTGTGCGCGAATGCGGTGCTGGATCACGTCCACGACGCAGCGCAGCACCTGGTCGCCCGCCAGGTGGCCGTAGGTGTCGTTCACACGCTTGAAATGGTCGATGTCCACCATCATCACGGCCATCGACTCGTGGGTGCGGATGGCGCGCCCCACGTCCCGGTCGAGGGCCGCGATGATGGAGCGGCGGTTGGCCACGCCCGTCAGTTCGTCCAGCGCAGCCAGGCGGCGGTTGGCCTCGTCGGCGCGCTCCTTGGTCATGAAGACAAAGCCCAGCGAGGCCACCAGCAATACCGCAAGCGTGGTGACAAAAGTCAGCCCCTGCAGGGCGCTGCCTTGCAGAAATGACTCGGCGTTCAAGGTGCCGGTGACGCCCGCGAAGGTGCGCAGCAGCATCACCAGCACCGCCATGCCCATGCCTGCCATGACCAGCAGCACGCCGCGCCCGATCGTGCTGCGGCGGCGGGTGTAGAGCGCGGCCAGGATGGCGGCCGACTGCCCTGCCAGCACCAGGCTGGCGACGACCACGCGCAGATGAAAGTGGTCCAGCAGGAGCAGCAGGGCCGCGGACAGGAGCAGCGTCGGCAGCCACAGCAGGGGCCAGTGCAAGGCGCGCCCGTGGAAGCGCAGCACGGCTGCCAGCATATAGCTCAGGGCAATCGAAGTGAGACCGTTGCCCAGGACGATGGAGAGGGGCTCGCTGATGGCGCCGCGCAGGCCGAAGAACACATAGGCCAGCGCGTTGATGCCCAGTCCGGCAGCCCAGAGCTGCAGCCCCTCATGGCGTTCCCCCCAGGCGACCGTCATCATGGCCAGCGCCATCAGCCCCGAGGCCAGGACGATTATCAGCAGCAGGGTGGGAACGTTGAAGGTCATGGACCCCGATTGTTACCGCAGCGCGCGGTCTCCGGCGTTGCAGCCTGTCAACAACCCTGCGTGTCGGGCGCCCCTGCCTGGGGCGGCGTCTTACCGGCCTGCCTGGAGTTCGGTGCGCAAGCGCACGATGGCGGCCCCGACCTCGCTGGAGGCGCGTGAGAAGGGGGTGTTGCCCGACAGCGCTTCTTCGGCTTCGGCGTAGGCGCCGCGATTGATGTGCCCGGCGATCTGGCCGGCAATGGCGTGGAATGCGCGGTGCCTGTCGAGCAGCGCCACGAAGCTGGGCCGGTTGCCGTATTGCGCCCCCGCGCCGCCATGCAGCCAGTGGCCCAGGTCGCAGCAGTCGTCCCGGGCAATGGTGTCTGCGTCCAGCGTGTCCTGGTTCTGCGCCGCCGTGCGCAGGCGGCTGCGCCATTCGGCGTGGGCCTGGATGGCCTGGTCCAGGTCGATTCCGACACCTTGTGCCAGCGCGATGGCGGTGTGCTGCTGCGGCGCGCCCATCGCAGGGAGGGCGCCGTGGCCGGGAGCCCCCAGCTTGAAGACCTGCACCGCGCCGGACAGGCGTTGCGCCTGGTCGCGCATGCTCTGCGCCGCTGCCGCCGATTGCTCCACCAGCGCCGCGTTCTGCTGCGTCATCTGGTCGAGCTGGTTGACCGCCGTGTTGACCTGGCTGATGCCCTCGGACTGCTCGGACGCGGCTGCTGTGATCTCGCCAATGATGTCGCCCACGCGCTGCACCGAGCCCACGATCTCGTCCATGGTGGTGCCGGCGTTCTGCACCAGGCGTGCGCCCGACTCGACCTTCTCGACCGATGCGCCGATGAGCTGCTTGATCTCGCGCGCGGCCTCGGCGCTGCGCCCGGCCAGGTTGCGCACCTCGCTGGCCACCACGGCAAAGCCCCGGCCCTGCTCGCCCGCGCGGGCGGCTTCCACAGCGGCGTTGAGCGCCAGGATGTTGGTCTGGAAGGCGATGCTGTCGATCACGCCGATGATGTCGGAAATGCGGCGCGAGCTTTGGTTGATCTCGCCCATGGTGGCCACCACCTCGCCCACCACCTGGCCGCCGCGCGCCGCCACTTCGGCCGCAGAGCCGGCCAGCTGGTTGGCCTGGCGGGCCGCGTCGGCCGACTGGCGCACCGTGGCGGTGAGTTCCTCCATGCTCTGCGCCGTGGTCTGCAGGCTGCTGGCCGTCTGTTCCGTGCGGGCCGACAAGTCCTGGTTGCCGCTGGCGATCTCGGCGCTGGCAGTGTTGATGTTGTCCACGGCTGTGCGCACTTCCTGCAGCATCTCCAGGTAGCGCAGGCGCATGGCATCCACTTCCTGCACCAGCGCGCCGATCTCGTCGCGCTGCGTGGTGTGGAAGGCCTGCGTCAGGTCGCCCTGGGCCACCAGGGTGACCGCCTGGGTCAACTGGCGCAAGGGCTGGCTGACGCCGCGGCGCAGCATGACGAACAAGCCGGCGGCCAGCAGCGCCACGGCCACGGCCATCATGCCCCACACGGCCAGCATCACCTGGAACTGGCTGGCCATGGCCTCGCTGTCGGGCACTTCGGCGACCACCCACCAGCCGTCGGCCTGGGTCTTGCGCACCAGGGCCCATGGGTCCTTGGCCGCGCCATCGAGGACGTCGGCCGCCTCGCGCACAAAGCCGTCGGGCGATGCCGACAGGGCTTCGAAGAACGCCCGGGATTGGGGGTAGGTCTGCAGCACCTTCTTGCCGCGTGCGGTGGGGTGGGCCACGAACACGGCCTCGTCCAGACCGCTGCGCGGGTCGATCACATAGGCGCCGCCGTTTTCGAAGAACTTGGTCTGGGCCACCTGTTTCTCCAGCATGCCCTCGAACACGCTGATGTCGTTGCCGATGAACAGCAGCGCAATCACCTTGCCCGCCCCGTCTTTGCCGGGCAGGTAGTAGCCCATGTAAGGCTTGCCCTCCACCACGATGCGGCCGGTGTAGGGCTCGCCTGCGCGCGCCTTGTCCAGCGCAGGCCCGGCTTCCAGCAGGGTGCCCATGTTGCGCTGCCCCTGGGCGTTCTTGGCCGAGGTGGTGATGCGCACGAAATCGTTGCCCTTGCGCGCAAACACGGTGGCAATGCCGCCGGTTTCCTTGGTGAACTTGTCCACCGGGCTGTAGTCTTCATTGACCAGACCGCCGTAGCTGCGCAGTTCGCCCGTGCCCTCGTCGAGCTGCATGGTGGCTTCAAAATAGCGCTGAAACCCCGTCATGTTGAGATGCACCAGTTCGCGGTTGGTGGCGTCGGCCGCGTCCAGCGACTGGGCCACGCTGCGTGCGGTGTCCCCTACGCTGCGCACCACCTGGGCGCGCGTGCTGCGCTCGGTCAGCACCGAAATGGCCAGCCCCACCAATACCAGCACCAGGGCCACCAGGGCAATGGCCAGGGTGGTAACACGGCGTGCGACGGATCGGTTGTTGGCTGTGGCCATGCGGGGGTCTCCTGACGTGAATGTCCATTACGAAGGCTTCCGTAACGTCAACGACTCTAAGCGAGTTCGCTTGTTACATTGATTCACGAATTCCCTTACGCAGTCTCGCGTACCGATGTGGCTCCCGGGGTTTGGCCCTGGCGCGCACGGTCGCGCCAGCCCAGGCCTTGCGTGGTGCCTGCGGCGGGGCGGTACTCGCAGCCGATCCAGCCGGTGTAGCCCAGCGCATCGATCAGCTCGAACAGGTAGGGGTAGTGCAGTTCGCCCCGATCGGGCTCCTGGCGTTCGGGGACTCCGGCGATCTGCAGGTGGGCAACGCGCCCCGTGGGCAGGTACCGGCGCAGCCGGGTGGCAACATCGCCTTCGGCGATCTGGCAGTGGTACAGGTCCATCTGCACTTTCAGGTGGGGGGACTGTACGGCGTCCAGCAGCGCGTGCGCCTGGGCCTGGCGGTGCAGAAAGTAGCCTGGCATGTCGCGCAGGTTGATGGGTTCGATCAGCACCAGGCGCCCCTGCGCACCGGCCGCGTGCGCGGCCCAGCGCAGGTTTTCCACGTAGCAGGCTTGCGGCGCGGCCCGGTCTGCGCCTTCGGGGATGCATCCGGCCATCAGGTGGATGTGGGGGCAATCGAGTGCCTCGGCATAGCGCAATGCCTCGCGCACCCCGGCCCGAAACTCGGCCTCGCGCCCCGGCAGGGCGGCGGTGCCGCGCTCGCCCGCGTCCCAGGCTGACGCCATCGCCGCCCGGTCGCCGCCGCCCGGGGGCGCGTTGAACAGCACCTGGCGCAGGCCCAGGTCGCGCAGCCGGGCCGCCAGCTCGCGCGCATCGCATGCGTAGGGGAACAGGTATTCCACTGCGGCAAAGCCATCGCGTGCCGCAGCGGCAAAGCGTTCCAGAAACGGCAGCTCGGTGTACATCAAACTCAGGTTGGCGGCAAACTGGGGCATGGTCTGGGGGGTGGAGGGGCCAGGTGGGGTATGCCGGAATTATTGCAAAATTCGGCTCCAGCGCTTATTTGGCAAGCGCTATAAGCTATCAAGTACATAGCACAATGCAGGAATGCGACAAGGAGCAGCGCGATGCGCATTGGAGAATTGGCGCGCCTTGCGGAGACGACGCCCAAGGCCATTCGCCTGTACGAGGCGCGGGGCCTGCTCGGCACCGTGGCGCGGGCGGGCAGCTACCGGCAGTATGGCGAGAGCGACCTGGCCCGTGTGCGGCTGATTCGCCAGGCGCAGGCCCTGGGGTTCCGGTTGTCTGAACTCGACGGCCTGCACGCCATGCACACGCCCGCTGGCTGGGCGCGCATGGCAGCGCTGGTGGCCGGCCGGCGCGCCAGCGTGGCCCGCGAGCTGCAGCGCCTGCAGGCGCTGGACCGCCAGCTGGCCAGCCTGGAGGCGGAGCTGCATGCCTGTGACGCGGTGCGCGCGCCGGTCACCCCGAGCGCCTGCAGCATACCCCTCGATCCCTCGAAACAGGAGCTGGCAGCGGGCGCTTGACTCTGTCCCGCAGGGCAAGGTGACCATCCCTTTCTTTGACTGAAAGGAAATTCCGTGGCGCGCCAACGTATTCTGGTCATCCTGGGCCATCCATCGGCCGACAGCCTGTGCGCGGGCCGGGCGCCTGGTGTGGGTCTACCCCGCCTGGTGGGGCGGCCATGCCGGCCTTGCTCAAGGGGCTTATCGACCGTGTTTTCCTGCCGGGCGTTGCCTTCAAGCACCACCAGGGCTCATCGCGCTGGGACAGGCTGCTGGCGGGCCGTTCGGCAGAACCGCTGGTGACCATGGACACCCCGCCGTGGTATTGCCGCTGGGTGCAGCGCGGTCCGGGCCACCTCCAGATGCAAAAGACCATCCTGGGGTTCAGCGGCATCCGCCCGTGCGCGGGTGGGGCGCCGACGGGCGAATCTTCACCCCGCAGGCACGAGAGCAAAAAACAGTCAAAAGGGCCTGATTGGTGACATGTCTCAGAGATGGACATCAGTTTCTGAGCAAATAGCGGCGCTCGGGATTAGCGCTCTTCCGCAAGAGGAGAGGGGGTCTGAGATATGTGCCTCATCAGGCAAAAGTGGCTCCGGGGCTTCTGTATGAGGCGCTTCAAGCTATCAAATTCTTGGGTTCTGACAAAGACCCAGTGGAAGAGTCCTGGTGTTTGCGCAAGAAAGCCGTGAACTCGTCGATCGGCAACGCGGGTGACCAGTGAAAACCCTGGCCGAACTCACAGCCAAAGCCCTGCAGCCTGTGCAGCATGGCCGCGTCCTCCACACCCTCGGCCACCACCTGCAGGCCCAGGCAGTGGGGCCATGTCGCTGATGGCGCGCACGATGCCTTCGTCGTGCGCGCTGCTGCCCATGCGGCGCACAAAAGACTGGTCGATTTTGAGCCGGTGCACCGCAAAGCGCTGCTCTGAAGCCGAAGATGCCCGCTATCAGCGATCTGCTGCAGGCGCCGCTGCTGCAGCGTCAGCACCGCATCTGGGGACTGTGGGGGACAGGAAGAGGGTATGGAAGCGAGGGCTGCCGCCAGGTCGGGCGGCGCGCAGACACCAGCATGGAGCAGCCATGCACGGGCGTGAATGAGGGTCTGCCCTAGGCGCAACAGTGGCATACCCACAATGGGGCATACAGGTTCACAATCGCGCCATGAGCGCTCCGCCACTCGTTCCTGTGGACCCGCTGGATGTTCGGGTGGGGTTGCCAACGCGCGTGGACATCTTCGACGAGCATGGGCAGTTGCTGCTGGCGCGCGGCTCCACGGTGTACCGCGAAGACAGCGCCGAGCGCCTGCAGCAAGCCGGGTTCAAGATAGTGGCGACCACCCAGGGCAAAGGCGTGCGCCGCCATGAACCCGTGTTCCAGCGCATGGAGGTGCTGGCGGACACCATGACCGACATGGAGCGTGTCCTGCTGCAGGACCAGGGCTTGCCCTCGTTCACCTTCAAGGTCCAGGCACTGGCACAGACGCTCATCGCATGTTGCGACGAGGACCACCACGCCGCGCTCGCGCAGGCCTATCTGGACCAGCACCATCCGTACTCTGTGCTGCACCATGTTCTGGTCGGCATTGTGGTGGCGGTGCTCTCGCGCAGCGAGGGCTGGAGTGATGCAGACCGCATCTCGCTCGTGGCCGCGGCCTTGTCACACGACCTCCGGGCCCTGGCCTTGCGCCAGGCGCTGGGCCAGGCGGCGTCTCTGGATGAAGAGCAGCGCACGTTGGTGCGCGAGCACCCGGACAGAGGTGTGCAGATGCTGGACGGCTTGGGTGTGCGCGACGCGTTGTGGCTGCGGGCGGTGCAGGATCACCATGAGCGCATGGACGGCAGCGGGTATCCGCAGGGCCTGTGTCTGGACGGCAGCGCGGCCGGGGCCTTGGTGGCGGTGGCCGATGGGTATGCGGCCATGCTGCGCCCCCGCCCCTACCGGGAGCGCAAGCTGAGCCTGTCCGTCCTTGACGATCTGCGCCAGCACGCCGGGACCTGGTACGACACGCGCAAGGTGCAAGCGATTGCCGACTGCTTTGGCACCTACCACGCGGGCAGCATCGTCCGCCTGGCCAGTGGGTACATGGCGGTGGTCACCCGCCACGTGCCAGAGCGGCCCGAGCAGCCCGACATGATGCTGATTGCCGTGGGTGGCGACCATCCGATGGAAAGGCCCAGCCCCATCGATGCCGCCGACCCCGACCACGCCATCGTGGCCGCGCTGCAACCCGAGATCAGCCTGCGATTTCGCAGCATGGTCAACAAGTGCTGGAGCAGCCAAGGCGCTTGACTCTGCCCCGTGGGACAAGGTGACGATGGCGGACATCGCAACTTCAAGGTGTTCACGTGGCGCAACGCATTTTGGTCATCCTGGGCCATCCATCGGCAGACAGCCTCAGCGCGGCCCTGGCGCAGTCGTACAAGGAAGGCGCGCAAGCGGCCGGGGCGCAGGTGCGCCTGCTGGATCTGGGGGCGCTGGCGTTCGATCCGATCCTGCGCACGGGTTACCGGGGGGAGCAAGCGCTGGAGCCTGACCTGCAGGCCGCGCAGGCACAGATCAGCTGGGCCGAGCACCTGGTCTGGGTCTATCCGACCTGGTGGGGTGCCATGCCTGCCTTGCTCAAGGGGTTCATCGACCGTGTGTTCCTGCCGGGCTTTGCTTTCAAGTACCGGCAGGGATCATCGCTGTGGGATCGGCTGCTGGCCGGCCGTTCGGCGCAATTGCTGGTGACCATGGATTCACCGCCCTGGTACTACCGCTGGGTGCAGCACATGCCGGGCCACCACCAGATGAAGAAGACCATCCTGGAGTTCAGCGGTATCCGGCCCGTGCGTGTGCAGAGTTTTGGGCCGGTGCGCACGGCAGATGCCGCGCGGCGCCAGCGCTGGCTGGAGCGTGCCCGGCGGCTGGGGGCCGGGGCAGGGCGGCAAGGCTGAACAAGTCCCTCGCGCGCCGCCTCAGCGCATCTGAAACAGCTCGCGGTGCAGGCGCTCTGCGGGCAGACCCAGGGTCTGCAGGCCTTGCTCCAGGGCCTGACCAAACCCGGCAGGGCCGCAGAACCAGACATCGGCCTCCCGCCATTGCGGCACGGTATCGGCAATGCGCTGGGCATTCAGCAGGCCGTCGCGCTCATCCCACAGCACATGCAGGCCTACCCCGGCCTCGCGGGCGTCGCGCTCCAAAAGGCCGATGGCGTGCGGGTCGTACACCGCCGTGGTGTGGAACAGGTCGATTTCGCGCCCGTCGGCTTGCTGCGCCAGCGCCTTCATGCGTGCGATGAACGGGGTGATGCCAATGCCCGCGCCCACCCAGATCTGGCGGCGCTGGCGGCCCTCGAAGTTGAAGCGACCGTACGGCCCCTCGATGCGCACCACATCGCCCACCTGCACGCGCTCGGCCAGCGTGGCGGTGTAGTCGCCCAGCGCCTTGATGATGAAGGTGATCTGGCCGTCATCCTGCCAGGCCGAGGTGATGGTGTAGGGGTGCGGCCCCTCGTCCGCGTGCAGCGTCACAAAGGCAAACTGCCCGGCGTCGTGTCCGGCCCAGCGGCCCTTGAGGGCAATCGCCACCTCCACCACCTGCAGGCGGTCGTGGCGCACCACGGACTGCACCTCGCCTGCCACCTGGCGCTGTGCGCCCACGCGGCGCAGCAGTACCCACACGGCGGCCACGCTGCCCCCGGCCATCAGGGCGCCCATCAACCAGCCCAGCGGGGTGCCCCAGTAGTCAAAGCGCATCAGCACCACGGCGTGAAACACCAGCACCAGGTAAGCCACGGCGATGAACCGGTGCGTCTGGAAGAAGCGCTTGTACGGAAAGCGCCGCACCAGCGCCAGCACCATGAGCAGCACGGCGGCATAAAAGGCCCATTCCCCCAGTCCCTCGGCCGGATCGCGCAGGCCGCGCAGCCAGGCCTCCAGCCCTTCGATCTGTGGGCCGCGCCCGCGCTGGGGGCGCTCCAGCAAGCCCGCGCGCACCAGCCATTTGGGCGCTTCGGACAGCAGCCAGTGCCCCACGGACAGCCCCAGCCCCGCAATGCCCAGCCACTTGTGCAGACGGTACATCTTGTCCAGCCCGCCCAGCCAGGGCTCCAGCAGCACAGGGCGCACGGCCAGCAGCATGGCCAGGCTCATCACGCCCAGGCCCAGCACGCCGGTGTACTGGATCAGCAGGGCGCGCCAGGGGAAAAAGCCCTGCAGGCTGGACAGGGCCGTGCCATCGCTGAACAGCCAGAGTCCCGACAGTCCGAGCAGGCTGAGCCAAAGAAAACGGTGAATGCGGGGCATCGTGGAACAAGAAAGTTGCATTTGGCGTTCATCTTGGGCGCGCTGCGTCAAGCGCCGGTAAACGGCGTGTGGCGTGGCGGCAAAGGTGCCAAGGAATTCGGGCAGCCCCGGGAGTGAAAGCGCCTGGTTCGCGTGCGCAATGGCCCAAGATCGGCGCACTGCGCGAGCAAGCCCGCCATGAATGACCGTACCACCGACCGGATTGCTTCTCTGGGGCAGATGCTCTACGGTTTGGGTATTGCCATGTGCCTGTTTGACGAACAGGACCGCACCAAGGTCTGGAATGACATCTTCCTGCGTTTTTTCCGGAACATGCAGGGCATGTCCACATGGGGGAGGCGTACGCCGACAACCTGCGGCGCTTCTATATGGGGCGCCTTGGGGCTGGCGAGATCGAGCTTGCCGCAGGATGCTGGGGCGCTGTCTTTGCTGCTGGACCGCGTGCCCGTCGGGCTCATGCAGAGTGGCGACGCAGGGGCCATCACCTGGGTGAATGCGGCCTTTGCGCTGAAGTACGGCCTGCACGATTCGCAGCAGGCCCTGGGCCGTATGCTGGAAGAAGTGTTCCGCCAAGCCTGGGCATCGGCTGGCGCGCCGCAGGCAGCGGCCTGTGCCCATGGTCTGCACACGCTGCGCGAGGTGTTGCGCTTCACGGGTGCGCCCTTCGCGCTGGGCCTGGCGGGCGAGCCTCCCGCTCACTTGTGGCGCAGCAGGCGCACGGCCTCGGGCAGCGAATCCACCTGCGGCAGGAAATGGTCGATGGCAGCGCCCAGCAGCACAGCGCACAGCAGGGCGCCGAGCAGCGGTTTCCAGGTCAGGCGCACGGCGGCGCTGAGCCAGCCCTCGCGTTCCACGCCCATGGCGGCGCGGGCGGTGGCGACCGAAAAGGCCAGTTCGACCGCCACAGCCAGAAGGGCGTCCCAGCCAAAGAACGCCATGGCCAGCGAACCGGCGCCCAGCAGCACGGCCGAGCCGATCAGAAAGATCGCCACGATGGGCACCACGACGATGGCACCCTCGTCGGCACTGCCGACTGCTTCCAGTGTGCCGCCTGCCACATCGCCCAGCGCGCCGCCATCGGCTGACCTGCCCAGGCCTCCGGCAAAATCGCCCCCGCCGGATGGACTGCCGCTGGGCCAGTCGATGTCGGGCAGATCGACATCAAAGCCGCTGTCCTGGGCGGTGCGCCTGCGCAGCAGCCGCGCCGCCCAGACGCGCAGCACCAGCAGGTAGCCCAGATAGCCCACGGTGAGGGTCGCCAGGTAGCGCAGGGCCAGGGATTCAACACCCAGCCGCATCTGCAGGTGGGCGCTGGCCCACATCAGGAGCAGCGTGAAGCTGCCAATGCACAGTCCATGCAGGCGCAGGTGGTAGCGCTGGTGCAGCGTGCGCGCGATGTCCTGGTGCGGCATGCGCACCGCGCGCCAGGTGGATTTGTTTGTGCGGGCGCTGCGCGGGTGGGCCATGTTCAGTCCACTGCCACAGGCACGCGCGGGGCCAGCGCGCACATCAGCTCATAGCCCACGGTGCCCGCCGCCTGCGCCACCTCGTCGATGGGCAGCACGGCGCCGCTGCCCGCGCGGCCCCACAGGGTGACTTCGCTGCCAAAGCCCGCGTCCAGGCCGGCGCGCCGCAGCGGCGTCAGGTCGATGGTGACCATGTCCATGCTCACGCGGCCCACCAGGCGGGTTCGCACGCCGTTCACCAGCACGGGGGTGCCGGTATCGCAATGGCGCGGGTAGCCGTCGGCATAGCCGCAGGCGGCCACGCCAATGGTCAGGGGCCCCTCGGCGGTGAAGTGCGAGCCGTAGCCCACGGTGTCGCCCGCCTGCAGTTCCTGCACGGCCAGCAGGCGGGTCGACAGCGTCATGGTGGGCTGCACCTCCCAGTGGGCGCTGCTGTGTTCAGGAAAGTCGGGCGCGCTGCCATAGAGCACGATGCCTGCGCGCACCCAGTCGGCGCGCACGCCCGCATCCTGGGCGTGGCGCAGGGTGGCGGCGCTGTTGCACACGCTGCGCTCACCGGGCAGGTCCTGCGTGGCGGTGGCAAACGCCGCCATCTGGTGCGCAATGCCGCGCGGGCCGTCGGCATCGGAGAAATGCGTCATGAGCGAGATTTCGTCCACCTGCGGCAAGGCAGACAGCCGCGCCCAGCTGCTCCGGTAGCGCAGCGGCGTAAAACCCAGGCGGTTCATGCCCGAGTTCATCTTCAGGAAAACGCGGTGCGGCACCTGCGTCTTGTGCGCGGCCAGCCAGTCGATCTGTTCGTCGCAGTGCACGGCATGCCACAGACCCAGGCGCGAACACAGTTCCAGGTCGCGCGGCTCGAACACGCCC
>JAMLIQ010000066.1 GCA_023954095.1 Burkholderiaceae bacterium | reverse complement strand
TCGGCCAGCTGGCTGCGGCCTTCGCGGGCCACGGCGATCATGCGGGCCTGGTCCTTGTGGTGCGGGTACATGCGGTCGGCCAGCGCAATGTTGTGCTGGCGAAAGCGCGCCAGCAGCGCGTCGGCCTCGGCGGCTTCCAGTCCCATGTGTTCGAGCACGCTGCGCGCGCTGACCAGGCTGGACTCGAACACTTCGCGCTGCACCTGCTCGACGCCCAGGTCGCGCAGCTCGTTCCAGTGCGTGAGGTCGCGGGCGCGCGCCACGATTTTGAGGTGCGGAAAATGCTCGCGCGCCAGCGCCGCAATCTTGAGTGATGCGCTCGGTGTGTCCACCGCCAGCACCAGCACGCGCGCCTGCGCGGCACCGGCCATGCGCAGCAGGTCCAGGCGCGTGGCGTCGCCGTAGAACACGCGGTAGCCAAAGGTGCGCGCCACTTCCAGGATGTCCACGCTGTGGTCCAGCACCGTGGCAGGAATGCCCTGGGCCAGCAGCACGCGCGCCACGATCTGCCCGTAGCGGCCGAACCCGGCAATGAGCACGGGCGCCGTCTGCGGTTCGGAGATTTCACCCTCGGGCGGTGTGCGCAGCGTGGCGGCGTAGCGCGGCAGCACGAAGCGGCCGAGCAGCACCAGGAGCAGCGGCGTGCACAGCATGGACAGCGCCACCGCGCCGATCAGCAGCGAGGCCATGCCGCCCGGCAGCGCCCCGGCGCCTGCGGCGGCCTGAAACACCACGAAGGCGAATTCCCCGCCCTGCGCCAGCAGCAGCGTGAAGACCGGGCGCTCCTGGTACGGAATTTTCACGGCCCGCGCCAGCGCATAAATCACCACGCTCTTGAGCAGCACAAAGCCGACCAGCAGCAGCGCCACGGTCAGCGGTGCGCGCAGCATGGCGCCAAAGTCGATACTCATGCCCACGGCAATGAAGAACAGCCCCAGCAGCAGGCCTTTGAAGGGCTCGATATCGGTCTCCAGCTCGCGCCGGAATTCGCTTTCGGCCAGCAGCACACCGGCCAGAAAGGCCCCGAGCGCCATCGACAGGCCCACCAGCACCATCAGGTAGGCAATGCCGACCACCAGCAGCAGCGCTGCCGCGGTAAAGATCTCGGGCGTGCGGCTGCGCGCAATCCAGCGCAGCAGCGGGCGCAGCAGCAGGCGCCCGCCGAGCACGATGGCGGCGACGACGCCTACCACCTTGAGGGCTTCGAGTGCGGCCGCGCCGGGTGTGTGGGCTGCGCCCGCTGCACTGGCCGTGCCCAGCACTGCCACCAGCGCCAGGATGGGGATGGCCGCAATGTCCTGGTACAGCAGGATGGAAAATGCCGACTCGCCACTGCTGGTGCGCAGCAGGTTGCGTTCAGCCAGCGACTGCAGGGCAATGGCGGTGGACGACAACGCCAGCCCCAGGCTGCCCACCAGCGCCACGCGCCAGGGCAGGCCCGCAAGCAGGGCTGCGCCGCACAGCAGCAGTGTGCAGCCGAGCACCTGCGCCGTGCCCAGTCCAAAGATGGGCCTGCGCAGGCTCCACAGCCGAGAGGGCTGGAGTTCGAGGCCCACCAGGAACAGCATCAGCACCACGCCAAACTCGGCAAAGTGCAGAATGTCCTGCACATTGCTGACCCACCCGAAGCCCCACGGGCCGATGGCAATGCCCGCAGCCAGGTAGCCAATGATGGCGCCCAGGCCCAGTGCCCGTGCCACGGGCACCGTCAGCACGGCGGCGGTCAGGTAGAGAAAGGCGTAGTGCAGCCAGTCGGGCGCATGGGGCATGGGGGTCGGTGCAAGCAAAGCAGCAATTTTGGCACCGGGCGGACTTTTGTGCCGCGCGGGCCACCGGGTCGATAAGATACCGACCCGATCCACGAATATTCTGGTTGCTTCCATGGACTTGCATACCTGGCTGGCCTTTGTGGCAGCGTCCTGCCTGATCGCCCTCTCGCCTGGTTCGGGCGCCGTGCTGGCCATGAGCCATGGCCTGTCCTATGGTGTGCGGCGCACCAGCGTGACCATCCTGGGCCTGCAGCTGGGTTTGCTGCTGCTGCTGCTGGTCGCCGGTGCAGGCGTGGGCTCGCTGTTGCTGGCGTCGGAGACGGCGTTCAACACCGTCAAGGTGCTGGGAGCGTGCTATCTCATCTACATCGGCTGGAGCCAGTGGCGCGCGGGCACGGGCAATGCGCTGCAGGGCGGGGCGGCGGCGCCTGCCGGGCCCTGGCAGCGGCGCTTTGCCACCGGGTTTCTGACCAATGCCACCAATCCCAAGGGCATTGTTTTCATGGTGGCAGTGCTGCCGCAGTTCATGACGGATGCGCGCCCCTTGTGGATGCAGTTGCTCGTCATGGCCGCCACCTCGCTGGTGATTGACCTGACGGTGATGCACGGCTACGCGCTCGGGGCCAGCAGCCTGCGCCGCATGATGCAAAGTCCGCGTGCCATGCGCAACCAGAACCGCGTGTTCGGCGGCGTGCTGATGGCGGTGGGCGCAGGCCTGTTTTTTGTGAAGCGGGGCGGGGCGCATGCTTGATGTGCTATTGAAAATATAGCTAATAGCGGTTTATGGATAAGCGCTAGAGGCCTGTTTCGCTAAATTTTTAGAAATGAGGAGACCGTCATGCCCGTGGTCGTAGTCGCCAATCCCAAGGGCGGTGTGGGCAAGTCCACGCTGGCCACCCATGTGGCGGGGTACTGGGCCAGCCAGGGCCACCCGGTGGTGCTGGGCGATGTGGACCGCCAGCAGTCGGCGCGCCTGTGGCTGGGCCTGCGCCCGCCTGCGGCGCCGCCCATTGGCACCTGGGATGCCAGCGCCGACATGATTGCGCGCCCGCCCAAAGGCAGCAGCCATGCGGTGCTCGACACCCCAGCGGGCCTGCACGGCTGGCGCCTGAGCGATGTGCTCAAGCGGGCCGACAAGATCATCGTGCCGCTGCAGCCCAGCGTGTTCGATATTTTCGCCACGCGCGAGTTTCTGGACCAGCTGGCCACCCACCGCCGGGCGGGTGACGCGCAGGTCGGCATCGTGGGCATGCGGGTGGATACACGCACCCGCGCGGCCGAGCAGTTGCACCAGTTCGTGGACAGCCTGGGTTTGCCAGTGCTGGGTTATCTGCGCAATACGCAGAACTACGTCCACCTGGCTGCCCACGGGCTGACGCTGTTTGACCTGGCGCCGGGCCGTGTGGCCCGGGACCTTGAGCAATGGCAGGGAATCTGCACATGGCTGGACGCCTGAGCGCGCCGGGCTGTCGCCCGGCAGACATTGCACGCGGAGTCACGGCGCTACATTGCGGCCATGAAAACCTTTCGCTCCTATTCCGAATTGAACGCCTGCGCTGGCCAGGAGGTCGCCGTGACCGACTGGATCACCATCACGCAGGAGCAGGTCAACCAGTTCGCCCAGGCCACGGGCGACCACCAGTGGATCCATGTGGACCCGGAGCGCGCCAAGGCAGGGCCGTTTGGTGCGCCGATCGCGCATGGCTTTCTCACGCTGTCGCTGATTCCGCGCTTTTTCGAGGAGGCGCTGACCATCGAGGGCGCGCGCATGGGCGTCAACTACGGCCTCAACCGGGTGCGTTTCACCTCGCCCGTGCCGGTGGGCAGCCGGGTGCGTGCGCGGCTGACCTTGCAGTCCACCGAGGCGCTGCCGCCCGACGGCATGCAGATGAACTGGCTGGTGACCGTGGAGCGCGAGGGCGGCGACAAACCGGCCTGTGTGGCCGAGTCGCTGTCGCGCAGCTACGGCGCGCCTGCATAAAGCTACAACCCCCTGAGCGGCTGCGCCGCTTCCCCCTTCTCTCTACGCGCAACGCGCTACGGGAAGGGGGACACCGCCTGCGCGGCGGGGCGGCCCTTGCGCGGCGGTCGCTGGCCTGGGCCGTGCCAGTTGCATGGGCAGCGAATACTCTGCAGCACCACGGAAAGTGGATGCGCTGCAATACATCGTCTCCAGGCTCGGCCACTGCTGGACGGGGAGGCTAAGCGATGGACCGCCTGCAAGCCATGAAGATCTTTGCCCGCGTGGTGGACGAGGGCGGCTTTGCTGCCGCGGCCCGCGCCATGGACATGTCGCCCCCCGTGGTCACGCGCATGGTGGCCGAACTGGAGCAGCACCTGGGCACGCGATTGCTGCAGCGCACCACACGCAAGCTGGCGCTGACCGACGCCGGCGACGCCTACCTGCTGCGGGTGCGTACCATCCTGCACGACATCGAGGATGCCGAGGCGGCCACCGCCGCCAGCACCCGGGATCTGCAGGGCATGGTGCACGTGCTGGCGCCGCCCACGCTGGCGACCTACTTTCTGGCCCCCCGCATGGCGCAGTGGCGCGCCCGCTATCCGCGCCTGCTGCTCGACATTGCGACCGACAATTTTGTTGCTGCTCGCGTCGATGAATTCGATGTCACCTTCATGGTGGTGCCGGAAGGCTTCGATGGCAACGTGGTGGCGCGTACGCTGTTTCAGGGGGATGCCATCGTGGTCGCCTCTCCCGACTACCTGCAGCGCATGGGGGTGCCGCAAGAGCCCGAGGACCTGGCGCGGCACCACTATCTGCGCGATTCGGGCCAGGCCGTGCGTGCCCATGCCGGGCGCCGCCTGCGCTTGCAGCCCCTGGACGGAGACGGCCCGGCGCGGGAAGTGGATGCGCCCGTGGTGCTTCAGTCGGTCAGCACCGAACTGTTGCTGCGCGCTGCCCTGGATGGCGTCGGCGTGACCGTGGTGGCCCAACTGCTGGCGGCGCCGTTCCTGGCCAGCGGGGCGCTGATCCATGTGCTGCCCCGCTGGATCTACTCGCGCTACACGGTGTACGCGGCGCTGCCGTCGCGCCGCATGCTGCCCGCGCGGACCAAGGTGTTCCTGGACTTCGTCACCGAGCAGGTGCCCCAGGCCGTGGAGGCGCAGCAGGGCGGGTAACGTTCAGGCCTGCGGCGCTGGCGCGGCCATGAAGCTGTTTTGCCGCCAGGCCTCGAACACTGTCACGGCGACGGCGTTGGAGAGGTTCAGGCTGCGCTGGCCGGGCACCATGGGCAGGCGCAATTGCTGCGCCGGGGCAAAGGTCTCGCGCAGTACCGGAGGCAGGCCGCGCGTCTCGGCGCCAAACACCAGCCAGTCGCCGGGTAGAAAACAGGCATCGTGCACCGTTTGCGTCCCATGCGTGGTGAGCGCGTACATGCGCAGCGGGTCGGGCTGTGCAGTGCGCAGGAAGGTCGTCCAGCCAGGATGGCGCAGCACCTGTGCGTACTCATGGTAATCGAGCCCCGCGCGGCGCATCAGCCGGTCCTCCATGGAAAACCCCAGCGGCTCGATCAGGTGCAGTGTGCACCCGGTATTGGCGGCCAGGCGAATCACATTGCCCGTGTTGGGGGGGATTTCGGGCTCGACCAGAACGATGTGGAACATGGCGCGTATTTTCGCGTGAGAAAGACTGCCAGTGAGGTAAGCAGTCGTATCAGGCTGGCGCTTCGGTGCGTGCCAGCACCAGGCCCGTGACAGGGCCTGATCCGGCCTGCAGCAGGGCGTGGGCCGCGGCTTCCAGGGTGGCTCCCGTGGTCATCACGTCGTCCACCAGCACGATGCGCCGTCCTTGCAGTTGTGCGGCACGCAGGGGGTCCACGGCCAACGCACCCTGCAGGTTGCGCAGGCGCTGCGTGCGCGGAAGTCCCCTTTGGGCGGCCGTATCGTGCAGGCGCAGCAGCAGGCGGCCGTCGGCCTTGCCTGGCGCGAGGTGGCGGGCCAGCAGCAGTGCCTGGTTGAAGCCACGCGCCTGCAAACGTTCGCGCGATAGTGGCACCGGCAGCACCAGATCCGCAGCGTCCAGCGCGGGTTCGGCCCAGGGTGTGCTGCGCAGCAGCGCGGCCAGACTGGCAGCCCAGCCGGGATCGCCGCGGAACTTGAATTCGGCCACGATGTCAGCCCAGGGGTAGCCATAGTCCACGGCCGCAATGCAGGCGGTCAGCACGGGTGTGTGCCGCAGGCAGGCGCCGCATTGCGGCCCACCCGCTGGCAAAGGGATGGCGCAGGTTGCGCAGCGGCGGCGGGGTTGGGCAAAACGTGCCGCGCAGGCATCGCACACCCGCCGGGCGGGCCAGGAATGGCACACGGCGCACTGGCTGGGCAGGTGCGCCGCCCAGTGTCTAACCCTGGCGGAAAGCCCTGTTGCGAGGTGGCTCAGCATGATGCTGTCAATATAGGCGGTTTTCCCCGTTTGCAGAGCCCCCGTACCATGCCGTCAGAGCGTCCTCCCACCATCGATCCTGTTGCCGCCGCGCGCTGGCATGCGGCGGCCCCCGCACATTCCCCCTGGCTGCATGAGGAGGTTGCGCGCCGCATGGAAGGGCGCCTGCAGTGGATCCGGGAAGCCCCTGCGGCCTGGTGTGACTGGGACGCCGTGCGTGGCGGCCTGCAGGCCCATGCGCTGGTGCGCCAGCGGTATCCCGATGCGCCGTGCTTCGTGGTGGAGACATCGCCATCCCTGCAGGCTCGGGCTGCAAAGGCGTTGGCCCAGCCCTGGTGGAGTGTGTCGCGCTGGAAGGCCGGGGCGATCCACTTTGAACGCCCTGCGCAGGGTGCGGTGCAGATGCTCTGGGCCAATATGGCGCTGCACATGGCGCCCGATCCACAGACCCTGATCGCACAGTGGCACCATGCGCTGGCCGTCAATGGCTACCTGATGTTCTCGTGTCTGGGGCCCGATTCGCTGCGTGAACTGCGGGCCGTCTATGCCGCCATGGGCTGGCCCGCGCCGGGCCACGCCTTTACCGACATGCACGATTGGGGCGACATGCTGATCGAAGCGGGATTTGCCGAGCCGGTCATGGACATGGAGCGCATCACGCTCACCTTTCCCACGGCGCAGCGCCTGCTGCAGGAGTTGCGGGAACTGGGGGCCAACCTGCATCCGCAGCGCTTTGCCGGGCTGCGTGGGCGCGGTTGGCATGCACGCCTGCTGGCGGCCCTGGAGGAACACCTGCCGCGGACGGACGGCGGCCTGGGGCTGACGTTCGAGATCGTCTATGGCCATGCCTTCAAGCCCGCGCCCCGGGTGCGGGTGGCAGAGCACAGCTCCGTGTCCCTGCAGGATATGCGCGCCATGCTGCGCAAACCTGTGCCTTAGAACAAATTGATTCTGTTTTGTCAATGATTTGTCGCAAATTGGCTCGTTGCGATCGCGTGATTCGCCGCGAGGTCTGATTTAAAACAAGGCGCGCTACAATCGCCCCGAATGCCAGCAGGGGATCTTGTGGGGAGGATGCGCCAGCCCTAGGGTTGTGCGGCAGCGGTGTGCGCGCCACGGCGCGGGCTGTTGCTGCTTCGCGCCGATCCTGGACTTCTCTGGCTCCCTTCATTCCGGTGCCGTTCGCCGGTGCGCTGTCGCAGGACGTCGGCGCAGCCATCGCAACGGTGCGCCGGTGGTTCAGTGCCGCGCAGGCGTTGCTGGACGTTTCGATTTATGAGGCTGAAACAAGTGAGAACCATGAAGAGCATTCCCCGCAAGCTGGCCTCTGTGCTGTGGTTGGCTGCCGCCTGGGTGGGGGGCGTGGCGCATGCCGTGTCCGATCTGCCGGGCGGCCCTGCCGTCAATCAGCTCAACCTGCATCCTCCTGTGACGCGCATTGCAGAGGAGCAGCATTTCCTGCACTGGATGATGCTCATCATCTGCACGGTGATCTTCATCGGCGTCTTCTCGGTGATGTTCTATTCCATCTGGAAGCACCGCAGATCGCAAGGGGCCAAATCGGCCAACTTCCATGAGTCTGTCACCGTGGAAGTGGTGTGGACGGTGATTCCCTTCATCATCGTGATCGCCATGGCATTGCCCGCCACCAAGGTGCTGGTGGCGCAAAAGGACACCACCAACGCAGACCTCACCATCAAGACCACGGGTTACCAGTGGAAGTGGGGCTATGACTACCTCAAGGGCGAAGGCGAGGGGCTGTCCTTCATCTCCACGCTCGACAGCAGCCACCGCGCCATGTCCAACAGCGGCAATGTGGCCGATGCGCCAGCGGACTACCTGCTGAAGGTGGACAACCCCCTGGTGGTGCCGGTGGGCCAGAAGATCCGGATTATCACCACGGCCAACGACGTGATCCATTCCTTCATGGTGCCAGCCTTCGGCATCAAGCAGGACGCCATTCCCGGCTTTGTGCGCGACACCTGGTTCCGTGCCGAGAAGGTGGGCGACTACTACGGCCAGTGCGCCGAGCTGTGCGGCAAGGAGCATGCCTACATGCCCATCCATGTGAAGGTGCTGTCCGCGCAGGACTACTCGCAGTGGGTCCAGGCCGAAATGAAGAAGGTCGAGGCCAAGCGTGACGATCCGTCCCGTGTCTGGGCGCTGGACGATCTCGTCAAGCGGGGCGAGAAGGTGTATGCGGCCAACTGTGCAGCCTGTCACCAGGCCAATGGCAAGGGCGCGGGCTCCATCAAGGCGCTCGATGGCTCCGCCATCGTGAAGGACGCCAACCACGCGCTCCAGATCCAGACTGTGCTGCACGGGGCTGCCAATGGTGCCATGCCGTCCTGGAAGCAGTTGAGCGACACGGATCTGGCGGCAGTGATCAGCTACACCAAGAACGCCTGGTCGAACAAGACGGGTCAGCTCGTGCAGCCCGCTGAAGTCGTGGCCCAGCGCGGCAAGTGATCCGCGTTGACAAGAGCATTGAGGAATCCAATATGAGCGCAGTTCTCGACCACCCCGCACACGCTGGCGGCCACGCCCACGGTGACCACCACCACGCCGCGCCCAGCGGCTGGCGCCGCTGGCTTTTCGCCACCAACCACAAGGACATTGGCACGCTGTACATGCTGTTCTCGTTCACCATGCTGATGGTGGGCGGTGTCCTGGCATTGATGATCCGCGCCGAGCTGTTCCAGCCGGGATTGCAGCTCGTCAATCCCGAGCTGTTCAACCAGCTCACCACCATGCACGGCCTGATCATGGTGTTTGGCGCCATCATGCCGGCCTTCGTGGGTTTTGCGAACTGGATGATTCCGCTGCAGATCGGTGCATCGGACATGGCATTCGCGCGCATGAACAACTTCAGCTTCTGGCTGATGATTCCGGCCGCGCTGTTGCTGGTGGGCTCGTTCTTCATGCCCGGCGGCGCGCCCGCTGCAGGCTGGACGCTGTATGCACCGCTGACGCTGCAGATGGGCCCCTCGATGGATGCCGGCATCTTTGCCATGCACATCCTGGGTGCCTCGTCCATCATGGGCTCGATCAACATCATCGTGACCATCCTGAACATGCGTGCCCCGGGTATGACGCTGATGAAGATGCCCATGTTCTGCTGGACCTGGCTGATCACGGCCTACCTGCTGATCGCCGTGATGCCGGTGCTGGCGGGGGCCATCACCATGACGCTGACCGACCGCCATTTTGGCACCAGCTTCTTCAACCCTGCGGGCGGTGGCGACCCGGTGATGTACCAGCACATCTTCTGGTTCTTCGGCCACCCCGAGGTTTACATCATGATTCTGCCGGCCTTCGGCATCATCAGCCAGATCGTTCCCGCGTTTGCCCGGAAAAAGCTGTTCGGCTACGCCTCCATGGTGTATGCCACCTCGTCGATTGCCATCCTGTCGTTCATCGTCTGGGCACACCACATGTTCACCACCGGCATGCCGGTGACCGGACAGCTGTTCTTCATGTACGCCACCATGCTGATCTCGGTGCCCACGGCCGTGAAAATCTTCAACTGGGTGGCCACCATGTGGCGTGGCTCGATGACCTTCGAGACGCCCATGCTGTTTGCCGTGGGCTTCATCTTCGTGTTCACCATCGGTGGGTTCACGGGCCTGATCCTGGCCATGGCGCCCATCGACATCCAGTTGCAGGACACCTACTACGTGGTGGCGCACTTCCACTACGTGCTGGTGGCGGGATCGCTGTTTGCCATGTTTGCGGGCGCCTACTACTGGCTGCCCAAGTGGACGGGCGTGATGTATTCCGAGACACGCGGCCAGATCCACTTCTGGTGGTCGATGATTTCGTTCAACATCACCTTCTTCCCGATGCACTTCCTGGGGCTGGCCGGCATGCCGCGCCGCTATGCCGACTACCCCATGCAGTTTGCCGATTTCAACATGCTCGCCAGTATCGGGGGCTTTGCCTTCGGCTTTGCGCAGGTCTATTTCTTCTTCTTCGTGGTGCTGCCCGCCATGCGCGGCAAGGGTGCCAGGGCCCCGCAGAAGCCGTGGGATGGCGCCGAGGGCCTGGAGTGGGAGGTGCCTTCGCCCGCCCCCTTCCATACCTTTGAAAACCCGCCCAAGCTGGACGCCACGGCGACCCGCATCGTTGGCTGAGGAGCCAGGACATGACCACTGCTGAACAGAAAAAATCCAACCTGCGCATGGCGCTGGTGCTGGCCTCGGTGGCCGCCACGTTCTTCGTGGGCTTCATGGCCAAGATGATCGTCCTGAGCCACTGAGCGCGACCATGAACCGACGCAGCGAAAACGCCAGGATGGTAGGCAAGCTGGCCGTGATCACGGTGGGCATGTTTGCCTTTGGCTATGCGCTGATTCCGATCTATCAGCGCATCTGTGAGGCCACGGGGATCAACATCCTTTCGCTGTCCGAGCGCCAGGTGCCCGGCAATGGCCAGGCGGGGCCGGATGCGCGGCGCGGGCTGAACACGCAGGTCGACAAGAGCCGCACGATCACGGTCGAATTCGACGCCAATGCGCGTGGTCCCTGGGAGTTCAAACCCGCGCAGCGTTCCGTTCAGGTGCACCCGGGTGAACTCACCACCGTCATGTACGAGTTTCAGAACGTGCAGAATCGGCGCATGGCTGCCCAGGCCATTCCCAGCTATGCACCGCGCCAGGCGGCAGCGCATTTCACCAAGATCGAGTGTTTCTGTTTCAACCAGTACACGCTGGATCCGGGTGAAAAGCGTGAATGGCCCGTGGCCTTCGTGATCGACCCCCGGCTGTCCAAGGATGTCACCACGATCACCTTGTCCTACACCTTTTTCGAGGTGGGCGGCAAGACACCGGCGGCGCCCACCACGGCAGCGGCGGTGCAGCCCACGCCCCTGCTGGCGGCGCAGAGGGCAGGGACATGAACCACAGCGATACCAAAGACGCGCCGCCGGGCGCCTTGCAGCGCAAGGGCTCTTTGCTGCGCACCTTCAAGGCGGTGGCATGGTCGCTGATCGGGCTGCGCAAGGGCAGTGAATACCAGGCAGACCTGGAGCGCATCAATCCACTGCACATCATCGTGGTCGGGCTGGTCGCCATCTTCGCGCTGGTGGCCTTTCTGGTCGCAGTGGTGAACTGGGTCGTCTGAGCCTTGGGCCCAGGGAAAACACAACAACGAGATCGAGAGTCAGGAGCTGAAATGAGTGCAACAACCCACGGCGCAACCCCGTATTACTACGTTCCCGCAGAATCGCGCCACCCCATCATGGCGGCTGCGGGCCTGTTCTTTGTGATCCTCGGCGCCAGTCAGTGGATCAACGGGAATGACTGGGGGCAGTATTCGCTGTTCCTGGGCCTGGCCTGGTGGCTTTTCGTGCTCTACCAGTGGTTCCGCGATGCGGCGCAGGAAAGCGAAGGGGGCTTGTACAGCCGCAAGATCGACCTCTCGTACCGCTGGAGCATGAGCTGGTTCATCTTCTCTGAAGTGATGTTCTTCGGCGCCTTCTTCACGGCTCTGTGGTGGGCGCGCGCCCATTCGGTGCCTGCGCTGGGCAGCCTCGACAACGCCATTCTGTGGCCCGACTTCAAGGCCGTCTGGCCCAGCGTGGCCGCAGGGGCCACGGGTTCGCCCGCCGGGATTGTCGAGCCTTTCCAGACGGTGGGGCCTTTCTGGCTGCCCACCATCAACACGGCGCTGCTGCTCAGCTCGGGCGTGACATTGACCATTGCGCACCACGCACTGCGCGAGAATCTGCGCGGCAAGACCATTGCCTTCATGTGGATCACGGTGCTGCTGGGCATCACCTTCCTGTGTGTGCAGGGCTATGAGTACTACCACCTCTACACCGACCTGAACCTCAAGCTCAGCTCGGGCATCTTCGGCTCCACGTTC
The DNA here is from genome assembly GCA_023954095.1 of Burkholderiaceae bacterium. Lineage (GTDB taxonomy): Bacteria > Pseudomonadota > Gammaproteobacteria > Burkholderiales > Burkholderiaceae_C > Simplicispira. Next base: position 6,154 of record JAMLIQ010000066.1, on the reverse strand, counting down.
TTCATGCTTACGGGCTTCCACGGCTTCCACGTGTTCCTCGGTATGCTGATGCTGCTGGTCATCACGCTGCGCCTGCACAAGGGCCATTTCAGTGCAGAGAACCATTTCGGCTTCGAAGGCGCTGCCTGGTACTGGCACTTTGTCGACGTGGTCTGGCTGGGCCTGTATGTGCTGGTCTACTGGATGTGACCGTCCAGCGCACAGGCTACAAAGGCGCCGCAAGGCGCCTTTTTGCTGGCGGCGGGAGAATGCTGCGGGGTGTCAGCGGCTGGCCGGCAGCCCTGTGGGCTGGATATAGCCCAGCTTCCAGGCCAGCAGAATGCACACAAACAGCAGTATGGAGAGGCCCACCCGCCACGCCAGCGCCCGGGCCATGCGGCGGCCGCCGTTCTGGGTATCCTTGCCAGCGCGCATCATGAAGAACAGCGCGGCGCCCAGGCTGGCGAGAATGGCCAAGAATGCAAGTACCACCAGAATGATCATGGGAGACATTATCCAGTGACTGCGCCGCGCCGTGTGCGCCTTGATTTCCGTTTCTGGCTGGTCACGGCCGCGGCCATGGCGGCCATGGCGGCCACGGCCGCACTCGGGCGGTGGCAGCTCGACCGTGCGGCCCAAAAGGAAGCCCTGCATTCGGCCATCGTGACCCGCATGCAGCTGCCACCCCTGGAGGCCCGTGCCTTTGAGCGACTGCTGGCCTTTGCGCCGGGTGATCTGTTGCACCGTCGGGTGGTGCTGCGCGGGCAATGGTTGGCCAGGAATACCGTGTTTCTGGACAATCGGCAAATGCAGGGGCGGCAGGGTTTCATCGTGGTCACGCCGCTGCAGCTCGAGGGAAGTGCTGCCGCCGTCCTGGTGCAGCGTGGCTGGGTGCCGCGCAATTTTCAGGACCGCACGGCCTTGCCGCCGGTGGACACGCCCGGGGGGCTGGTGGAACTGCACGGGCGTGTTGCGGCGCCTCCTGCGCGCCTGCTGGAGCTCGAAGGGAGCCGCAGCGCAGAGGGGTCTTCCCGTATCCGGCAAAATCTGGACCTGGAAGCGTTCCGTACCGAGACGGGGCTGCCGCTGGCCGATGTCTCTGTTTTGCAGACAGATGCCGAAAGCGGCGGCCTGCTGCGCCAGTGGCCCCAGGCCCGTGCCGGGGTCGAGAAGAACTACGGTTACGCCTTTCAATGGTTCGGGCTTTGCAGCCTGATTGCGATTCTTTATGTCTGGTTCCAACTTGTCCGACGCTTCATCCGCCCCCGTAGCGCAAGCTCCTGATGCCGCCATGCCCCGGGCAGGCAGCATCGAACGCCGCCGTGCACGCTGGAAGCTGCTGTTGCTGCTCCTGGTGTGCGTGTCGCCCGTGGTGGCGTCCTACTTCACCTATTACGTGGTGCGGCCCGAGGGGCGGCGCAATTTCGGTACGCTGGTGCAACCCCAGCGGTCCATGCCCGACCTGGCGACCACCACGCCACAGGGGCACAGTGGCAGCCTGCGTTCGCTGCGAGACCAGTGGCTGCTGGTCAGTGTGTCGTCCGCCCGCTGCGACGAGCGCTGCCAGAACCACCTGTACCTGCAGCGCCAGATGCGGGAAAGCCTGGGCAAGGAGAAAGACCGGCTCGACTGGGTGTGGCTGGTGACCGACGGGGCACCGTTGCCCAAGGCCCTTGAGCCGGGTCTTCAGCAGGCCACCGTGCTGCGCGTGGACGCCGCCGCCCTGGCCCAGTGGCTGGAGCCCGAAGCCGGGCATGCCCTGTCGGACCACCTGTACGTGGTCGATCCCATGGGCAACTGGATGATGCGCTTCCCGCCGGATCTGGATACGGCAGCCGCTGCCAAGGCCAAGCGGGATCTTGAACGACTGTTGCGGGCATCGGCCTCCTGGGATACCGCCGGACGCATGGAGCTGAAATGACTGACCTCTACGATCTCTCGCCGCTCCTGCGCCTGATGCTGCTGGGCTCCGCGATTGCCCTGGGCCCCCTGGCGTGGGTGTGGTGGCGCAGCCGTGGGGCCGGTCAGGGGCGGCGCCTGCAGGCGCTCACAGTGCTTACGCTCTTTCTGACGTTTGACCTGGTCATGTTCGGCGCCTTCACGCGGCTGACGGATTCCGGCCTGGGCTGCCCCGACTGGCCCGGTTGCTATGGCAGCGCCAGCCCGCTGGGGGCGCACAGTGAGATCTCGGCTGCGCAGCAGGCCATGCCTACCGGGCCAGTGACGCACGGCAAGGCCTGGGTGGAAATGGTGCACCGTTACTTGGCAACGGGCGTGGGCGTGCTGATCATTGTGCTGACCGTCGCTGCCTGGCGCGAGCGCCGCAGAATGCGCGGCGCTACCCATGTCCCGCCGGGCCAGGAAGCCTTGAGTCCCTGGTGGCCTACCGCCACCTTGGCATGGGTGTGCCTGCAGGGCGCATTTGGCGCCCTGACCGTGACCATGAAGCTGTTTCCGGCCATTGTGACCTTGCATCTGATCGGGGGGCTGGTATTGCTTGCGCTGCTGTGCGTGCAGGCCGTGCGGTACACCCGTGCCACCTCGGGCGCGGGGCCCCTGCCGCAGGCGCAGGGTTCGCGCCGCCTGCTGTGGCTGGCGCTGCTGATGGTGTCGGTGCAGGTGGCGCTGGGCGGCTGGGTGAGCACCAATTACGCCGTTCTGGCATGCACCACCTTTCCCACCTGCCAGGGCAGCTGGTGGCCGGAGATGAATTTCTCCCAGGCCTTCGAACTGTGGCGCCCGCTGGGCGTGCTCAAGGATGGCAGCCATATCGGCTTTGCCGCGCTCACGGCCATCCACTATGTACATCGGCTCTTTGCTTATGCCGTGCTGGGCGTGCTGGTGGTCCTGGCCTGGCGCCTGCGCTGCGACACGGCGGCGCAGGCCGACACGATCGCCCAGGCGCGGCAAAGGGCAGCGCAGGTGCGCTGGCTGCTCGGCCTGGCGGGCCTGCAGCTGCTGACCGGCTTGAGCAATGTGGTGCTGGACTGGCCCTTGGTGGCGGCTGTGCTGCACACCGGCGGTGCTGCCGCCCTGGTGGTGGTGGTGGTCTGGGCGCTCGATTCCAGCCGGGTGGTGGTGCCCGGAGCCCACCGCGCACAGCCTGCCCCGGTGGGCATGCAAGGAGCCAAGGCATGAGCATCGCTGCGTCCTTCCCCGCAACATCGCGTCTGGTGCAGTACTACCAGCTGACCAAGCCGCGCGTGGTGCAGTTGATCGTGTTCTGCGCGCTCATTGGCATGGTGCTGGCCGTGCCGGGTCTTCCGTCAGGCAAGGAATTGCTGCGCATGCTGGCGGCCAGCGCGGGGATCTGGCTGGTGGCGGGTGCGGCGGCGGCGTTCAATTGCCTGGTAGAGAAAACCATCGATGCCAAGATGAAGCGCACCGCCTGGCGCCCCACGGCCAAGGGGCAGCTGTCCGACATGCAGGCGCTGCTCTTCTCGGCCGTGCTGTGCGTGGCGGGCTCGGCCATCCTGCTGGTCTGGGTCAACTCCATCACGATGTGGCTGACCTTTGCCACCTTCGTGGGCTATGCGGTGATCTACACCCTGCTGCTCAAGCCCAACACGCCGCAGAACATTGTCATCGGTGGCGCCTCGGGCGCCATGCCGCCGGTGCTGGGCTGGGCGTCCATGACGGGCGACGTGGGTCCGGAGGCGCTGATCCTGTTCCTCATCATCTTTCTGTGGACACCCCCCCATTTCTGGGCGCTGGCCCTCTACCGCGTCGAGGACTACCGCAAGTCGGGCCTGCCGATGCTGCCCGTGACCCATGGCAACGCCTTCACGCGCCTGCAGGTGTTCCTGTACACCCTGATTCTTTTTGCCGGCTGCCTGATGCCCTTCGTGTATGGCATGAGTTCATGGATCTATCTGGCGGCAGCAGTTCTCCTGAGCGGGGGATTTTGTGCCTATGGATTTGCGCTGTGGCGCAATTACTCGGATGCCCTTGCGCGCAAGACTTTCCGGTTTTCCCTCATCCACCTGAGCCTGTTGTTTGCGGCACTGCTGGTGGACCACTATGTTCTGTGAGGCCCATGTTGAAACGTAATACTCTTAAAACGATAGCTGTTTGCGCGCTACTGGTAAGCGCTGGAGGCCTTTTGACTGCCTGTTCCAAAGGCAAGCCGGAATTCCGTGGTGTGGACATTTCCGAGGTGGACTATGCCCGTGACATCCAGCTGCCCGACCACAACGGCCAGCAGCGCAGCCTGAAAGATTTCAAGGGCAAGGTGGTCGTGGTGTTCTTTGGCTACACCCAGTGCCCCGACGTATGCCCGACTTCCATGCAGGAAATGGCCGAAGTCAAGCGCATGCTGGGCAAGGACGGCGACCGCCTCCAATCGATCTTTGTCACGGTCGACCCGGAGCGCGACACGGCGGAAATGCTCAAGGCCTACATGGGCAATTTCGATCCCAGCTTTCTCGCCCTGCGTGGAACGCCCGAGCAGACGGCCGCCGTGGCCAAGGACTTCAAGATCTACTACAAGAAGGTCGATGGCAAGACCCCCTCCAGCTACACCATGGACCATTCGGCGGGCAGCTACATCTACGACACTCAGGGACGGCTGCGTGTGTACTACCGCTATGGCAGCGGCGCCGAGGCGCTGGCGGCCGATGTGCGCACGCTGCTGAACGAGGCGGGACAGAACTAAAAAAAGCGTGCCGCAGGCACGCCGTTCTTCGCAAGGGGCGGGTGGGGCGCCGCCCGCAGGTCAGGCGAATTCCGCCAGCGACTTCTTCATTTTCTTCATCGCTGCCACCTCGATCTGGCGGATGCGTTCGGCGCTGACACCATAGACTGCCGCCAGTTCGTGCAGCGTCATGCCGCCCGAGCCATCGTCGTTCACCTTGAGCCAGCGCTCTTCCACGATGCACCGGCTGCGTTCGTCCAGGCTGGACAGGGCGGACGCAATGCCGTCGGTGGCCAGCATGTCGCGCTGGTGCGATTCGATCATGGACGTGGGCTCGTGCGCCACGTCGGCCAGGTAAGCGATGGGGCCAAAGGCCTGCTCTCCATCGTCTGATGGGGCCGGGTCGAGCAGCACATCGCCGCCCGACATGCGCGTTTCCATTTCCATCACTTCTTCGCGCTTGACCTTGAGCTGATCGGCCACCAGGTCGATCTCATGCTCCGAGAGCGTATTGCGGTGCGTATCGCTGGCGTCTGCATCGGCCTTGAAACCCTGTTTCATGGAGCGCAGATTGAAGAACAGCTTGCGCTGCGCCTTGGTGGTCGCCACCTTCACCATGCGCCAGTTCTTCAGGATGTATTCGTGGATCTCGGCCTTGATCCAGTGCATGGCGTAGCTGACCAGGCGCACGCCCTGGTCGGGATCGAACCGCCGGACGGCCTTCATCAGGCCGACGTTGCCTTCCTGGATCAGATCGCCATGGGGCAGGCCGTAGCCCAGGTACTGGCGCGAGATCGAAACCACCAGGCGCAGGTGGGACATCACCAGGCGTCCGGCTGCATCCAGATCATTGTCATTGCGCAGGGCGCGCGCGGCAGACTGTTCTTCTTCAGGCGTGAGCAGCGGCAGGCGATTGACCGCCGAAATGTAGGCGTCCAGATTGCCCAGCGGGGGCACCAGCGCCCAAGGGTTGGCCGGGGCCAGGGCCGTCGTTGCGGATCCAGATTGAATGGTCATTCCAGAATTCCTTTCCTCAATTGCTCCATGTTAGCACTCTCTTCGAGGGACTGCTAAAACCAAAGTTCCCCTGGGGACTATCGTGCGGGTGCCATGCGTTTTTAAGCAAAAATGGCCTCTTACGCATTGCAGGCAGGCGCTGGTAGCTATATAAGTAATAGCAAATTTCTTGTTTCTTTGTCTGCTCATTCCAGGAGAACCGAATGGCATTATTGGAGGTTTGCGCCGAGCTCAGCGCCGTGACGACTACCGTGGCCACGGCCGAAGAGGCCTGCAAGCTGGCGCAGGCCGTGCTGCAGCGCCACCTGGCTGCCTGTGTGCAGGTCGAGGCCGTCGTCTCGCACTACCGTTGGGAGGGCGCTCTGCGCGAAGAAGGCGAACACCGCCTGGTCTGCAAGACCCTGCCGGCGGCCGTGCCCGCGCTGCTGGGCTGGTTGCGGGCGCAGCACCCTTATGACCTGCCTGAACTGGTGGTGCAGCCGCTGCGTGCCACGGCGGAATATGCCGACTGGGTGCGCCAGGCAA
>JAMLIQ010000065.1 GCA_023954095.1 Burkholderiaceae bacterium | reverse complement strand
TGCGGAGGGCGGCGCCGATGCCGCCAAGCGGTTTTGTTGCAGACCGCCGTCGAAAGATTCTTGCGATGAGGATGTGACTTCTTCGTCCCAGGTCAGCATGGTTTTTCCAGTGTTCGGATTATGGAAGCAGCGCTGCAAAATGAAAAGCGCCTGTGCGTTGCGCTGCGGTGTTTTGTTGCTTGAAAACACATGTGAGACCGCTGCGCCGCAGCGGTCTCGCGCGTACATTTACTGACAGGCCTCGCACGAAGGGTCGTCGATCGCGCAGAAGCGGATGTCGCTGGCGGGGGCGGACTCTGGCGCGCTGCCCTGCAATGCCATGGCGCCGTCGTCGCGGTCCGACGCTACCGCGTTGAGCTGGCGCGTGTGGATTGTGCTCATCTCGACATGGGTGGCGCTTTGCGTGCGCAGGTAGTAGGTGGTCTTGAGGCCCCGCAGCCATGCGAGTCTGTAGGTTTCGTCCAGTTTTTTTCCGGATGCTCCCGCCATGTAGATGTTCAGGCTTTGCGCCTGGTCGATCCACTTCTGGCGGCGTGATGCCGCTTCGACAAGCCAGCGTGGTTCAACTTCGAACGCGGTGGCATACAGGGCCTTGATCTCCTGCGGGACGCGATCAATGGCGTGCAGCGAGCCCTTGAAATGTTTGAGGTCCATGACCATCACGTCGTCCCACAATCCCAGGCGCTTGAGGTCGCCCACCAACCGGTGGTTGATCACGGTGAACTCGCCCGACAGGTTGGACTTGACGGACAGGTTGCCGAAGCAGGGCTCGATGGAGGCATCCACCCCCACGATGTTGGAGATGGTGGCCGTGGGCGCGATGGCCACGCAGTTGGAGTTGCGCATGCCGTCGCGTGCGATCTTCTGGCGCAAGCCGTCCCAGTCGAGGGTGGCGGAACGGTCCACTTCCACATGGCCGCTGCGCGCCTGGGCCAGCAGATCCAGGGTGTCGGGCGGCAGGATGCCCTGGTCCCATAGCGATCCACGGTAGCTGGAGTAGCAGCCGCGCTCGGCTGCCAGGTCGGTGGAGGCCCAGTAGGCGTAGTAGCAGATGGCTTCCATGGAGCGATCGGCAAACTCCACGGCCGCGTCGCTGGCGTAGGGAATGCGCAGCTCGTACAGCGCATCCTGGAATGCCATCAGGCCCAGACCTACGGGACGATGGCGCAGGTTGGCATCACGCGCCTTCTTCACGGCGTAGTAGTTGACGTCGATGACGTTGTCGAGCATGCGCATCGCAATGCCCACTGTGCGGCGCAGCTTGTCATGGTCGAGGGCCAGCTGGCCCTCTGCGTTGCGGGCGAGATGGTTCAGCAGGTTGATGGAGCCGAGGTTGCAGACCGCGGTTTCGCTGTCGCTGGTATTGAGCGTGATCTCGGTGCACAGGTTGCTCGAGTGCACCACGCCCACATGCTGCTGGGGCGAGCGCACGTTGCAGGCGTCCTTGAAGGTGATCCAGGGATGCCCGGTCTCGAACAGCATGGTCAGCATCTTGCGCCACAGGTCGGTGGCCTGCACTGTCTTGCTGGTCTGTATCTCTCCACGGGCGGCCTTCGCTTCATAGGCCACGTAGGCTGTTTCGAATGCACTGCCGAACAGGTCGTGCAGGTCGGGAACATCGGATGGAGAGAACAGCGTCCACTCGCCTTTCTCCAGCACGCGGCGCATGAACAGGTCGGGAATCCAGTTGGCCGTGTTCATGTCGTGCGTACGCCTGCGGTCGTCGCCGGTGTTCTTGCGCAGTTCCAGAAACTCTTCGATGTCCAGGTGCCAGGTCTCCAGGTAGGCACACACTGCGCCTTTGCGCTTTCCGCCCTGGTTCACGGCGACGGCGGTGTCGTTCACCACCTTGAGGAAAGGCACCACACCTTGCGATTCGCCGTTCGTGCCCTTGATGTGGCTGCCCAGGGCGCGCACGCGCGTCCAGTCGTTGCCCAGGCCGCCCGCGTACTTGGATAGGAGGGCGTTTTCCTTGATGGATTCGTAGATGCCGTCGAGGTGGTCGGGGACCGTAGTCAGGTAGCAGCTCGACAACTGGGAGCGCAGTGTGCCGCTGTTGAACAGCGTCGGCGTGCTCGACATGAAGTCGAAGCGCGACAGTACTTCATAGAACTCGATGGCGCGGGATTCGCGGTCGATCTCGCCCAGCGCCAGCCCCATGGCCACGCGCATGAAGAACACCTGCGGCAGTTCGATACGGGTCTTGCGTACGTGCAGAAAATAGCGGTCGTACAGCGTCTGCAGACCCAGATAGTCGAACTGAAGGTCGCGTTCGGCCTGCAGGGCAGCGCCCAGGCGGGCCAGGTCGAACTGCAGCAGGCGCTCGTCCAGAAGCTGGTTTTCAACGCCTTTGCGGATGCACTGTGGAAAATTGTCGATATAGGCCTGCGCCCTCTCTGCAGGTGCCACTTCGCGGCCCAGTACCTCGCGGGCAATGGTGTGCAGCAGCAGGCGGGCGGTGGCAAAGCTGTAGTCCGGGTCTTTTTCGATCAGGGTGCGTGCGGCCAGGATGGCGGCCTTGTGCACCTCGTCCAGCGGTACGCCGTCGTAGAGATTGCGCAGGGTTTCCTGCATGATCGGTTCGGCCTGGACGTCGTCGCCCAAGCCGACGCAGGCAGCCTCAATGAGGCTGCGCAGCTGGTCCAGGTCCAGCACGACGCGCCGTTCACCATCGACCACATGCAGCACCGGAGTGCTCGGTGCCTGGGGTTCGGCCTGGCGTGCGCGCTCCTGCGTGCGGCGTTCGCGGTACAGCACATAGGCGCGGGCCACCTCGTGGTGTTCGCCGCGCATCAGGCACAGCTCGACCTGGTCCTGCACATCCTCAATGTGGAAGGTGCCGCCGCCCGGGCGTGAACGCATGAGGGCGCGTACCACGGCTTGCGTGAGCTGGTCCACTACCTCACGCACGCTGGCCGATGCCGCGCCCTGCGTACCGTGCACCGCCAGAAAGGCTTTCATCATGGCGACGGCAATCTTCTGTGGAACAAATGGCACCACAGCACCGTTGCGCCGCAGGAGCTGGTAATGCGACAGGTCGGAGGCGGTCGACGAAAGACGGTCGGGGGGGTGTGCTCCTGGGAGCGCAACGGGCGTGGCGGAGATGGGGGTGACAGCTTGCATGGCGTCCTCTCGTCAGGGGGTAGGTGCTCTTTCTGGAGGCAGTGCGAACCACCAGAAACAGGGCGGGAGATTGGTTGACGGTAGTCAATGACACGCTATAGGTAATGCGTCATTTGGATGAAGGCACTATATGTAGTGTATCTGGGAAATAAAAATGCTGCTGCACCACCGGCGCAGCAGTGTGCACGGGTGTCGGTGCAGCGGTGGGAGCGGGCAATGCCGTCCAACCCGGGGTGCGTTCCGGGTGGTGATGTGCCGGTTGGGCTGGGCGCGTCAGTCAGGCAAGGTGCCGGCGGGAAAGCAGCGGGCATCCCAGCCCAGCAGGTGCTGAAGGTGGGGCCAGCGAAAGCCCGGCCCGGGATCGGCCTTGCGCCCGGGGGCGATGTGTTCGTGGCCTGCGATGTGGGCGATGGGGTAGCGTTGTGCAAGATCAGTGCACAAGCGGGCCAGGGCGTCGTACTGGGCGGGCTCGAACGTGGCGCCCTCCAGCCCTTCGAGCTCGATGCCGACCGAATCGTCATTGCACTGGCTGCGTCCGCGGTATGCGGATACCCCCGCGTGCCAGGCGCGCTGGTCGCAGTCGACAAACTGCCAGACGGTGCCGTCGCGCTCGATGAAGAAGTGGGCCGACACCTGCAGGCCCCGAATGCCCTGGTAGTAGGGATGGGCGTCCCAGTCCAGGCGGTTCATGAACAGGTCCTGCACGGCCTGCCTGCCGTACTGGCCGGGTGGCAGGCTGATGGAATGCACCACGATCAGGTCGATGTGCGCCTGCCCGGGCCGGGGCCCCCGGTTGGGCGAAGGCATCTGCCGCGCGCTGCGGTGCCAGCCCTGCGCCCAGGGGGAGGGTGCCGTGGGTTCAGGACTCGGCGTCGGCGTTGTTGTCGTCATGGGGCGCGGTAATGTTCAGGCGCGCGATGCGGTAGCGGATCTGGCGCAGGCTGATGCCCAGGCGTGCCGCGGTGGCTGTCCGGTTGAAATGGGTGGCCTGCAGTGCGCGCACCAGAATGTCGCGCTCCTGCTGGTCCAGCCAGGCCTGCAGGTCGTGGGGAAGATCCGGGCCTCCGGGCGCGGAGGGCAGGTTGTCGGCGGGAGCGGGTGCGGTGGTCGGCGGCAGATCGAAGGCGCGGTCGGCGGCCGAGGGGCCTGCGGCTTCCACGGTCAGCGCATCGCCTTCGCTCAGCGCTACAGCGCGGTGCAGCAGGTTCTCCAGCTCGCGCACATTGCCTGGCAAGGGATGGGTGGCGATGGCCGCCAGTGCTGCGGGCGTGAGATGGGGCACGGGCCCGCCCGATTCGAGTGCGATGCGTGCCAGCAGGGCCTCACACAGGGCGGGCAGGTCCTCGCGCCGTTCGCGCAGCGGGGGAATGAAGATTTCGATGACGTTGAGCCGGTAGTACAGATCCTGCCGGAAGCGCCCCGCCTGTACGGCCGAGGCCAGGTCGTGGTGCGTGGCGCTGACGATGCGCACATCCACGGTTTCTTCCTGGGTGGAGCCCAGCGGCCGCACGCTGCGCTCCTGGATGGCGCGCAGCAGCTTGGACTGCATGGCCAGGGGCAGGTCGCCAATTTCGTCGAGAAACAGCGTGCCACCCTGCGCCGCCTGAAAGTACCCCTGGCGGTCTTGCGTTGCGCCGGTGTAGGAGCCTTTGCGGGCGCCGAAGAATTCGGCCTCCAGCAGGTTTTCGGGGATGGCGCCGCAGTTGACGGCCACCAGGGGGCCGTTGGCGCGCTGGCTGCTGGCATGCAGGGCGCGGGCGACCAGTTCCTTGCCGGTGCCCGATTCGCCCCGGATGAGCACAGGCGCCATGCCCCGCGCCACCTTGGCCACGCGTTGTTTGACGTTGCGCATGGCCTCGGATGCGCCCACCAGGCGGGCCATCGACAGGCTGCAGGGTTCTCCGGAATCGGCCGCGCTGTCGCGGGCAGGGGTGCTGCGGCTGCTGCGGGGGGCGGGAACGCCGTCGCCCCCCTGCACTGCAGAGGCCACCACAGAGCGGAACTGCTTGAGGTCCACGGGCTTGGTGAGGTAATCGAAGGCGCCGGAGCGCAAGGCCTCCACGGCGTTTTCTGCAGAGCCGTAGGCGGTCATCACCACGCAGCGCTCGCGCCGCTGCTGGTCGCGCAGATCCTGCAGCAGTTCCATGCCAAACCCGTCGGGCAGGCGCATGTCGCTGATGACCACGTCGAAGCGTTTGGCCTGCAACTGCTGGCGTGCTTCGAGCAGGGTGGCGGCGGTATCGACGCGGTAGCCCTCGCGCAGCAGGGTCAGCTCGTACAGGGTGCGCAGGTCGGGCTCGTCGTCGACCACCAGGATGGATGCTGCAGGTGCGTTCATGGACATATCACACCACGATGGTGTCAAACAGGGAGGCTGATTCTTGCAGGCGCCCGACCTTGCGGAAGCTGACCGTGAAGGCGTTGCCTTCGGTGTCGCCCCGGAGGGTGGGCCTGTTGGTGCGCAGGTAACCGATGGAGGCCCCATGGCGCTCGCACAGTTCGCGGCAAATGTACAGGCCCAGGCCGCTGGAGCGGCTCTCGGAAGAAAAGAAGGGTTCGAACAGATGGCGCTCCACCGACTGGTCCATGGGCGCGCCATCGCTCCAGACCTGCACGCAGGCCTGGCCGGGGGAAATGATGCGCGTGCTCAACTGCAGCGCATCGGCCTCACCGCTCTTGTAACGCAAGGCGTTGTCGAGCAGGTTGACCAGTACGCGGCGCAGGTGTTCGGTATCGAATTCCACATGCACTTCCCCCGCCGTCAGTGCCACCAGGCCATGCCGTTGTGCCGGATCGTGGCCGCTCCAGTCCTGCCAGATCTGTGCCACGGTGGAGTCCAGTGTCAGCATGGCGGCCGGGGCGTGGCTGATCTGGTGCTGTACACGCGCGATGTCGAGAATCTCCTCGGCAATGCGGGCCAGGCGGTCGGCGTTCTGCTGCACCATCTGGCTCAGCCGCTTTTGGGTGGGTTGCTGCAGGTCTTCCTCCAGCAAGGCATTGGCCTGCATGATGGCTGCCAGCGGGTTGCGGATTTCGTGCGCCACGGCAGCCGACATGCGGCCCATGGCCGCCAGCTTTTCGGTGCGCAGGCGTGCCTGCATTTCGCGCAGGTCGTGCAGAAACATCACACACAAGCGGGCGCCCGGAACACCGGCAGCGCTGTGTTTTGGCGAGGTCAGCCAAGTGCGCACATGCAGGCCGACGGGGCTTTGTCCTTCACTCAACAGGTTCAGGTCGGCCGCCTGGGGCAGGTCCAGGCGGAAGGACCTGCGTGCCAGGGCCACCAGTGCCTGCCATGCGGCCGTCTGGTGCAGGGTGAACGGTGGGGCCGAGCCGGATGGGCAGCCCAGCAGCGACAACCCGGCCGGGTTGGCCATGCGCACGGTCACATCCTCGTCCACGACCAGCACGCCATCGGTCAGGTTCTGGATGACCAGGGCACTGACCTGGCCTTGTACCAGAGCCGCCACCTTGCTGCGCTGCGCCACTTGTTGTTCGCGCACCAGCCGGGAGGCCAGCTGGTGCATCAGGAAGGCGGCGATGAAATAGCCCGTACCGGTCAGCGCCGCCTGCAGATAGCGCTGCGCTGTGTCGATGTCGGTCCCCTGGTAGCCCAGCCACCAGGCCCAGGCCAGCAGCAGCAAAGTGGCGGCTGCCGTGGTGCCCAGCGCCAGAGTGAGGGTTCCCAGCACCGAGGCCATGAGAATGGGCAAGCCCAGCAAAGGCGTGAAGTTCATGGCGCCGATGTGCAGCAACTGCAGTGCACTCACGGCCGCCAGATCCACCCCGATGGAAGGCAGCCAGTGCAACCCCGCCTGGGGCGAGGGAACCGCCCGCCGCGCCAGCACGCGCAGGGTCAGTGTGGCGACCAGATAGGTCAGGCAGACCATGAGCACCAGCGGGTTGGAGGCCTGGTTGATTACTTGCCCCACGGCTTGCAGCAGCAGCAGGGCCAGCGCGATCATGGCGCGGCCCGTCAGGAAGCCGTGCCACAGACGCAGAAATGGGGTCTCGTCCATGGCCAGGGGCAGCGCGGCCACGCTGCTGCCGGGGAGAAGAGAGTCAGCGTGCATCTTGCCGCTGGTGCTCGGTGCAGCAATAGTGGCGCGGGCCGTTGGTCAGGGCCTCGGAGCGCGGCAGGTGCACGCCGCAGTGGGCACATGCCACCATGTCCTGGGGGGGCGGAAGCGGGCGCCCGCCCTGCGGGGGCGGGGCGCCCGTGCGCTGGCCGCGCCACCAGGCGTAGCCCACGGCCACCACGACCAGCACCAGCAGGTATTTCATCCGCTGCGCCCCAGCACCACTTCCAGTGCAAAACGCGAACCCACATAGGCCAGCAGCAGCAGCGCTGCGCCCGTGTAGAGCACCCGCACGGCATTGCGGCCGCGCCAGCCAAAGCGCTTGCGTCCGAGCAGCAGCGCGGCAAAGGTCAGCCACGACAGCACCGAGAACACAGCCTTGTGGTCCCAGCGCCAGGCACGGCCATAGAGTGCCTCGCTGAACAGCATGCCTGCCGCCAGCGTGGCGGTCAGCAGCACGAAACCGGCGGTCACGAAGCGGAAGGTCAGGCGTTCAAGCGTCAGCAGGGGCATGCCGCTGTGCGGATCGACTGCCAGGCGGATGCGCCGTTCGGCGCGTGTCATCAGCGCTGCATGCACCACGGCGGCTGCCAGCAGGCCATAGGCCGAAATGCCCAGGGCCAGGTGCAGCGGCAGCCAGGCCGAGGCCGTGCCATGCAGTGCCTGGCCCGGAAACACCAGGGCCAGCAGTACGGCCAGGCTGCCCAGTGCCGCCAGCGCCCAGCGCGCCTGCAGCTGCGGGAACAACTGGTGCTCGATGGCATAGACGGTGAGCACCAGCCACGCAGTGACCGACAGCGCCGGGGCAAAACCGAAGCGCGGCGTGGTCTCCAGCATGCTCCAGGCCAGCGTGGCCGCGTGCAGCACCCAGGCCAGCCACAGGGCCACGCGGGCGCCCCGGGCCTGCAGGCGGGCGGCCGCCATGGCCGGAACGGCATAGGCTGCGGCGGTGGCGAGCCCGAGCACCAGACCGACAGGGGAGCTACTAGCTAAAATCATGCTGCACAGTTTACCTTTCGCCCACGGCCCGCCCTTGGGCGCAACCCCCCCTCCCGCAGCCCCTTTCGCGGGCCTACCCCGGAATACCAGACATGGCCTCCGCCCTTACCGACAAACTCTCGCGCCTCGTCAAGGAGATGCGTGGCCAGGCCCGCATCACCGAATCCAACGTGCAGGACATGCTGCGCGAGGTGCGCATGGCCCTGCTTGAAGCCGACGTGGCGCTGCCCGTGGTGCGCGACTTCATCGCCCGCGTCAAGGAAAAAGCGCTGGGCCAGGACGTGCTGGGGTCGCTCAAACCCGGGCAGATGCTGGTCAGCATCGTCAACCGCGAGCTGGCCGCCACCATGGGCGAGGGCGTGTCCGACATCAACCTCGCAGCCCAGCCCCCGGCCGTGATTCTCATGGCCGGTTTGCAGGGTGCGGGCAAGACCACCACCACGGCCAAGCTGGCCAAGCACCTGATCACCAAGCGCAAGAAAAAGGTGCTGACCGTCTCCGGCGACGTGTACCGCCCCGCCGCCATCGAGCAGCTCAAGACCGTGACGGCGCAGGCGGGCGCAGAGTGGTTCCCGAGCGCGCCCGACCAGAAGCCGCGCGACATCGCCCTGGCTGCACTGGACTACGCCAGGAAGCACTACTTCGACGTGCTGCTGGTCGACACCGCCGGCCGCCTGGCGATCGACGAGGCGCTGATGCAGGAAATCAAGGACCTGCACGCCGTGCTGAACCCGGTGGAAACGCTGTTCGTGGTCGATGCCATGCAGGGCCAGGACGCCATCAACACCGCGCGCGCCTTCAAGGAAGCACTGCCGCTGACCGGCATCGTCCTGACCAAGCTCGACGGCGATTCGCGCGGCGGCGCGGCGCTGTCGGTGCGCCAGATCACCGGTGCGCCCATCAAGTTTGCCGGCGTATCCGAGAAGCTCGACGGCCTTGAAGTGTTTGACGCCGAGCGCCACGCGGGGCGCATTCTGGGCATGGGCGACATCGTTGCCCTGGTCGAGCAGGTGTCGGCCGGTGTGGACATGGAGGCTGCGCAAAAGCTCGCGGCCAAGGTCAAGAGCGGCGACGGCTTTGACCTGAGCGACTTTTTGGGCCAGCTCCAGCAGATGAAGCAGATGGGCGGGCTCGCCAGCCTCATGGACAAGCTGCCCTCCCAGCTGACGGCCAAGGCCGGTCAGGTCGACATGGACAGGGCCGAGAAGGACATCAAGCGCAAGGAAGGCATCATCCAGAGCATGACGCCCCTGGAACGCCGTCGGCCCGACCTCATCAAGGCCACGCGCAAGAAACGCATCGCCAGTGGCGCGGGTGTGCAGGTGCAGGAAGTCAACCGCCTGCTCAAGGAGTTCGAGCAGATGCAGGGCATGATGAAAAAGATGAAGGGCGGCGGCCTGATGAAGATGATGAGGAAGATGGGGGGAATGAAGGGCATGGGCGGGGGCGGTGGAATGCCGGGCATGCCTTTCTGAGTTTTGACGATTTTTGGCTGCAGCGCTGATGCAATAAGCGCTACAAGCTATCAAAACAAAAGCAAAAAACCGGCAGCATGCCGGTTTTTTGTGGAAACAATGCTCCTGAATCAGGAGCTGCCAGCGCTTTCTAGAAAACGGTTTTCAATAGAAAAATATCTGAGAATATTGCACAGCAAGCGCAAGCAGCTCTCATTTTTGATATCTCACCCGGCGGTTTCACGCACCAGCACCTCGCCGCGCAGGGTATAGGTCTTGGCCTCGGTGACGGTCACATCCACCATCTGGCCCACCAGGCGCTGGCCGCCCGCGAAGTTGACCACGCGGTTGCATTCGGTGCGGCCCATCAGCTCGCTGCCGTCGCGCTTGGAGGCGCCTTCGACCAGGATGCGCTGCACCTTGCCCACCAGGCCCTCGCTGATGCTCTTGATGTTGCCGTTGATCACGGCCTGCAGCTCCTGCAGGCGGCGCAGCTTGACCTCGTGCGGCGTGTCGTCGTGCAGGTTGGCGGCGGGCGTGCCGGGGCGCGGGCTGAAGATGAAGCTGAACGAGTTGTCGAAATGGATGTCGGCGATGAGTTTCATCATCTTGGCGAAATCCTCTTCGGTCTCGCCGGGGAAGCCGACGATGAAGTCGCTGCTCATGGCCAGGTCAGGGCGGATGGCGCGCAGCTTGCGCACCGTGCTCTTGTATTCCATGGCCGTGTAGCCGCGCTTCATGGCCATGAGGATGCGGTCCGATCCGTGCTGCACTGGCAGGTGCAGGTGGTTGGCTAATTTTGGAATGCGCGCGTAGGCGTCGATGAGGCGCGGCGTGAACTCGTTGGGGTGGCTGGTGGTGAAGCGCAGGCGCTCGATGCCGGGGATGTCGGCCACGTATTCGAGCAGCAGCGCCAGGTCGGCCGCCTCGCTGGTGCCGCCCATGGCGCCGCGGTAGGCGTTCACGTTCTGGCCCAGCAAGGTGATTTCCTTCACGCCCTGGTCGGCCAGACCCGCCACTTCGACCAATACGTCGTCAAACGGGCGGCTCATCTCGTCGCCCCGCGTGTAGGGCACCACGCAGTAGCTGCAGTACTTGCTGCAGCCTTCCATGATGGAGACGAAGGCGCTGGCGCCTTCCACGCGCGCGGGTGGCAGGTGGTCGAACTTCTCGATCTCGGGGAAGCTGATGTCCACCTGCGGGCGGTCCTGCTGCTGGCGTGCCTGCAGCAGCTCGGGCAGGCGGTGCAGGGTCTGCGGGCCGAAGACGATGTCCACGTAGGGCGCGCGCTTGATGATCTCCTCGCCCTCCTGGCTGGCCACGCAGCCGCCCACGCCGATCTTCACGCCGCGCTCCTTGAGGTGCTTGACGCGGCCCAGGTCGGAGAACACCTTCTCCTGCGCCTTCTCGCGCACCGAGCAGGTGTTGAACAGGATCAGGTCGGCCTCTTCCGGGTCCTCGGTGGTTTCGTAGCCCTCGGCGGCGTGCATCACATCCACCATCTTGTCCGAGTCGTACTCGTTCATCTGGCAGCCGAAGGTTTTGATGAAGACTTTTTTGGCCATGGCAAGCTCTCAGAAAACAGGGGTGGGCTGCATGCGCGGCACCCGCCGCAGGGGGCGGGAGGCGGGCGCGCGGCAGCTGTCAGCGCACGGGGGCGGCGTCGGACTCGAAGCGGTAGTTGCGCTGCACGGCGTCGCTGCCCTTGCGCGGCTGTGCGGCCTCGCTGTTGCTCAGGATCCAGGCCGTGATGAGCATGCCCGTGCTGTTCTCGATGAGGTAGTTCACGGTGAACTGCTGGCCCTTGACCGTGTGCATCATCACCAGGGTGTCCTGCGGGCTGAACAGGCGCATGCCGGGCGCCATGCGGATGGCGCGGCCATTGATCTCGGCATCGGAGGCGCCCGTGATCACCAGCGAACCGCGCAGCGCAGCATCGGGGAAGTTGCGCATGCCACTCATCGAGCCCTGCACCGTGCCTTGTGCGGCAGCCGGTGCGCTGGCCAGGGGGGCTGCCGCGCACAGCATGGCCAGCAGGAGAGGCCCCAGGCGGGGGCGAGAACTGGGGAGTGCGGTCGGGCAGCGGTTCATGGTGTTCATCCAGGGGCTGTGAAAGCGCGATTTTACGGGGGGCTGGCCTGCAGGCGCCCAAATAAAAACCCACAGTGTTGCCACTGTGGGTTCAATGTGGTGGTGGTACCGGGACTTGAACCTGGGACATCAGCATTATGAATGCTGCGCTCTAACCAACTGAGCTATACCACCGAAAGAGTCGAATTATAGAACAAAAAAACGGTCGGTTAAAACCCGGCTGCCAGGTTTTTCAAAGATGCTGGAACTGCGCCTTGCGCTTGTTCACGAACGCATCCATGCCTTCTTTCTGGTCGCTGGTGGCGAACAGGGCGTGGAACAGGCGGCGCTCGAACATCACGCCGTCGGACAGGCCGCTTTCAAACGCGCGGTTCACTGATTCCTTGGCGGCCATCACGGCAATCTGCGAGAAGTCGGCAATGACCAGGGCCGCGCCCAGGGCTTCTTCCATCATCTTCTCGAAGGGGACCACGCGGCTGACCAGGCCTGCACGTTCGGCCTCCTGGGCGTCCATCATGCGGCCGGTCAGGGCCATGTCCATGGCCTTGGCCTTGCCCACGGCGCGCGGCAGGCGCTGCGTGCCGCCGGCGCCCGGAATCACGCCGAGCTTGATCTCGGGCTGGCCGAACTTGGCATTGTCGGCGGCGATGATGAAATCGCACATCATGGCCAGCTCGCAGCCGCCGCCCAGCGCAAAACCGCTCACGGCGGCGATCACGGGTTTGCGGATGCTGCGGATGGTTTCCCAGTTGCGCGTGATGTAGTCACCTTTGTAGGCGTCGGCAAAGCTGTACTTGGCCATGGCGCCGATGTCGGCCCCGGCGGCAAAGGCGCGTTCGCTGCCGGTGATGATGATGCAGCCGATCTTGTCGTCCGCATCAAAGGCCTTGAGGGCCTGGCCCAGCTCGTCCATGAGCTGGTCGTTCAGCGCATTGAGCTGCTTGGGGCGGTTGAGGGTGATGATGCCGACCTTTTCGGCTTCGGTGCGGACGTCAATGACTTCGTAGGCCATGGTGTTCTCCTGTAGTAAATAAAACGATATCCCGGGCTCCGGCAGTGCGGGGGTGGTCAGAGACCATCGAGCCAGCGCGTGGCGCGGGCTGCGTCGGTGATGGCGAGTGATACGGTGTCGGCCACGACGGGCTGTGCGGCGCTCTTGCGGCCCTTGCCTTTCTTGGCGGGCGGATGGCTTAGCGCCAGGGGCAGCCGCAGCAGGCGCCGGTCGCGGGCCACCAGGGCCGTGACCGCCGTCTCGGCCCCGGCATACAGCGCAATCTCGTCGAGCTTGGTGATGCGCCAGCCCTGGCCCTGCACTTCGATGCCTATCCATTCGTCGCCCGCGGCCATGCCGGCGCGCTCTGCCAGGCCGCCGCGCAGCACGGTCTTGACCTGCACCGCCGCGTCTTCGGCCACGCGCAGGCCCAGGCGCTGGGCGGGCTGGGGGGCTTGCGGCTGGAGGGCGATGCCGTGGGCGGCCAGCAGCGCCTCCAGCGGCAGTTCGCCGGTGCCGTGGACCCAGGCGTCGATCTCCGTGTCAAAGGGGCGGCCGCCCAGCTCCTGCAGCACGGCGCGCAGGGTGGCTTCGTCCATGGGGCCGCCAGCGCAGCGCTGCCACAGGGCGCGCATCACATCGTCCAGCGTGCAATGGCCCTCGGCGCGCAGCGCAAGGTCGAGGCACAGGGCCACGAGTGCGCCCTTGGTGTAGTAGCTGACGGTGGCGTTGGGGGTGTTTTCGTCCTGGCGGTAGAACTTGACCCAGGCATCAAAGCTGGCCTGGGCCACGGTCTGCAGCGTGCGGCCCGGTGTCTGCAGCACCTGCTGGATGGTTTTGGTCAGCAGTTTGAGGTAGCTGGCATGGTCGATGAGCCCGGCCCGGCGCAGCAGCAGGTCGTCGTAGTAGCTGGTGAAGCCTTCAAAGAACCATAGCAGCTGGGTGTAATTCTCCTGCGCGTAGTCGTAGCGGGTGAACTCTGCAGGACGCAGGCGCTTGACGTTCCAGGCGTGGAAATACTCGTGGCTGATGAGCCCGAGCAGGGTGGTGTAGCCCTCGCCCACCGCAGGCGCGGTGGTGCGCGGCAGGTCGCGCCGGGCGCAGATCAGGGCCGTGGAGTTGCGGTGTTCCAGCCCGCCATAGCCGTCGTGCACCACGTTGAGCATGAACAGATAGTTCTTGAAGGGCGGCTTGCCTTCGCCGTGCCACAGGCGTATGGCCGCTTCGCAGACCTTGCGGGTGTCGGCCAGCAGCCGCTTGCCGTCAAAGGACGCGGCGGCGCCCGCCACCACGAAGCGGTGCGGCATGCCGCCGGCGGTGAAGCGCGCGCTCCAGAACGCGCCCATTTCCACCGGGCAGTCGGCCAGGGTGTCGTAGTCATCGGCGCGGTAGCGGCCAAAGCCCCGGCGATCCACTTTCAAAGGAAAAAGGGCTGTAGCGCACGACCACTGTGCGCTGGCAGCTATTTTTTCAGGAGCAACAATATCAATGGTGCAGGGCTGCTCGGTGTGTCCCTCGGCGCGCAGGCACAGGCTGGTGGCATTGAAGAAGCCGCGCGCGGCGTCCAGCCAGGCCGTGCGTACCGAGGCGTCGCAGGCATACACCGCGTAGCGCAGCACCAGCGGCTTGCCGGGTTGGCACGTAGCCAGCCAGCGGTGTTTGTCGAGTTGCTGCAGTGCCACCGCCTGCCTGCCCTGGTGGGCCTGCAGGTTCTGCAGGTTCTTGGAGAACTCGCGCACCAGGT
The DNA here is from genome assembly GCA_023954095.1 of Burkholderiaceae bacterium. Lineage (GTDB taxonomy): Bacteria > Pseudomonadota > Gammaproteobacteria > Burkholderiales > Burkholderiaceae_C > Simplicispira. Next base: position 4,427 of record JAMLIQ010000065.1, on the reverse strand, counting down.
AGCTGCCCGGTATCCAGACGGGCAGCGCCAGTTCCTGCTGCGGTGCCGGCTGGGCTACGGTGAGCGTGACGTGGAACAGGTGCTGGTGCGGGTCCGGGGCTTCGATGCGGTAGTGCACCGCAGCGGCGGTGGGGCGTGCGTTGGCCATGGGCGGTGCGGGTGCGGGATGTCAGTTGCTGGCGGCCGGCTCGCCCAGGCGTTTTTCGACGTCCTTGGCCGGGATGGCGCCGGGCACGCGGCTGCCATCGGCAAAAATCAGTGTGGGCGTGCCGGTGATCTTGTACTTCTTGCCGAAGGCCAGATTGCGCTGCAGGGCGCTGGTGTCGCAGGTGGCGGCCGCTGGAATCCTGTCGCGCACCATGTAGTCTTCCCACGCGGCCGTGCGGTCCTTGGCACACCAGATGTTGCGCGATTTCTCGGCGGAATCGGGGCTGAGGATGGGGTAGAGGAACAGGTAGACGGTGACGTTGTCCACGTTCTGCATGTCGCGTTCGAAACGCTTGCAGTAGCCGCAGTTGGGGTCCTCGAACACTGCCAGCTTGCGCTTGCCGTCACCGCGCACGATGGTGAAGGCGTCCTTGAACGGCAGCGCTGCAAAATCCACGGCCGAGAGCTTGTTGATGCGGTCTTCGGTCAGGTTGCGGCGGGCGCGGGTGTCGATCAGCTCTCCCTGGATCAGGTAGTGGCCCTTGGCGTCGGTGTAGAAGATGTCGGTGCCGATGCGCACCTCATACAGGCCGGGCATGGCCGTGGGCTGAATCTCATCGATCTTTTCCATTTGCGGAATGCGCTCGGCCAGTGTCTTGCGGATGGCGGCTTCCTGGGCGGTGGCGGACAGGCCCAGTGTCAGTGCGGCGGCGGCGAGCAGGGTGGGGATCAGTTGCATGGTTCTGTTCAGGAGTTCGAGGGGCGGCGCAAGGGTGTTGCGCTGTTGGAGTGCGTGGCCTTCAGCGCGTTCCCATGGCCTGGCGGGCCATCCAGTCTTTCAGGGGGCCGCTGTGGTCAAAACCCTTCATGCCCCAGTTGCGCAATGTTTGCCAGGGGCCTTGCGGACGTGAAAAAAGCTGGTGCAAGCCATCCGTGGCCAGGCCCATGGGTGCCAGGGCCGTCTTGCGCTGGCGCTCGTAGCGGCGCAGCAGGCGCAGGTCAGACACGCTGCGCCAGGCATCGCGTCCGCCCAGCACCTGGGCCAGCGCCTGCGCATCGCCCAGGCCCAGGTTCAGGCCCTGGCCGGTGAGAGGGTGCACGTTGTGCGCAGCGTCGCCCGCCAGCACCCAGGCGGCGGCCGGGCTGGTCGGCAGGGTGCCGCACCAGTGGCGCGCCTGGGCCTGCTGCAGCGGCCAGGCGGCGCGTTCGCTGGCCAGCGTCAAGGCTCCCAGCGCGCCCTGGCTGGCCGCCTGCATGCGCTGCGCAAAGGCAGCGGCCTCCAGCGCCAGCAGTTCGGCAGCCAGCGGCGGCGCCACGGACCAGACCACCGCCACGGTGCTGCCGCCTTCGCCCGAAAGGGGCAGAAAGGCGAGGATGCTGCCGTCCGGCGCGAACCATTGCCGGGCCACCTGGCCATGTGGTTTTTCACAGGCCATGCGCGCGGCAATGGCGTGCTGGGGGTAGGGCGCGATGTCGAACTCGGCGCCCAGTTCGCTGCGCGTGCGGCTGGCACGGCCCTCGCACACCACGGTAAGCGCGGCGGGCACGGGGGCCTGCACCAGCTCCACCTGCGGCTGAAAGCGCACGGCGTCCTGCAGGCGGGCCTCCAGCGCGGGCACGTCGACAATCCAGGCCAGCGCCGGTACGCCCTGGGCTGCGGCGTCAAAGCGCACCTCGCCATCCTGGTCGCCCTGCACCCGCATGTGCGTGACCGGCGTGGCGTGCACGGCGTCGGGCCAGCTGCGCAGCGACTCCAGCAGCGTGCGTGAGGCGGCGTTCAAGGCATAGGCCCGCACATCGGCCGCCTCTGGGGCCGGTGCGGTGTTGGCGACGAGGGCCACGTTCAGCCGCTCGCGGGCCAGCAGCAGCGCCAGGGTGCGGCCCACCACGCCCGCGCCGCGGATACAGATGTCAAAGGATTGCGCCATGCGGGCATTGTAGGAGGCCTGCTCCTGAGGGGTATGCTTGCAGCCTTTGTCTCTGTTTGCGCTGGAGCCCTGCCGCCATGGCCTTCGATAGCAACGCTGATCTTTCGGGCGCCGTGGCGCGCCTTTTCATCTATCCCGTCAAATCCTGCGCGGGGATCGAGGTGCAGGAGGCCCTGCTGACCGATGCCGGGCTGGCGTTCGACCGCGCCTGGATGGTGGTGGATGAACAAGGCACGTTTCTCACACAGCGCGCCTTGCCCCGCATGGCGCTGATCCGGCCCCGCCTTGCGCGCGGCCAAGGGGCGCTGCTCTTGCAGGCCCCCGGCCAGGGTGAATTGCGCGTGCCCCTGGCAACCGAGGCAGCCCAGCCGCACACTCCGGTGGTGGTCTGGAAGGATACCGTGCCGGCCTGGGACATGGGTGACGAGGCAGCCCGCTGGCTGACCGCCTTTCTGGGCCAACCCTGCCGCCTGGTGCGTTTCGACCCGGCGCAGCAGCGCCTGTCGAGCCCCGACTGGACCGGTGGGCGCGTGGTGCCCAACCAGTTCAGCGACGGTTTCCCCCTTCTGTTGACCAGCGCGGCCTCGCTGCAGGAGCTCAACGCACGCCTGCAGGCTGCAGGCCAGCCGGTGGTGGGCATGGAGCGCTTTCGGCCCAACGTGGTGATCGACGGTGTGCAGGCGCACGACGAAGACCGTCTGGAGCTCCTGCGTATCGACACCGGCGCTGCCCAAGTGCAGCTGCAGCCTGTCAAACCCTGTGCGCGCTGCCCCATTCCCAACATCGACCCGGCCACGGCCGAAAGCAGCCCCGCCGTGGGCGACATGCTGCGCAGCTACCGCCAGGACCGGCGGCTGGATGGCGCCATCACCTTTGGCATGAACGCCATCGTGTGCCAGGGGGCAGGCCAGATGCTGCGTGTGGGCCAGGCCGTGGCAGCGGATCTTTGTTTTGACTGAAGCAGGCCTGTGCTGGCGCCGGTTGGACGCTGTGTTTTGTGCGGCTTAAAATCAGCGGTTTGTCTCCCGAATACCTGAAAGCCCTGCCATGAGCCTGAAATGCGGCATCGTGGGCCTGCCCAACGTGGGCAAGTCCACTCTCTTCAACGCGTTGACCAAGGCGGGCATCGCCGCCGAAAACTATCCCTTCTGCACCATCGAACCCAATACCGGGGTGGTCGAGGTGCCCGATCCGCGCCTGCAGCAACTGGCGCAGATCATCACGCCCGAGCGCATCGTTCCGGCCATCGTCGAGTTTGTCGATATCGCGGGTCTCGTGGCCGGTGCCAGCAAGGGCGAAGGCCTGGGCAACCAGTTTCTGGCCCACATCCGCGAGACCGACGCCATCGTCAACGTGGTGCGCTGCTTCGAGGACGACAATGTGATCCACGTGGCCGGTCGGGTTGATCCGATCTCGGACATTGAAGTCATCCAGACCGAGCTGTGCCTGGCCGACCTGAATACGGTCGAAAAGGCGCTCAACCGCTACAGCAAGGCCGCCAAGAGCGGCAACGACAAGGAAGCCGCCAAGCTGGTGGCCTTGCTCACACCCATCCAGGCGGCCCTCGACCAGGGCCTGCCCGCGCGCAGCGTGCCGGTCAGCAAGGAAGATGCGCCCCTGCTCAAGCCGTTCTGCCTCATCACGGCCAAGCCCGCAATGTTTGTCGGCAATGTGAGTGAGGACGGCTTTGAGAACAATCCGCTGCTCGACCGCCTGAAGGAATATGCGGCGGCACAGAACGCCCCCGTCGTCGCCATCTGCGCCAAGATGGAAGCCGAAATGGCGGAAATGACCGACGAAGACCGCGACATGTTCCTGGCTGAGATGGGCCAGGACGAACCGGGCCTGAACCGCCTGATACGCGCCGGTTTCAAGCTGCTGGGCCTGCAAACCTATTTCACCGCCGGGGTGAAAGAGGTGCGCGCCTGGACCATTCACGTGGGCGATACGGCGCCGCAGGCCGCCGGGGTGATCCACGGTGACTTCGAGCGGGGCTTTATCCGCGCGCAGACCATCGCCTTCGACGACTTCATTCACTACAAAGGCGAGCAGGGCGCCAAGGACGCGGGCAAGATGCGTGCCGAAGGCAAGGAATATGTCGTGCGCGACGGCGATGTACTGAATTTCCTGTTCAACGTCTAAACAGGAAGAGCTGTTCTTCAGGGTTCGCCAATGTTCGAAGGCGTTGGCTAACCCATTGATAGATATAAGGAAAGTTGTTCGCCGGTGAACTAGATCGTTCGGGGGCATTTTCCATATATGGGGGCATGACAGGGGGCACGCACGGTGCATGCCCCCTCCCCAGGAGAAATCATGCCCCCAAACCACCTCGAAACCCGCATGGATGCTGGC
>JAMLIQ010000064.1 GCA_023954095.1 Burkholderiaceae bacterium | reverse complement strand
CTCGAATTTTCCTTTTGCCATTTTTCCGACTCCGAAAAAAATCTATAACCACACAACAGGATCTCGGCGCAATCTCAAGCAGATGCACCTGAAATTTGTGGTGCCCATGGCGGGAATCGGACCCGCGACCTCTCCCTTACCAAGGGAGTGCTCTACCACTGAGCCACATGGGCGACTATGTAATTCGCTTGCGCGAATCCCATTTCTTCTCAAAACACAATCAACAAACCGTGGAGCGGGAGACGGGAATCGAACCCGCGTCATTAGCTTGGAAGGCTAGGGTTCTACCATTGAACTACTCCCGCGCTAACTTCGTTGCCGAAGCCCTTAGGCATCATTCGCCCAGCGATTTGTTCCGTCTGGTGGAGGAGGCTGGATTCGAACCAGCGTAGGCGTAAGCCAACAGATTTACAGTCTGCCCCCTTTAGCCACTCGGGCACTCCTCCGGACAATCTCGAATTATAGCTTAAAAATTTCCCGCCACGCAAGATGTGAACTTTCTTCGCAATTCTTTGCGCAGCCCGATTGATACTGAGGCACAAGCCCCGGAATGGTGCGGCTGGCGGGGATCGAACCCACGACCCTTGGCTTCGGAGGCCAATACTCTATCCACTGAGCTACAGCCGCACTTCAATCAGTCCTGCAATCGCTGATTGCGTTTTGCAAAAAACTGCTCAGCTTTCCATTATGACATGTCCCGGCGACCGACGATGGTCAAGCCAACACAGATCCCCTTTCCTGGACTCTATAATCACTGATCTATATCAAGTCACTTCTGTCAAGAACCCCATGAGCACAAACCCCACCGAAGAAGCCCATACCGGCCCCATCAAGAACCCTAAGCAGTTGTTAGCGGCAGTTCTTTATGCTTTCGTGATCCCGGTTTTCGTGATCATCGGACTGGTGATGTTCATCACGTCGGACAACAAGCCGTCGCCGGGTGCCGCCAACCCGGAGCGGGCTGTCTCTGAGCGCATTCAAAAGATTGGCAGCGTCGAAATTCGAGACGCAAACCGCCCCCTGAAATCTGGTGAGGAAGTATTCACGGCCCAATGTGCCGCCTGCCATGCGACAGGTGCAGCCGGCGCGCCAAAGGTGGGAGACGTTGGAGCATGGGCCCCCCGCATCAAGACCGGCTTTGATGCCTTGGTTCACTCTGCACTGAAAGGCAAGAACGCAATGTCCGCGCAGGGCGGAGGTAACTTTTCTGATATTGAGATCGCACGCGCTGTGGCCTATCTGACGAAGCAGGCTGGCGCAAAATTTGAAGAACCGTTGGCTCCGGCAGCAGCTGCCGACAATTGATCGAACCTGCAAGGCGTCCATCGCCTCCCGACGCTTTGCATGCATGGGCCTCCTTCGGGCTGTTCAAAGACAAGACGGCGCCCTTACCCAGCGTCATCCGGCAGTCTGGGTTTGGGCTGGGCTTCGAATGTAGCCGTACTGATCGGGCAACGCAGCGGATCGGACAGGTACAGGATTCCACATCCCTTTTTCAATGCCATCGGCCACCTGAATGACGTCTTGGCTATGCACGAGCCCCAAACCCAGGTTCGTCGAGAAATAGACCCGTCCTTCTTCATCCAGCAAACAATTTTCAGGGACGGCCAGGCGCCCCGTTTGAGACTGCAGACACCCATCGGGCTGGATACGCCATATCCAGGGCGTGCTTTCCAGTTCGACATAGACACGTTGGGGGCCGTTCTGGAAAAACCAACGCCCGCGCTCGTCCGACCCGTAGTTGCGTTGGATGAATTCGATGAGTTTGCCATGTTGCAGCTCGAAACCCCGGCTGTCCGGAAATGAGCCGGCGGCCTGCGCAGCCTCGTCCCGCAGATGCCATCGTGCACGTGCGTCCAAACCAAGCCAGTCGTAGCACGCGGGCACATTGGGCCACTTGATCAAGGCCTGTTTGACAATGTCGTCCATGGCTTGATTGTGCACCGCCTGTTCGGCTGGCTGCGCTGATCTACCTCTTGCTTGCCAAGCGTTCCATCGGAATCGTGGCCGAAAGAGGACTGAACACCCCTATCCAGCGTGCTGAGTGGCGGCAGCTTATTACAGGCATGGCGCCTGCACTACGCAAGGGGCCATTCGAGCAGGGGCTGGCCCGGGCAATTGACATGGTGCATTCCTTGGCAATTCGCCACACTCCACGGTTGCTGAATGCGAATCATGGCACCAACGAGCTCCCCGACGAGCCCTATGTCCATCGCGACTTGCCATCACTGGATCGAGGATAGGAGGGCGCATCGGCGAACGTCTGCTGCTGCCATTTCTCTAAGGGCCTATGGACTTCATCCATCAAAAAACCCGGCTAGTGCCGGGTTTTGGACTGCTGGGTCGCGGGCTGTTCTACTTCTTTTGGCGGTACTTGCGCAACGCCGCGATTTGAGCGGCCATAACAGCCAACTCGGATTGCGCGCGGGCCAGATCAATCTCACCCTTGGCATTCTTCACGGCCTCCTCGGCCGCAGCCTTGGCTGCATTGGCCTTTTCATCGTCCAGGTCCTTGCCGCGTACAGCGGTGTCTGAAAGGACGGTGACAAGATCCGGCTGGACTTCAAGAATACCGCCCGCGACAAACACAAATTCTTCGCTGCCATCGGCCATTTCGATACGTACTGAACCCGGCTTGATGCGGGTAATCAGCGGTGTGTGGCGTGGATAGACGCCCAGCTCGCCCGCCTCACCGGGCAAGGCGACGAAACGTGCCTCACCCGAGAAAACGGATTCCTCAGCGCTCACAACGTCGACATGTATGGTGTTGGCCATCTGAATTCCTTTGGAAATCTGCACAAAACAATAGCGTGGTAGCAGAGGGCATTCTTTGCAGAATACCCCTCCGATCCCCGGTTACGCCATCTTCTTGGCTTTTTCGATGGCTTCGTCGATGGTTCCCACCATGTAGAACGCCTGTTCTGGCAGGTGATCACACTCACCGTTCACAATCATCTTGAAACCACGGATGGTTTCCGACAGAGGCACGTATTTGCCCGGCGAGCCAGTGAAAACTTCGGCCACATGGAACGGTTGCGACAGGAAACGCTGGATCTTGCGGGCACGGGCCACGGCCAGCTTGTCCTCAGGGGCCAGTTCGTCCATGCCCAGAATAGCGATGATGTCGCGCAGTTCCTTGTAGCGCTGCAGCGTGCCCTGCACCGCGCGGGCCGTGGCGTAGTGGTCTTCACCCACGACGTTCGGGTCGAGCTGGCGGCTGGTGGAGTCCAGCGGGTCCACAGCGGGGTAGATGCCCAACGAGGCGATGTCACGCGACAGCACCACGGTGGAGTCCAAGTGGGCGAAGGTCGTGGCGGGCGAGGGGTCGGTCAAGTCATCGGCGGGCACATATACGGCCTGGATGGACGTGATCGAGCCGACCTTGGTGGAGGTGATGCGCTCTTGCAGACGGCCCATTTCCTCGGCCAGCGTGGGCTGGTAGCCCACGGCGGAGGGCATGCGGCCCAGCAGGGCGGACACTTCGGTACCGGCCAGCGTGTAGCGGTAGATGTTGTCCACGAAAAACAGCACGTCACGGCCTTCGTCACGGAACGATTCGGCGATGGTCAGGCCGGTCAGCGCCACACGCAGGCGGTTGCCCGGGGGCTCGTTCATCTGGCCATACACCATGGCAACCTTGGACTCTTCGAGCTTCTCCAGGTTCACCACGCCGGAATCGGCCATTTCATGGTAGAAGTCGTTCCCTTCGCGGGTACGCTCACCCACACCGGCGAACACCGACAAACCCGAGTGGGCCTTGGCGATGTTGTTGATGAGTTCCATCATGTTCACGGTCTTGCCCACACCGGCACCGCCGAACAGGCCCACCTTGCCGCCCTTGGCGAACGGGCAGACCAGATCAATCACTTTGATGCCGGTTTCCAGCAGTTCTTGCGATGGCGACAGCTCGTCGTAGGCAGGGGCTTTGCGGTGGATGGAGGCGGTCAGATCCTGGCCGACAGGACCACGCTCGTCGATAGGTGCGCCGAGCACATCCATGATGCGACCCAGCGTTGCCTTGCCGACAGGCACCGTGATAGGGCTTCCCGTGTTGGACACCATGATGCCGCGGCGCAGACCATCGGACGAACCCAGCGCAATGGTACGCACCACGCCGTCGCCCAACTGCTGCTGGACTTCCAGCGTCAGTGCCGAACCTTCGAGCTTCAGCGCATCATAGATCTTCGGCATCTGATCGCGCGGAAACTCCACGTCCACCACGGCGCCGATACATTGAACAATTTTTCCTTGGGCTTGAGCCATGTTTTGCTCCAATTAGTTTGATTCTTGCAGTAGCGACCGTTGATCAGCCGCTGATGGCCGCAGCCCCGGACACGATCTCGGAAAGTTCCTTGGTGATCGCTGCCTGGCGGGTCTTGTTGTAGACCAGCTTGAGCTCACCAATCACATTGCCTGCGTTGTCGGTAGCGGCCTTCATGGCCACCATCCGTGCAGAGTGTTCGGACGCCATGTTCTCGGCCACCGCCTGGTAGATCAGCGACTCAACGTAACGCACCAAAAGCTCGTCGATCACGCTTTGGGCATCGGGCTCATAGATGTAGTCCCAGCTATGCTGGTTTTCATCTGCCTTGATCGTCTCTGCCTTGAGGGGCAGGAGCTGCTCGACCACCGGCTCTTGTTTCACCGTGTTGATGAACTTGGTGTACGACAGGTACACCGCGTTGATCCGGCCTTCGGCATAGGCGTCGAGCAGAACCTTGACAGGCCCGATGAGCTTCTCGAGATGCGGGCGATCACCGAGCTGGGTCACTTGCGACACCACCTTGGCGCCGACACGGTTGAGGAAACCCAGGCCCTTGTTACCAATGGCCACAGCCTCCATGGCCACACCCTGGTCCTGCAACTCGCGCAGCTTGGTGGTCACGCTGCGCAGCACATTGGTGTTCAAGCCGCCGCACAGACCCTTGTCGGTGGTGACCACGATGAGGCCCGCCGTCTTGGAGTCGTTCACCTTCATGAACGGATGCACATACTCCGGGTTGGCCTGTCCGAGATGGGCTGCAATATTGCGGATCTTGTCGCTGTAAGGCCGGGCCGCACGCATGCGCTCCTGCGCCTTGCGCATCTTGGACACGGAAACCATTTCCATGGCCTTCGTGATCTTCTTCGTATTCTCGAAGCTCTTGATCTGGCCGCGTATTTCCTTGCCTGTTGCCATAGTTGATTCCTTGTGTCGTCAGAGCCGGTCGTTCAAGTCGTCAGGCGAAGGACTTCTTGAAGGCGGTGATGGCGTTGGTCAACTCGGCTTCAGCTTCCTTGTCCAGCGCCTTGCTCTGTTCGATCTTGTCGAGCAAAGCAGCGTGGCTGGTCTTGAGGAACTGGTGCAGACCGTGCTCGAAAGGCAGAACCTTCTTCACTTCGAGGTCATCCAGGAAACCCTTGTTAACGGCAAACAACGTTGCACCCATCAGCGAGATGGACAGCGGGCTGTACTGGGCCTGCTTGAGCAACTCGGTCACGCGGGCACCGCGGTCGAGTTGCTTGCGAGTGGCTTCGTCCAGATCAGAGGCGAACTGCGCAAACGCTGCCAACTCACGGTATTGGGCCAGGTCGGTACGGATACCGCCGGACTGGCCCTTGATGATCTTGGTCTGCGCAGCAGAACCCACGCGCGACACCGAGATCCCGGCGTTAATGGCGGGACGGATACCGGCGTTGAACAGACTGGTTTCCAGGAAGATCTGGCCGTCCGTAATCGAGATCACGTTCGTTGGCACGAAAGCAGACACGTCGCCCGCTTGCGTTTCGATGATGGGCAGCGCCGTCAGCGAACCCGTCTTGCCCTTGACTTCACCCTTGGTGAAAGCTTCGACGTAGTCGGCGTTCACACGGGCTGCGCGTTCGAGCAGGCGGCTGTGGAGATAGAACACGTCGCCAGGATAGGCCTCACGACCTGGTGGGCGGCGCAGCAGCAAGGAAACCTGGCGGTAGGCCACGGCCTGCTTGGACAAGTCGTCATACACAATCAGGGCATCTTCACCACGATCGCGGAAATACTCGCCCATGGTGCAGCCGGAATAGGCCGAGACATACTGCATGGCAGCCGACTCGGAGGCCGAAGCGGCCACCACAATGGTGTATTCCATGGCACCGGCCTGTTCCAGGGCGCGCACCACGTTCTTGATCGACGAAGCCTTTTGACCGATGGCAACGTAGATACACGTCACGCCCTGGCCCTTCTGGGCAATGATGGCGTCGATGGCGACAGCCGTCTTGCCGGTCTGGCGGTCACCAATGATGAGTTCGCGCTGGCCACGGCCAATCGGCACCATGGAGTCGATGGACTTGAGACCGGTTTGCAGGGGCTGATCGACCGATTTACGGGCGATCACACCAGGCGCAACCTTTTCGATCACGTCTGTCATCTTGGCGTTGATGGGGCCCTTGCCATCGATGGGCTGACCCAGCGCGTTCACCACGCGGCCAATGAGCTCGGGGCCTACGGGCACTTCCAGAATGCGGCCGGTGCACTTGACCGTATCGCCTTCAGAAATGTGCTCGTACTCGCCCAGAATCACGGCACCGACGGAGTCGCGCTCCAGATTCAGCGCCAGACCGTACGAAGCAACGCCATCCGCCGTGGCGGGGAATTCGAGCATTTCGCCCTGCATCACGTCGGACAGGCCATGAACGCGCACGATACCGTCAGACACGGACACCACGGTGCCCTGGTTACGGATGTCGCTGCTGGCTGCCAGACCCTCGATACGGCTCTTGATCAGTTCAGAAATTTCTGCGGGATTGAGTTGCATGACTCTTTCCTTCTTTCTTTGTTTAGCCGAGACCTCAAGCGCTTACGCAATGAGGGCCGCTTTCATTTGTTCCAGACGGGCCTTGACCGAAGTGTCGAGCACCTCATCGCCCACCACCACGCGAATTCCCCCGATCAACGACTCATCGAGTTGTGTGGAGAGATTGAGCTTGCGGCCAAAGCGCTTTTCGAGCGAAGCAGACACTTCCGCCAATGCTGCAGCGTCCATGGGAAACGCACTGTAGACGATGGCATCCGAAGACCCGTTGCGGCGATTGACAAGATTGCGGAACTGCACTGCCACTTCGGGCAACGCATTCAGTCGACCGTTGTCGATCACCGTACGCAGGAAGTTCTTGGCAGCATCCGGCAGCGCAGAACGCACCACACCAGCGATGACATCGAACACCTGCTCGGGCGTCACCTTGGGGTTGTCGGCCAGCTGGCGGAGCTGTGGATGGGCGGCAATGACCGCCATTTCGTCCAGCCAGGCAGCCGTGCTGCCCAGGTCGATGCCCGCGCTTTCGGAACATGCCTTGAACAGGGCGTCCGCGTAAGGTCGGGCGATGGTGGCGAGTTCTGCCATGTCGTCCCCTTACAGCTCGGTTTTCAGGCGATTGAGCAGATCGGCATGGACGCCAGCATTGACTTCCTTGCGGAGAATCTGCTCGGCGCCCTTGACGGCCAGCGCAGCCACCTGCTCACGCAGCGCTTCGCGGGCTTGCACAGCCTGTTGTTCGGCTTCGGCACGTGCGGCGGCAACGATCTTGTTACCTTCCTCGGTCGCCTTGCCTTTGGCTTCTTCGATGATGGCCTGTGCACGCCGGTCGGCGTCAGCCAGACGGGACGTTGTCTCGTTGCGCGCTTGTGACAGCTCCTTCTCGACGCGCTGGTTCGCAGCGCTGAGTTCGGATTTGGCACGGTCGGCGGCAGCGAGGCCATCGGCGATTTTCTGGGCTCGCTCATCCAGCGCCTTCGCGATCGGGGGCCACACGAATTTCATCGTGAACCACACCAGAATCAGGAAAACGATGGCCTGAACGAACAGGGTCGCGTTGATACTCACGGCAACACCTTTCTAAAGTGGCGTCGAACGGGAATTACTTGGGCAGGTTGGCCAGCAAGGTCGAAGCGAAGGGGTTGGCAAATGCGAACAGCAGGGCGATAGCCACACCGATCAGGAAAGCAGCGTCGATCAGACCGGCCAAGATGAACATCTTGGTTTGCAGTTCGTTGATCAGCTCAGGCTGACGGGCCGACGATTCGAGGAACTTGCCACCCATCAGCGCGATACCGATAGAAGCGCCGACAGCGCCGAGACCCACAATCAGACCGCAAGCCAGAGCGACGAGACCGAGAATGTTTTCCATGATGACTCCTGAGTTAAGAAAGAAAGGTTAGGGAAAGAAAAAACGAAAGGGAAACTTAGTGCGCGTTGTGCGCCTGACCAAGGTAGATCAACGCCAGCATCATGAAAATGAATGCCTGCAGGGTGATCACCAGAATGTGGAACAGCGTCCAGATGGTTCCCGCAATCACGTGACCCACCGGCAGCAGCACCCCTGACAACGACAGCGCAGCAGCCCCACCCATCAGGGCGATCAGCATGAAGACCAGCTCGCCAGCGTACATGTTGCCGAACAACCGCATGCCATGCGAAACGGTGTTGGCCACATATTCAATGATTTGCATCAGCAAATTCACTACACCCAGAATCAGGGCGAAGATGGGATTCTTGCTGGTGCCAAACGGCGCAGACACCAGTTCATGCGTCCAGCCACCAGCACCCTTGACCTTGACGCTGTACCAGAAGCGCAGCACCAGCACGGCAAAAGCCAGACCCAGGGTGGTAGACAGATCGGCGGTAGGCACCACTCGGAGATAGGCATGGTGCGGATCGTGGCCTGCAGCGCCATAGATCTTCGCCCACAGCGCAGGCAGCATGTCCACGGGCAGCATGTCCATGAAGTTCATCATGAAAATCCAGACAAACACCGTCAGACCCAGCGGCGCGATGAACTTGCGGCTCTCGGCGTTATGGATGTTGGCCTTGGCCTGGTTGTCCACCATTTCGACCAGAATCTCCACCGCGGCCTGAAAGCGCCCCGGAACACCGGAAGTCGCCGTGCGGGCAGCCCGCCACAGAACGAAAAGCGTCAGGAAACCCAGAACCAGACCCACGATGATGGAGTCATAGTTGACCACCGAAAAATCGACGATCTTGGTCTGGTTGATGTTCTGAAGATGCTGCAAATGGTGAACGATGTATTCACTTGCAGTCGGTGCGTGCGCTTCTGCGGCCATCGGACTACTCTTCTCTCAATCAATCGGTTTTTCGGACACCAGGCCGCACCATGAGTGCGATCCAGTACGTTTTCATCGTTACCACCATGCCCGCCAGCAACGCCAGCCAGCTCAGTTGCGAGACCAGCCTGGGCGCAGCCGCCAGCATGGCGACCGTCAATGCGATCTTGACCATCTCCCAGCCAAAGAAACCCACCATGGCAGAGCCTGCGGACACCGCCCGCTTCTGGCGGGCCATGCCACGCGCGAACAGCGCCGCAGGCAATACCACCGCCAGAGCCCCGTATCCCGCAGACCAGGCCACCGGCACTTCACCGGACACCGCCCAGGCCACCAGGGACACGAGCACACCTGCCACAGCCTGCATTCCTACCAGGCGCCACACCGACACCGCCGGATGACGCCTGCGCCACTCATGGGCCTCTTGGGCCGTCAGGGGCTTGAAGTCAGAATCTTCGGCCTCAGCTTCCGTCTCGGGAGCGATTTTTGTCATCGTTCGAGCTCCGCGCTACTGGCTGAAACTTTTTACAAAGCCCCTGATTATAAGTAAAAACCCGCGCAGTTCGACAATGCTTTTCAATTTGGCGGCAGATCGGGCCTTTCGATCCTGCGCGTCGTTGTTCGACACCAACGGGCTTGCGCCACTCCAAATCGGTCGTGCTGCGGGTATCCAGCATGTCCGCCCGGGCTGCATTCCTCTCTTCGGTCCAGTTTCTGGAGTTCGAATAAAATTGCCATTCAAGGCAATGCCATCAAGCGCTTTAAGCTATTCAATTGAGAGCAACCATGACCATATCCACAGACCCCTCAAGCGCTGATGAACTGCCCACGGAATCCGATCCCCGCAAGGATTCGCTGATCGAATACCCGTCCCTTTTCCCTATCAAGGTCATGGGCGCAAAGGTTGACGGTTTTGTGGCCGCCCTGGTGGCCGTCGCGCGCGATTTCGACCCGCAGTTCGACGAAACCCGTCTGGAACTGCGTGAAAGCCGGGCCGGCAATTACCTGGGTGTGACGCTCACCGTCACGGCCACCAGCCGCGCACAGCTCGACGACCTGTACCGCGCGCTCTCGGCCCACCCCATGGTCAAAGTCGTTCTCTGAAGGTTCGCTCCATGCACGCGCGCACCCTGGGCGCCACGCCCTACCTGCCCATCTACCAGGAGATGCAGGCTTTTACCGCCCGGCGCACGCCAGACACGCCGGATGAGCTCTGGATCTGCGAACACCCGCCGGTATTCACCCTGGGGCTGAACGGTCAAAGCAGCCACCTGCTGCTCCCCGGCGACATTCCAGTGGTGCCCACCAACCGAGGGGGGCAAGTCACCTACCATGGCCCGGGCCAGGTGGTCGCCTATCCCTTGATCGACCTGCAGCGCGCGGGCTATTTCGTCAAGGAATATGTATACCGCATCGAGGAGGCTGTGATCCGCACGCTGGCACACTTTGGCATTACGGGCCACCGCGTGGCCTCGGCGCCCGGCATCTATGTGCGGCTGGACGACCCGCGCAGCCACGCCCAGATCGCGCAGCGCCCCCAGAAGGGAGCAAGCCGTGCGCCCGACTTCTCCGGTCTCGGCAAGATCGCCGCGCTGGGCCTGAAGGTCAGCCGCCATTGCACCTACCACGGCGTCGCCCTGAACGTGGCGATGGATCTGGAACCCTTCTCCCGTATCAACCCTTGTGGTTACGCAGGTTTGCGCACGGTTGATCTTTCTACAATCGGGGTCCACACCACTTGGGAAGAGGCTGCGGGCATGCTGGGCAAACAGCTCGGCATCCGGCTTGCGCCCTGACCCACCACCAGCCATGAGCACCTCTGACGTCGTACGCGAAGCCCAATCCACTGCAGACTACAACCCGCTGGCCAAACAAAAGGCTGCCGCCAAGCTCTCGCGCATCCCCATCAAGGTCGAGCAGGGCGAGGTGCTGAAAAAGCCCGAGTGGATTCGCGTCAAGGCCGGTTCGCCCACCACACGCTTCTACGAAATCAAGCAGATCCTGCGCGAGAGCAATCTCAACACCGTCTGTGAGGAAGCCTCCTGCCCCAATATCGGTGAATGCTTCGGCCACGGCACGGCCACCTTCATGATCATGGGCGACAAGTGCACGCGCCGCTGCCCGTTTTGCGACGTGGGCCATGGCCGCCCCGACCCGCTGGACCAGGAAGAACCCCTGAACCTGGCACGCACCATCGCCAAGCTGCGCCTGAAATACGCGGTCATCACCAGTGTGGACCGCGACGATCTGCGTGACGGTGGTGCAGGGCATTTCGTCGAATGCATCCGGCAGATCCGCGCACTCTCCCCCAGCACGCAGATCGAAATCCTCACGCCCGACTTCCGGGGCCGCGACGACCGCGCACTGGAGATTCTCAAG
Organism: Burkholderiaceae bacterium; assembly: GCA_023954095.1. Classification (GTDB taxonomy): domain Bacteria; phylum Pseudomonadota; class Gammaproteobacteria; order Burkholderiales; family Burkholderiaceae_C; genus Simplicispira. Next base: position 7,766 of record JAMLIQ010000064.1, on the reverse strand, counting down.
GCCGCACCACCCGATGTGATGAACCACAACCTGGAAACCGCGCCACGCCTGTACAAGGAGGCGCGCCCCGGCTCCGACTACCAGTTTTCCCTCAACCTGCTCCAGAAATTCAAGCAACTGCACCCCGACATCCCCACCAAGAGCGGCATCATGGTGGGCCTGGGCGAAACGGACGAGGAAGTCCTGCAGGTGATGCGCGACATGCGCGCACACGGCATCTCCATGCTGACCATCGGCCAGTACCTTGCACCCAGCAACAGCCACCTGCCCGTGCGCCGCTATGTGCACCCCGACACCTTCAAGGTGTTTGAGCAGGAAGCGTACAAGATGGGTTTCTCGCACGCCGCCGTGGGGGCCATGGTGCGCTCCAGCTACCACGCCGACCAACAGGCCAAATCGGCCGGGGTATAGGCCCGGCCCCCGCCTGCACCGGTATTTCAGACGGCGCCCGTGTACTCTCCGCGCGCCGGATAGTCCTTGGCGATGGCGAAGTCCATCGCCCCGAGCAGTTCGTCAAAATGCGGGCGGGCAAACGGCATGGTCTGCGCCGCTCCGTAGTACAAGGTCCCGGCCGCCTGGACAATGAAAACGCCAGGCTCGGAGAACAGCTTCGGCTCCTCGATGCCAATCGACGTCAGCCCCCGGCCCGCGCTCACATACAGGCCCCAGGCACGCGCCACGTCCAGCGGCAGGCCGTAGCCGATACGCAGATCCGGTGCGTTGAGCTTGTCGGCCATGGCCTGCGCACGCTCGCGGGAGTCACTCGACAAGGCCAGCACCTTGACGCCACGCTGTGCGAACTCCGGCATCAGGCGACCGAGTTCCAGAAGGTATTTCAGACAGATCGGACAATGCAGGCCACGGTAGAAGACGACCATCGTGGCGCGCTCCGGCCCGTCCGACGACAGGTCGAAGGCACCATGGGCCAGGGTCTGCACCTGCAGCGCAGGCACGGGTCGACGGGGAATCAGCATGGACAGCTCCAAAGATATCAAGACCGTTCCTACTGTAGTGCCGACAAAGGAACAAAAGGTATCCGATAATCCAAAAATGTTGACAAATCATCCCAAGATCGACCGGTTGTCCGGTCTGCTGCAGCGGTTTGTACTGCGTGCGCAGACCTTGCACACGGGCCCACTGCGCGCCCTGGCGTCGTATGGCCACCAGGGCCAGGGCGGCTGTCTGCATCTGCTGCTGCGGGGCAGCGTGGTGCTGCGCCATGGGGAGCACGGGGCATTGCAGCCGATCACCGAACCCAGCCTGCTGTACTTTCCACGGGCCCAGCCACACTGGCTGGAACCGCAAGGGCCTGTCCCGGCAGAGTTGATCAGCGTGGCGGTAGACCTTGGCTCCTGCGACGACAACCCCCTGTTGCGCGCCCTGCCCGCTGTTCTGCTGCACCCCTTGGCGCAACTGCCCCAGTTGGCCCCGGCGCTGGACCTGATGTCTGCGGAGAGTGCCGCTGCGCGCTGCGGCCATGGCGCCGTGCTCGACCGCGTGGCCGAAGCGCTGGTGATTCAACTGCTGCGGTTCGCCATCGAGCAACGGCTGGTCGACAGCGGCCTGCTGTGCGGCTTGTCCGACCCCCGTCTGGTGCGGGTACTGGCCGCCGTGCACGCTGCGCCGGACCAGCCCTGGACCCTGCCGCGCATGGCCAGCCTGGCCCACATGTCGCGCGCCCGCTTTGCCGAACATTTCGCCCGCGTCATGGGAGAACCTCCGGGCGACTACCTGACCGGCTGGCGCATGGGACTGGCGCGCACCCTGCTCGCCCAGGGGATGCCGCTCAAAAGGGTGGCCAGCGAGGTCGGTTACGCCAGCGGCAGCGCATTCACGCGCGCGTTCTCTCGGCGCACCGGCTGCTCACCCACCCAGTGGATACACCACCGCGCAGCGCGCTCCACGGAAGCCTCCACGGCAAACCCTGCCCTCGCCCCTTTCTCTTTGTATTCCAGTCTGGCTCCGGAGCACTCCGCATGAACACCACCGGTCACGCCCCCTGGGGCCTGTCGTTGCGGGACTACGGTCCCGCACCTGGAAGCCACCACCATTCCTATTTCCAGGTACTGGTCGGATTGCGCGGCGCCCTGGACCTCGAGGTGGAGGGGCGTGGACTGCGCGTGGCGCCTGGCGACGGCTGTGTCATCGCACCGGGCGCGCGGCATGATTTCGAATCGTTCCAGGGCAGCCAGTGCCTGGTACTCGATACCGCCGACAGCCACTGGGCCGACTGCCCGTCCCGGGCGCTCCAGGGCACGCAGCTCTGGCCGCTCGCGCAGTTCCTCGCGCTGGCCGTGCGCCAGAACCAGCCGCTGGCCCTGCTGCACGGAGCCGCCCTGCTGCGCGAAGCCTGGCTGCAGGGCAGAACACCTGTGCATTCCAGCAGCACATCGGTTCCGTTGCGCGGCCGCCCGATCGACTGGGCTGCCCTGCAACGCTGGGCCCTGCAGGCGCTGCACCAGCCTCTCACGGTCGCCGACCTGGCGTATCGCGTACACCTGAGCCCTGTGCAATTTGCTGCGCGCTGCCGCCAGGAACAGGGGCTTTCCGCCATGGAGTGGCTGCGCGGTCTGCGGCTGGCCCAGGCGCAATGGCTGCGCGGGCGCGGCCTGCCCGTGGCCGAGGTGGCGCGGCGCACGGGTTACCGCTCACCCTCGGCACTCACCGCTGCACTGCGCCGCGAGCGGTTGACTCCGACCACTTCTCCATCATTGCGCGACGATCCGCCCGCGCCCGGCGACGAGGCGGGCGTTTAGTCTTTCCCCATGCAAGCCAATCTGTACGCCCTGGGCGCCATCGCGCTATGGGCCTCCCTCGCCGCGCTGGGCGTCTCGCTCACCCATGTTCCACCCTTTTTGCTGACCGGCATCGCGCTGGTCATCGGCAGCATTCCTGCCTGGCCCCTCGTGTGGCGCAATCCCTCGCTGTGGCGCATCCCGCCGCGCACACTGGCCCTGGGGGTGTACGGCTTGTTTGCGTTCCACTTCCTGCTGTTCATCGCGCTGCGCCATGCGCCGCCCGTGGAGGCCAATCTGGTCAACTACCTGTGGCCGCTGTTCATCGTGGTGCTGGCACCCGTGGTGCTGCCCGGCGTGGCATTGCGCCTGCCGCATGTGCTGGCCGCCGTGCTGGGCTTTGGCGGAGCCGCCTTGGCTATCGCAGGGGGACGCGAACTCAGCGGCACGCTGGCCTGGGGCTACCTGCCAGCGCTGATGTCGGCCTTCATCTGGGCCACCTATTCACTGCTGACCAAGCGGGTGCCCGCCTTCCCGACCACCGCCATTGGCCTGTTCGGGCTGGTGTCGGGCGTGCTCTCGCTGCTGTGCCATGCACTGCTCGAATCCACGGTGTCGCTGCAGGCGCGCGACTGGGCCCTGCTCACCCTGCTCGGGCTGGGCCCGCTGGGGGCTTCGTTTTATCTGTGGGACAAGGCGCTCAAGCTGGGCGACGCACGGCACATTGGCATCCTGAGCTACCTGACTCCGCTGGCGTCAACCGCGCTGCTCATCGTGGTGAGCGGGCGCCCATTCAGCGCCAGCATTGCCCTGGCCACAGCCATGATCATCGGCGCCGCAGTGATCGGCATGCGGGCGCGCTGATTGATAAAAATGCCTTTCGTGGCTCGAAACAAGCGCAAGTAGCTATATATTTAATAGCATTCAATTATGCTGCCTGGAGCGGTGCCGCATCCTCGCCTTCAATCATTTGCTGCGCCCAGGGCGCGAGCTTGCGGGTATCCGAACGCAACACCTCCTGCTTGATGGTGAGGATTTGCGCCGGATGCATGGAGAAGCTCTTGAGCCCCAGCCCGAGCAGCAGCCGCGTCATGGACACATCGCCCGCCGTTTCCCCACACACCGAAACGCTTTTGCCCTGCAGGCGGCATTCTGCAATCACCTCGGACACCAGGCGCAGCACAGCCGGGTGCATGGGGTCATACAGATGCGCGACTGACTCATCGGCCCGGTCGATGGCCAGCGTGTACTGGATCAGGTCATTCGTGCCGATCGAGAGAAAGTCGAAATGGCGCAAAAAGTGCCGCACCATGAGTGCGGCGGCCGGCACCTCGATCATGGCGCCCAGCCGGGTGGGGCCATGCAGCACGCCGCGTGCGTCCAGCTCGGCGCGCGCCAGCCGCACCTGGGCCAGCGTCTGCGCGATCTCGCGCGGGTGCGTCAGCATGGGGAACAGCACATTCACCTGCCCATGCACTGCGGCCCGCATCAGGGCGCGCAACTGGGTGCGGAACATGGCCGGGTCGGCCAGGCTCCAGCGAATGGCGCGCAGACCCAGGGCCGGATTCAGGGAGTCGTCGCGGTGCTGCTTGTCCAGGGGTTTGTCGGCGCCAATGTCCAGCGTGCGAATGGTCACAGGCAGGCCCTGCATGCCTTCGACAGCCTCGCGGTAGGCACGGTACTGCTCCTCTTCGTCGGGCAGATTGCCAGTGCGGCCCATGAACAGGAATTCGGTCCGGAACAGCCCCACGCCCACGGCACCGGCGGCCACGGCGGCGGCCGCGTCTCCCGGCATTTCGATATTGGCCAGCAAATCCACGTGGCAGCCATCGAGCGTGACGGCCGGCGTGTGGCGCAAGCGTGCAAGACGTTCGCGCTCCAGTTCGATCTGCCGCTGGCGAAAGCCATACTCGGCCAGGATGATGGCAGAGGGGTCGACGATCATCACGCCGGCATCGCCGTCGATGATGACCCAGTCGTCCTGGCGCACCAGCTGGCTGGCCGCGCGCGCACCCACCACGGCCGGAATGTCCATGCTGCGCGCCACGATCGCCGTGTGCGATGTCTTGCCGCCCACGTCGGTGACAAAACCGGCGAACACGCTTTTCTTGAACTGCAGCATGTCGGCCGGTGAGAGATCGTGCGCCACCAGCACCAGCGGGACATCCACCGTATCGTCGAGCAGCAGGTCTTGCTGGGTCTTGCGCCGGGGGCTGGCCACAGGGGGGGCCACGGGCGCAGGCACCCCCTTCATGTGGCGCAGGATGCGGTCGACCACCTGCTCCAGATCGGCCTTGCGCTCACGCAGGTATTCATCTTCCATTTCATCGAACTGGCGTCCGATGACTTCAAGCTGGGTGGTCAGCGCCCACTCGGCGTTGTACAAGCGTTCGGTGATCCAGTGCTTGACGCCACTGGTCAGCATCTCGTCCTGCAAGAGCATGAGGTGCACATCGAGCAGCGCCGCCAGTTCGTGCGGAGCGTCGGTCGGCATTTCGCCCTGCAGGCGCTGCAGTTCCTCGACCACGGCGTTTCGCCCATGGCGGACACGGTCGATCTCGCTGGCGATCTGGTGCGGTTCGATGAAGTAGTGCGCAACATCGACACGGCTGGAACCCACCAGCACGGCACGCCCGATGGCAATGCCGCGCGCCACCGCGAGGCCGGGTATGGAAAAGGTCATGCCTGCACCCTCCTTGCGGCCCGCCCTGCCCTGGCAAGACAGGCCCTGTTCATTCGCCCTCGCCGAATTTGTCGGTGATCAGGGCCAGCAGCGCGTCCATCGCTTCCTGCTCCTGGGCGCCGCTGGTTTCGATCTCGACCACTGTTCCCAGGCCGGCGGCCAGCATCATCACGCCCATGATGCTCTTGGCGTTGATGCGCCGGTCACCCCGGCTCATGAAGACATCGCAGGGAAAACTCCCGGCGAGCTTGGTCAGCTTGGCCGACGCCCGGGCGTGCAGGCCCAGCTTATTGCTGATGGTCGTGCTGGTCTTGATCATGCGATTGGCGTATCTGGTTCTGGGGCGCTGAAATGGCCACCTGCATCACTCCCTGGGTACCGCCGACCACGGCGCGCTGTACCAGCGCATCCAGCGGCTCTGCGCGGTAGCACACGCTGCGCAGCAACATGGGCAGGTTGACCCCAGTCACCAGGCGGGCGTCGCGCCCTTCCACCAGACGCTGGGCAATGTTGCACGGCGTGGCGCCGAACACATCGGTCAATACCAGCGTGGGGGCCTCGCCCTGGGCCTGCAGCATGCTGCGGGCCATGACCAGAGTGTCCTCGGGCGCCGCCTGGGGCTGTACATCGAGCACCATTACGCTGTCGCCGCAATCGGCAAACACATGCAGGGCGCATTCGCGCAATGCATGGGCCAGCGGGGCGTGGGCGATGATGAAGATGCGCGTGCTCATGGTGGTGCGGTACTGTCTGCATTATCGCTGCGGCCACGCCACACGAACCACGCATACGCACCGCCGTTGCACGCCAGGAACAAGGCCATGCCGGACTGGTAGGCTGCCACCGTACTCAACCCGGCCGCGACAAAACCATCCACGGCCAGGCCTACACCCCACTGCACCACGAACACCCCCAGGAAAACCACCAGGTTGTAGGCCGACAGGGCGCGCCCCGCCAGGGCTTGGGGAAAGGTCATGGCCAAAGCCGGCAGCGACAGGGATACGAAGGTGCTGCAGACGCAAAACAAGGCCCAGGCCCCGGCGCCCGCCCGCGGGCCCAGCACCACGATGCTGGCGAGCATCAGCAGACTCGATGGCAGCCCCCAGGCCATGAGGCTGTTGGCGTCCAGCCCCCGGCGCAGCAGCCAGGGGTTGACCATGCCCCAGGACCAGAAGGCGGCCAGCATCGCCATGTTGATCCAGAACAGTCCGGTCGCCGCCTGCGCGGCGGTTTGCCCGGCCACATTCTGCATCCAGGGCCCGGCCCACAGCGTCTGCATGGCCACCATGCCGCCATAGCAAAAAAACCCCAAGGGCGCGAGGCGCTGGAAATAGCGGTCCTGCCAGACAGCGGCATAGCCGGACGGCAGTGCGCGCTCTGGCGGCGCTGCGTGGGAAACCGATGGCCAGGCAGGCACTGCCAGCGCCATCCACCCCATGGCCAGCACGATCAACATGGCCAACCCCCAGAACAGCGGGCGCCATCCCGCCAAGGGCAGAAGCCACTGCACGGGCAGCGTGGATGCGACCATGCCGATCGAACCGGTCATCAGCATCCAGGCGTTGGCCCGCATCTGCGCCATGGGCGTGAACCAGCGTCGGTAACCCGTCAGCGGCGCCATCAGGCAGGCACTGACGCCTGCGCCAACCAGCACCCGCCCTGCCAGCAGTGCGGAAAAGCTCCCGGCCAGAGAGAACACCACACAGCCGGCCACGGCCACACCCAGAAACCCCAGCTGAACCTTGCGGGGTCCCAGGCGGTCCAGCCAGCGGCCCAGGGGCAGCTGCGTGGCGGCAAATCCCAGAAAGTAGCCACCGGACAACAACCCCAGGTCGCGCGCATGGAGCGCGAACTCCTGCGCCAACCACGGCGCCAGGGTCGCCGTGACGGCCCGCAGCAGCGCGGACAGAAAATAGGCAAATGCAAACGCCAGAAAAACGGTGACGGCCGCTCGAGGCGCCAGCACGGTCACTGCAGCACCAGCCCCGCGAAGAACTGGTCCGCCTGCGCCGTGCGGGGCTGTGCACTCAGCACGATCGCATGGCAGGCCTGCACCCGGGGACCCTGGACGCGCGCAAACCAGACCGCCTGCGCGATGGCACTGGAGCCATCCGGCGCGCGGCCCTGGACCACGGATCGCACCGACGCGGGAATATGGAGCGCCCCCGGGGGCACAAATGCCGTGTCCTGCGGTGCGCCCGCGTGGCCTTCTGCGGGGGCCTGCATGCTTGCCAGCACGGCAGCGCGCCAGTGCGTCAGCGCAGCGCTCGTCTGCGCGGGGTCTTGCACTGCGGCACAGGCCACCGCAAAGGTGGCTCCACCGGCTTCGCAGCCCGACATCTGCAGGT
>JAMLIQ010000063.1 GCA_023954095.1 Burkholderiaceae bacterium | reverse complement strand
GATGTCGCGCGAGACGCCCAGCACGCCCGTGGCACGGCCTGCCGGGTCGCGGATCGGGGTCTTGATGGTTTCAAACTGGCCCTGGTAGCCGTCGGCGGCAAAGGTGACGGTTTCCTCGAACACCAGCGGCTGCCAGGCCTGCAGGGCTCTCTGGTCGTTCTGGATCACGGTGTCCGCCAGGGCCGGGGACATCAGCTCGGCATCCGTGCGGCCCAGAATCTCCTTGGCCGGGCGTCCGATGAAGCGTTCGAACACCGGGTTGCAGGCCAGGTAAACACCTTGCGCATCCTTGAGGAACACCACGTCGGGCATGGCCTGGATCAGGCTGGCCAACAGCATCTTTTGCTGCGAGAGTTCGTGCTGTGCCTTTTTCAGTTCGGTCAGGTCATAGGCAAACAGCACAATGGCAGCCACAGCCCCCTGGGCTGTGCGCTCGGGCACCAGGGTGGTGTGGCGAAAGCGCACCTCCCCATCGAGGCGGTCGATGCGGTTCTCGAACACCACCATCTCGCCGTTCATGGCACGCCGCAAAAAAGGCAACATGCGGTCCATCAGGCCCGGGGTGATGAACTCGGGCATGCGCCGCCCGATCATCTGCTCCACCGTGCTATCCACCCAGCGGGCCTGCGTGTCATTGGCGTACAGAACCTCCAGGTCAAGCCCGATGCGGGCCACGGCGCCTGGCAGGTGGCGCAGCACACCGGCCAGCTGGTTTTCGTAGGCTCGGGTGACGGCCTCGGCCCGGATTTGTTCGGTGATGTCGGTCAGCAGCCCGTCCCAGATCACGCCGCCGTGCTCCAGCGCCCGCGGGGTCGAGGCCATGCGCATCCAGCGCACCTCGCCGTCCATGCGCCGAAACCGCACCTGGGTCTGCACCGTGCTCAGCTCGTGGTACGACTGATCGGCCAGCGCCAGGAAAGCGGGCGTGTCCTCGGGCAGGATGCGCCGGTACAGCACGGCGGCATCACGCAGCACGTCTTCGGCTTTCAGGCCCACGATGGCTTCAATGGCCTCGCCCATGTAGGCAAAGTAGCGTCGGCCGTCCGCGTCGCGCACCATCTGGTAGATCACGCTGCCTGGCAGGTTGCGCCCCAGGGCTTGCAGGCGCTGATCGGCCTCGTGCAGGCGCTGGTGCAGGAGCTGCAGTTCCAGCGCATGCTCCGACGTGGGGATGTGCCCGGTCATGAAGTCGCGGTGTTTCAGGCCGCCAGCAGCTGGCGCAGCACGAACGGAAGGATGCCTCCGGCCCGGTAGTAGTCCACCTCGATGGGGGTGTCGATGCGCAACGTCACGGTGACCTCCTTGCGCTCGCCGTTGGTGCGGCGGATGACCAGCCGGGCATCGCTTTGCGGCGCGAGGGCGGGGTCGGGCACGATGTCGATCAGCTCGCTGCCCGTCAGGCCCAGCGACTCCCAGCTGTCCTGGCCCTTGAACTGCAGCGGCAGCACGCCCATGCCCACCAGGTTGGAGCGGTGGATGCGCTCGAAACTCCGCGCCACCACGGCCTTGATGCCCAGCAGCTGAGTACCCTTGGCGGCCCAATCGCGGCTCGACCCCGTGCCGTACTCTTCACCGGCAAACACCACCGTGGGCGTACCCTGCGCCATGTACTGCATGGCCGCATCGAAGATGGACATCTTCTCGCCGTGCAGCGCGCCTTCGCTCTGGAACACCGTGACGCCGCCCTCCTCGCGCGAACCGTCGGCGGTGGGAGGAATCATCAGGTTCTTGATGCGTACATTGGCAAAAGTGCCGCGCACCATCACATCGTGGTTGCCGCGGCGTGCGCCGTAGCTATTGAAGTCCTGCTTCATCACGCCATGCTGCATCAGCCACTGGCCGGCGGGCGAACTCTGCTTGATGGAGCCTGCGGGAGAGATGTGGTCGGTGGTGATGGAGTCGCCAAACAGCGCCATCACGCGCGCCTCCACGACCGAGGGAAGTTTGGCATTATTTTGGCCTATAGCGCCCATTTCATCAGCGTTTTCAGCTCCTGCATCCATAGCAAAATGGGTAAAAAACGGCGGCTCGGCAATGTAGGTGCTGGCAGGCCACGTGTAGGCATTGCCGCTCACCCCCTTGATTTTTTTCCAGAGCTTTCCGGGGTCGGTGGCCACCTTGGCGTAATTGGCGCGGAAGGCCTTGCCCTTCATTGCGTATTTGAGCAAGGCCTGGATTTCGTCGCTGGTGGGCCAGATGTCGCCCAGGTACACGTCGCGCCCGCCCTTGCCCTTGCCGACGGGCTCGGTCATCAGGTCCTTGAGCACGGTGCCTGCGATCGCATAGGCCACCACCAGCGGCGGACTGGCCAGGAAGTTGGCCTTGATGTTGGGGTGGATGCGCGCCTCGAAGTTGCGGTTGCCCGAGAGCACTGCGGCGCACACCAGATCGTTGCGCGTAATCGCCTCATTGAGTTCAGGCGTGAGATCCCCCGCGTTGCCGATGCAGGTGGTGCACCCGTAGCCCGCCAGCGCAAAGCCGAGCTTCTCCAGGTAGGGCAGCAGTCCGGTTTCCGTGAGGTACTCGGTCACGATGCGCGAGCCCGGCGCCAGCGAGGTCTTGATGTGCGGCTGCACTTTGAGCCCCGCCTCCACCGCCTTCTTGGCCAGCAGCCCGGCAGCCAGCAACACGCTGGGGTTGGAGGTGTTGGTGCAGCTGGTGATGGCGGCAATCAGCACATCGCCATTGCCCACCGTGGGGTCGGCGCCCCGGGTCGGCAGCGCGGTCGGCGCATCGGCATGGGCCGTGGCCAGCGTCGGCTTGTTGCTTTCCATCTCGGCCACCGAGCGGGGCGCCCCGGCAGGTGTGGGCTTGCCGTCGGGCGCGTCCCCGGCCTGCACCGCATCCCCCCGGTGGATATGCACGCGCGTGTTCAGCAGCTCGGCCGGGCGGTTGAAGCCGTTTTGCGCATTGGGTTGGCTGAACAGATCGACAAACTGCGTGCTGACTTTGCCCAGCTCGATGCGGTCTTGCGGGCGCTTGGGGCCCGCCAGGCTGGGTGTGACGCTGCCGAGGTCGAGTTTGACGACCTGCGAATAGTCCACTTCGCCTGCCAGCGGCACACCGAACAGCCCCTGGGCCCTGAAGTAGGCCTCGAAGGCTTCGATCTCCCCCTTGGTGCGGCCGGTGCCGCGGAAGTAATCCATGGTTTTTTCATCGACCGGGAAGAAGCCCATGGTGGCGCCGTATTCGGGCGCCATATTGCCGATGGTGGCGCGGTCAGGCAGCGAAAGCGTGCGCGTGCCCTCACCAAAGAATTCCACGAATTTGCCCACCACCTTGTGGCTGCGCAGCAGCTCGGTCACGGTGAGCACGAGGTCGGTGGCGGTCACGCCCTCGCGCAGCTGGCCCGTCATTTCGAAGCCCACCACATCGGGCGTGAGGAAATACACCGGCTGGCCCAGCATGGCCGCCTCGGCCTCGATGCCGCCCACGCCCCAGCCCACCACGCCAATGCCGTTGATCATGGTGGTGTGGCTGTCGGTGCCCACCAGGGTGTCGGGGTAGTACACGCCATCCTTGCGCTTGTGCACGCCACGGGCCAGGTACTCCAGATTGACCTGGTGCACGATGCCAAACCCCGGGGGCACGACGCCAAAGGTGTCAAAGGCCTGCATGCCCCATTTCATGAATTCGTAGCGCTCGCGGTTGCGCTGGAACTCGAGCTTCATGTTCAGGTCGAGCGAGTTCTTCTTGCCATAGTGATCGACCATGATGGAGTGGTCCACCACCAGATCGACGGGCACCAGCGGCTCGATTTTCTTGGGGTTCTTGCCCAGGCGCGCGGCCGTACTGCGCATGGCGGCCAGATCGGCGAGCAGCGGCACGCCGGTGAAGTCCTGCAGCACCACGCGCGAGACGACGAACGGGATCTCATCCTTGCGCTCGGCCACGGGCTGCCATTGGGCCAGCTGCTGCACATGCTCGGCCGTGACCTTGCGGCCATCGCAGTTGCGCAGCACCGATTCGAGCACGATACGGATCGATACCGGCAGGCGCTTGATACCGGGGTATTTGCGCGCCAGTGCAGGCAGGGAATACAGCTGCCCCGCCTTGCCCGAAGCCGTTGTGAAACGCTTGAGCGTGGATGCAAAGGCGTGGCGTGCCGGGCGGGGGGTTGCTGAGGCCATGGGACTGACTCCTGAAATGCAGTGGTGGGGCTATTCTGGCATTCCCCTGCCCCGCTGCAATGGCCCAAACCCTTGCAGGGGAACTCGGCGGGTGAAGGCAATACTCACGACGCCCGTTTCTTTGCTTTCAGAAAAGCCACCAGTTCGCGGTCCGAGCGACGGATATGCAGGGACAGCCAGTCCCGCAACAGGCTCGACAGCTGCGATGCCACGGTGATGCTGCCGGCCGCCTGCCGGTCTGCCAGTGCCTGCAGCTGCGCGGTGATGGCGCGGTGCTTTTCACGGTGCGCCGCCAGGCCAGGAAACGCCGCCGCTTCCATGCCCTGCTCCTCCCGGGCGAAATGCTGGCGCGTGTAGGTGATGAGCCGCTCCATCACGCTGGCCACCACCTCCTGGCCTTGGCCCTGGCTGGTGGCCGTGTGCAGTTCATTCACCAGTTCCACCAGTTGGCGGTGGTCTGCATCGATCAGGCCGTGATCGATCTCCAGATCGGGGCCCCATTCAAAATATGCCATGGCGCCGCCTACTGAAGAGCCAGGGCCCGGCCGCCCGAGAGTTTGAACACACTGACTGCCTGCACCAGCGCCTGCGCCTGCACATCCAGCGACTGCGCGGCCGCAGCCGCCTCCTCGACCAGTGCGGCGTTGCCCTGGGTCACCTGGTCCATTTGCCCCATGGCGGTGTTGATCTGGTCGAGCCCGCTGGTCTGCTCGCCGCTGGCCACGGCCAATTCGCCCATGATGTCCGTCACCCGGCGCACGTTGACGACAATTTCATCCATGGTGCTGCCTGCCTGCTCCACCAGCCGGCAACCTTGCTCCACGTTGCCCACCGAGGCTTCGATCAGGGCCTTGATCTCCCGCGCTGCCGTTGCCGACCGGCCTGCCAGGCTGCGCACTTCCGTGGCCACCACGGCAAAGCCCCGGCCCTGCTCCCCGGCACGGGCCGCCTCGACGGCGGCATTGAGCGCCAGGATATTGGTCTGGAAAGCGATGCCGTCGATCACGCCGATGATGTCGGCGATCTTGCGCGAGGATGCGTTGATGGCCTCCATGGTATGCACCACCTGCGAGACCACGGTTCCTCCGCGCAGGGCAACATCCGCTGCGGCGGCAGCCACCTGGTTGGCGTGCTGGCTTCCCTCGTAGTTCTGCCGCACCGTGGCGCCAATCTGCTCCAGCGATGCGACGGTCTGCTCCAGCGAGGCTGCCTGCTCCTCCGTGCGCTGCGACAGATCCAGATTGCCTGCAGCGATCTGGCTGCTGGCCGAGGAGATGGCGTCCGAACTGCCCCGCACGCCGCCCACAATGCGCACGAGCGCCTCGCTCATCGTGCGCAGCGCCTCCAGCAACTGCGCCATTTCATCCCGGCCCTCGGGCTGCACCTGGCCAGTCAGGTCCCCCGCCGCCACCTGTTGCGCCATACGCACGGCCTGGCCGATGGGCCGGGTGATGGAGCGCGTGATCAAGGCAGCCGCAGCAGCACCGATCACAAGGCCCAGCAGGGCCAGTCCCACCAGCAGCTGCCGAGAAAACGCGATATGTTGCTGCGCCTCGGCACCGCTGGCCACCACCACCCTTTTCTGCAGGGCGGCCAGGCTGGCAATCGGTATTTGCAAGGCATCGATGGCAGGCAAGGTTTCGTTGTTCATCAATTGCACTGCGTCTTCACGCCGGTCCTGGCCGACCAGGTCCGCCACCCTGGTAAATGACTGGACATATTCGCTGCGCTTTTCCTTGATCGCCGCCAGCAATTGCCGACCTTCCGGCAGATAAACCATTTGCTCCAGTGTCTGCAATGCTTCATCAATGGTTTTCTTGTTTTTGGCAATGGCTTGCCGGATCTGTGCCTGCTGCTCTGGACGGGAGGACACCAGCAATTCAAGGGTTCGTTTGGCATTGGCCTGCGCCGTGGCGCTGATCGTGGTGGCCGCCTCGGATTTGACCCAGTCTTTCTCGATGATGCGGTTATTCACAGCACCCACCGCCGTGAATTGCACGATCGCAACGCCATTGCCGGCCAGCATCAGTAACAGCAACAGGCCAAACCCCAGACCGAGACGACGTCCGATACGCAGATTTGCGAGTTTCATGAGGCCCCTCCTATCGATTGAAATGCAGGAAGGGGGCACTATCGCCGTTTTTCCGACGCGGCACCAAGGATTTTCCAAGGGCACGATGCAGATCAAAATGGCTATGGCATGCCAGTACACAGATACACGTAAAGCACACGCGCCACGCTAAGCGAACATGGGTAGCGTATTTCCTGGAGAGGGTATCAATGGCGGATGACCGCGAGTTCCAGGTGCGAGGGGCCCTGCGCCCCGCCGTTGACCGCCCCGGGGCCCGGGGCTGGGGCGGGCGAGGCACCCGGCACACCCATCAAAAAACCCGCCGAGGCGGGTTTTTTGATGGGTATGCCCAGAGCTTATTCTGGCCAAGGCAGCGCCCCGATAAACCGTGCCGGTTAAATGGCGAATTGCGCACGGTCCTGGTTTTGAATCCATTTGGGCGCCTTGCCACGCCCTGTCCAGGTTTGACCAGTGGCAGGGTCCCGGTACTTGGGTGCCACTTTGGTGCCGCTGGATGCGCTGCGCGCACGCCCGGCGGGAAAAACATCCTGCGGCGTCAGATCAAATTCAGCCACTAAAGCGCGCACCTGGGCGACAGCGCCTGCAAGTTCCTGGCGACGGGCTTCATTGATTTGCTGCTCAAGGGTTTCACGCTGCTTCAGAAGTTCTTTGTAACTGCTCATGGTATCTATCAGAAAATGAGTGAATGGGTGGAGGCAGAGCTGATTATATACAGCATGTGTATTATTTTGATAACCCCCATGGCAACGCAGAAGAAATTTCGAAAATCAAGATTCACTCAGAAACCGCCAGATCCTTCCTGGCAAGCACCTTGTCAATGCGCTTGCCATCCAGGTCAAGCACCTCGAATATCCATCCCGCGCAGCTGATGCGTTCACCCACTTCGGGTAAACGCCCTGATTCAGCCATCAATAATCCCGCCAGCGTGTTGTAGCGTCCTCGGTCTTCTTCAGGCAGGTCGCGAATATCGAGACGGACCTTCAATTCCGCCACGGGCACCAGCCCTTCCAACAGCCAGGAACCATCTTCACGCAAAACTGCCCAGGCATCCATGGCGGCACCGGGCTGCAATTCACCGGTAATGGCTTCGAGCAGGTCGCGGGGTGTCATGATGCCCTGCAGAACACCATATTCATCCACCACAAACACCATGCGGCCCGAGCGGGCGCGAAACTGCTCCAGCAATTCCATGCCACTGAGGGTTTCGGGCAGAAACACCGCAGGCTGCACATAATCGCCAATCTGGCCTTCGGCCTGCAGACCCAGCTCCAGCAGCCGGGCCACGCTGATCACGCCCACCACGTCGTCCAGCGACCCGCGGCACACCGGGTACCACGAGTGCGACCCCTTGTCGCCCGCCGCACCGGCCAGTTGCAGCGCCTGCGCCACGGTATGGTTGGCATCAAGCCACTGCACATCGCTGCGCGGCACCATGATGGAGGTGAGCGGCCGGTCGTCCAGATGGAACACGTTCTGCACCATCTGGTGTTCGTGGTGCTCAATCACCCCGGCGTCGCGCCCTTCGGCCAGGCTGGCGACGATTTCTTCCTCGGTCACGGCGCGGGCGGCGGCATTGTCCACGCGCAGCACCGCCAGCACGCCCTGGGTGGACAGCGACAGCAGCCGCACAAAGGGCTTGGCCACCCGGGCAACCCAGGTCATGGGACGTGCCACCAGGCGCGCAACGGGCTCTGGGTAAAGCTGGCCGATGCGCTTGGGTACCAGCTCGCCAAACACAATGGTGATGAAAGTGATGATGGTCACCACAATGGCCGTGGCCGCAATGCTGGCCGCCCCGTCGGACGCGCCCATGCCCTGCAGCCAGGTGGCGAGGTCGTCGCTGAAGGCGGCTTCGCCAATGATGCCGTTGACCATGCCGATCGAGGTGATCCCCACCTGCACCGACGAAAGAAACTGCGTGGGATCGTTCAGCAGATCCAGCGCGGCCTGCGCCCCCCGCTCCCCCCCCTGCGCCATGGCCGTCAGGCGGGCCTTGCGGCTCGATGCCAGGGCGAGCTCCGACATGGCAAAGATGCCGTTCAAAAGGGTCAGCAACGCAATCAGCAGAAAATCCATGGATCAGAAGTTACAAAGTACACCATGGCACTTTACTGTATCGGCGACATCCAGGGCTGCGACGGCGCCCTGGGGCACCTGCTCGAACGCATGGCGTTCTCGCCCAGCCGCGACACCGTCTATCTGCTGGGCGATCTGGTCAACCGCGGCCCCCGCTCCTGCGCCGTGCTGCGCCGCTGCATGGCAGCCGACGGTGCGCTGCGCTGCCTGCTGGGCAACCACGACCTGCACCTGCTGGCCACGGCCCATGGCGTGCGCGCACCCTCGCGCCGCGATACGCTGGCCCCCATCCTGCAGGCTGAGGACCGCCAGGTATTGCTGGACTGGCTGCGCCAGCAGCCCCTGGCCCGCCAGCACCTGCATGGGGGTGAGACCCTGCTGATGGTGCATGCCGGGGTGCTGCCCGGCTGGAGCGCTGCCGACACCCTGGCATTCGCCGAAGAAGTGCACGCCGTGCTGCGCGGGCCCGGTTTGCCCGCCTTTTTGCAGCAGATGTATGGCAACCAGCCCGACCACTGGGACAACGCCCTGGCCGGCACCGACCGCCTGCGCGTGATCGTCAATGCCCTGACGCGGCTGCGTTTTTGCTCTGCGCAAGGGGTGATGGATTTTGAGAGCGCCGAAAGTGCCGCCAGCCCGCCGCCGGGCCTGCTGCCCTGGTTCGATGTTCCGGGCCGCCGCACGGCAGGCACGCTGCTGGCCTTTGGCCATTGGTCTACGCTGGGATGGCTGAACCGCAGCGACCTGCTGGGCCTGGACACGGGCTGTGTGTGGGGCGGCGCCCTGAGCGCCGTGCGTTTTGGCGCCACGCTGGCCGAACGGGAACTGCTGCAGGTGCCTTGCCCACAGGCACAGGTGCCTTGATGCCCTGCACAAGCCAGGCACCTGAAATACTCTGTTTTTGATAGCTTGAAACGCTTGATGGGCAAGCGTTCAGGCCATTTTCCTATTAAATCCTCACGCCACCGTATCGGGCGCCTTGAACAAGGCCGCCACTTTGCGCTTGGGCTTGATGTTGGGCGAGATGCGGCCTGTTGCCGCGCGCTCGGTCGCTTCCCAGGCAGGTTTGACCTCTTCGGCGGGTGTCTCGTAGGGCCTGTCGAAGAAGGGATCGCGCGAGACGGGCGCCGGACGGAAGCCGCCGCGCTGCCCACGCGGACTGCGCTCGCGGTCTGGTGCGCCGCCTCCTTGCGCCTCGCTCTCGCGCCAGTGGCGGCGGCCATCGTTGATACGGCCCTGGTTGCGGATGTTCGGCTGGTCTTCGTCGTATTCGAGCGCTTCGATCTCGATCTTTTTCTTCAGCAGCTTCTCGATGTCGGCCACCAGGCGCGCATCGCTGCCCGACACCAGTGTGACCGCCAGGCCCGACGCCCCGGCACGGCCCGTGCGGCCGATGCGGTGCACGTAGTCTTCGGCATTGAAGGGCACGTCGAAGTTGAACACCGCCGGCACATCCTTGATGTCCAGGCCCCGCGCGGCCACGTCGGTGCAGACCAGCAGGTCCACTGCGCCGTTCTTGAAGGCTTCGAGCGCCTTGAGGCGCTCGTCCTGGCTCTTGTCGCCGTGCAGCGCGGCGGTCTTGAGGCCTTCACGCTCCAGGCTGCGGGCCAGGCGCGCACAGCCGAGCTTGCTGTTGACGAAGATGAAGGCCTGCTTGATCCCTCGGCTCTTGAGCACCTGGTGGATGGCGTGGCGCTTGCCCTCATCGTTGGCGCTGTAGAAATGCTGCTCCACCGTGGACGCGGTCTCGTTGGGCCGCGCCACCTCGATGGTGACCGGGTTTTGCAGGTAGCTGCTGGCCAGGCGCTTGATTTCGGGCGAGAAGGTGGCGCTGAACAAGAGCGTGGTGCGCTGCTTGGGCAGGTACGAGAGGATGCGCTGCAGGTCGGGCAGAAAGCCGATGTCGAGCATGCGGTCGGCCTCGTCGAGCACCACGTACTCCACCTGGTTGAGCACCGCGTTCTTGGCCTCGATGTGGTCCAGCAGGCGGCCGGGGGTGGCCACCAGCACTTCCACGCCCTTTTTCAGCTCCAGCGTCTGGGGCTTCATGTCCATGCCGCCGAACACCACGGTGCTGCGCAGCTTGGTGTGCTTGGCGTACAGGGCGATCTGCTGGGCCACCTGGTCGGCCAGCTCGCGCGTGGGCAGCAGCACCAGGGCGCGCACCGGGTGGCGCGCGGGCGAGGTGGAACTGTTCTCGTGCTTGAGCAGGCGCTGCAGCAGCGGCAGCGAGAAGGCCGCCGTCTTGCCGGTGCCGGTCTGGGCGGCGCCCATCACGTCCTGGCCGGTGAGCACCACCGGAATGGCCTGCGCCTGGATGGGGGTCATGGACTCGTAGCCCATCTCGGCCACGGCGCGCGCCAGCGGTTCAGCCAGCGAAAGATTGGAAAAGGAACTTGTCATTGAGCCTGCTATTGTCGCACTGCAAGGCGGAAATGGGGCTTTTTTGCACCCGGCCCGTCTCTCTAGAGTCATGGCATCACGCCCAAATGCTATTATTCTTGTAGCTTATAACGCTTTTCAGCAGGGCTTCTCAGGCCATTTTCATCTGGATTATTCCAGCATGGAGCGCAACTGCCGTGTGGTCACGGCCAGGCGCCGCGCACCCATCTTGGCGAGATTTTCCATGAGGATCAGGCCCGCCTCGGGATGCTGGCGCGCCCAGCAGTCAAACCGTTCCCGCGGCAGCCGCATCAGCCGCGCAGCCCCCCGTTCGGCGCCCGCGCTGGCGCTGCGCTCGGCACCATGGAGAAACGCCATCTCGCCAAACACCATGCCCGGCCCCACGGTGGCCAGACGCAGGCCGCGCTCGGGGGGCCATTGCGTGACGAGCGTGATATGGCCCGACAGCACCACCAGCAGGTCACGGTCGCGGTCGCCCGCATTGAACACCACGCCGTGCGCTGGCACATCCTGGGGTAGCAGCAACGCCTGCAGGGCCTGGCGTGCCTCACGCGGCATGCCTTCGCCAATTTCACCCAGCGGATCGCTGCCCCCGCGCGGCGGCCGCTGGTCCAGCGGGCGCTGGGCCAGGATGGCGACCTCGGCCCATTCCAGCGCCCGGTCCAGGTCGGCAAAGACGCGCACGCCCTCACCCACATGCGCAGCCGCCAGGGGGTCGAGCGCGGCGACGGCGGCGGCAATGCCCTGCTGGTCGAGATCGCGGACCAGGGCGCGCAACTGCGCCAGCGCAGTGCTGTCCCAGGCGGGCACCCGGCCTGCATCCAGAACCACCCAGCGGTGGCGCGGCAGCAGGCGCAGGCGCACCTGTTCGGACATGTGCGCGGCCACGCCAAACGACATGACGCCCTGCAGCTCGAACACGGCCACCTGGTTCATGCGCGGCGTCACCCAGCTGTCCGAAACCGCGCGGCGCAGGCGGCGCGAACGCAACTCGCCATCGAGCCGCACGTGGCGCAGCACCTTGGCGGCCGAATCGCGCAACAGCACAAAAGTGGCCACCACCAGACCCGCAACCAGGGCACCCACCCCACCCAGCACGGCAAACACCCAGGCCACCAGCCAGCTTTGCGCCCAGGTGGGGCGCGAGCTGCGCGCATACTGCGCCGACCACATCAGGCGCGGCACCTGCATCAGCCCCGCCAGCACCAGCCCGCCCGACAGGCAGGCCATGGGCACCCAGTGCAGCCACCAGGTCCCCGTCAAGGCCACACCCAGCATGATGGCGGCGTGTGCACGGGGGGCCTGGCGCAGCGGCCCGGCCTGGGCCAGCACGATGCGCGAGCGCGAGGCGCTGGTCGATGCCGGGATCATGCCTGCCAGCGCGCACGCCATGCCCAGCAGGCTTTCGCGGCGCAACGCCGCATTGGCATTGCCACGCAGGCCGTGGTCCAGCTCCAGCTCCTGGTTGAAGACCAGGATTTCCAGGCTGTTGACCAGCGCCATCAGCAGCGCCAGCACCACCAGCGCCTGGCCATGCTGGTGCGCCAGGGCGACCCACGGAATCCCGGTCCAGTCGGGCCAGAGCGGCCCGGCAAAGGCGCTGGGCTGGGCGGCCGGGACAAACACTGCGCCCAGGCCCACGCCCCACAACCCAGCCAGCGCCACCGCCAGGGCCACCACGGCCACCGCCGTCAGCAGACCCGGCGTGCGGGGCCAGCGGCCACGCAGCCACCAGGCCAGCCCCACCACGGCCAGCGCCGCCAAGGCGTGCCAGCCCATGCGCGCATCGCCCAGGGCGCCGCTGCCAAACCCGCTGCGCACCTGGCCGACCACCATCGACAGGCCCACCCCGGCCGCAAAACCATGCGTGACAGAAATGGGCAGAAAACGGGCCACCGAGGCCAAGCGCAGCACCCCCAGCAACCACTGGAAGACAAAGGCCAGCGCCACGGTTGCGCCGCTGACGGCCAGCACCTGCCGCGCGCTCAGCCCCAGGGTGGGCGCGGCCCCATGGGCCGTGGCCAGCACGGCGGCAAACAGCAGCGCCACCACGGTAGTGGGCGCATACACCACCCCCGGGCGGGGCGCGGCCAGAGTGAGCAGCAGCCCAGGCAACGCGGCCGACCACAGGGCCAGCGCCGCCAGGGAATAGCCGCCCGCCAGCGGCGCAAAGGCCAGCAACCCCAGCCCCACGGCATGCGGCACCGTGACCGCCGCTGCCGACCAGGCCGCCGCCATGCCCGAGGATGGCGGGGCGGCAGGCCCCGGGGGCGTCTCGCCACCCGCCCGGTCCGCCCCAGCCCGGTGGCGGCGCAAGCGGCGGGAAAGGGCCCCAGACATCGAAAGAATCTGCGTGTGCGGCGTCGCGGTCAGAGCGTGCGGGCCGCAAAGGTGTCGCAGGACTTCAGGCTGCCCTGCTGCAGCCCGGTGTGAAACCAGCGCTGGCGCTGCGCGCTGGAGCCGTGCGTGAAGCTCTCGGGCACCACCGTCCCGCCGCCCGCGCGCTGCAGGGCGTCGTCACCAATCCTGGCGGCCGCATTCATGGCCTCTTCCACATCGCCCTGCTCCAGAATCTGGCGGGCGTTTTGCGCATGGTGCGCCCAGACCCCGGCAAAACAATCGGCCTGCAGTTCCAGCCGGACCGACAGGCGGTTGGATTCAGCCTGCCCGACCCGGCCGCGCATCTGGTCCACCCGGGTGCTGATGCCCAGCAGGTTCTGCACATGGTGACCCACCTCATGGGCAATCACGTAGGCCTGGGCAAAGTCGCCCGGAGCGCCCAGGCGGTCCCTGAGCGTTTGATAAAAGCCCAGGTCGATGTACACCTTGCGGTCGCCAGGACAGTAGAACGGCCCCATCGCCGCCTGCCCCGTGCCACAGGCCGTGGGTGTAGCGCCGCGAAACAACACCAGGCGCGGCTGCTGGTAGTTGCCGCCCTGCTGGCGAAACACCTCCTGCCACACATCCTCGGTATCGGCCAGCACCGTGGAAACAAAGCGCGCCATGGTGTCGTCCGCAGGCGGGCGCTGGGCAGGCGCCTGCTGCACCTGCGCCGGACTGCCGCCGCTGAGCAGCCCCAGGATGGTCAAGGGGTTGATCCCCAGCACCCAGCCACCCAGGAGGGCAACGACGATGGTGCCGATGCCGATGCTGCGACCGCCGAACACGGGCATGCCGCCGCCCGAGCCGCGCCGGTCTTCCACGTTGTCCGACTGGCGGTTGCCTTCCCACTTCATGGCGTACTCAGGCGCGCGGCAGCGTTACGCCATGCTGGCCCTGGTACTTGCCGCCCCGGTCCTTGTACGAGACTTCGCAGACGTCGTCCTTGTCGCTCTCGAAGAACAGTACCTGCGCGCATCCCTCGCCGGCATAGATGCGCGCGGGCAGCGGCGTGGTGTTGGAGAACTCCAGCGTCACGTAGCCCTCCCATTCGGGCTCGAACGGCGTAACGTTGACGATGATGCCGCAGCGTGCGTAGGTGCTTTTGCCCAGGCAGATGGTCAGCACATTGCGCGGGATGCGGAAATACTCCATGGTGCGCGCCAGCGCGAAGCTGTTGGGCGGAATGATGCAGCTGTCGCCCTCGAAATCGACAAAGCTCTTTTCGTCGAAATGCTTGGGGTCCACCACGGTGCTGTGGATGTTGGTGAAAACCTTGAATTCAGGCGCACAGCGAATGTCATAGCCATAGCTGCTGGTGCCATAGCTGATGATTTTCCTGCCCTCGACTGCGCGCACCTGGCCAGGCTCGAAGGGTTCGATCATGCCGTGCTCGGCCGCCATGCGGCGTATCCATTTGTCGCTCTTGATGCTCATGGTGGAAGGCTCCTCGCCAATACTACTTTTTTGATAGCTACCCGCGCTTGACCATCAAGCGCCAGGGGCCTATTTTGCTTGAGAAATGACCGTTTGTTCCACCAAGCGGTCATCGCCCAGCACGATCATGGCGAACAGCAGCTCGTCCAGACTGTCGGCCTGGGCCGTTCGCCGCGCCAGCAGCGGCGTGGCCTGGGGATTGAGCACGATGAAGTCGCCCTCGCACCCCGGCTGCAGGTTGCCAGCCACGCCCTGCAGGCCCAGCGCGCGGGCCGCGCCCGCCGTGTGCTGCCACCACAGTTGTTGGGGCGGCAGGCTCAGGCCCGGCTTGGTCTGTCCCTCCCGGCCCACATAGTAGGCGGCCAGCATGGTGTGGAACGGCGAAAAGCTCGTGCCACCGCCCACATCGCTGGCCAGGCCATAAGCAAAACCGGCCCGGTCTGCCCCGGCGTAGTCAAAGAAGCCGCTGCCCAGAAACAGATTGCTGGTGGGGCTGACGGCCGCAGCACTGCGCCGCTCGTGCATCAGGGCGCGGTCGGCCTCGTCCAGGTGGATGCAGTGGGCATACACGGCACGCTCGCGCATCAGGCCAAAGTCGTCGTACACGGCCAGGTAGCTGCGCGAGCGCGGGAACAGTTCCTGCACCCAGCGCACTTCATCCAGGTTCTCGGCCACATGCGACTGGATCCATACATCGGGGTAGCGCGCCGCCAGTTCCCCGGCACCGCGCAACTGCGCCGGGGTGCTGGTCGGGGCAAAGCGCGGCGTGATGGCATAGCCCAGCCGGTCCACGCCATGCCAGCGCTGGATGAGCGCCTCGGTATCGATCAGGCTTTGCTCGGTCTCGTCGCGCACACCGTCGGGCGAGTGGCGGTCCTGCAGCACCTTGCCCGTGATCAGGCGCAACTGGCGGTGACGGGCCTCGGTGAACAGCGCATCGACCGATTGCGGGTGCGATGTGGCGAAGGCCAGCGCCGTCGTGACGCCATTGCGCAGCAGCTCATCACAGAAGAAGTGCGCCACCTGCTCGCCATAACCGTGCGCGACAAAGCGCTTCTCGTGCGGAAAGGTGTAGTTTTCCAGCCAGGGCAGCAGGCCTTCAGCGGGAGAGCCGACCACATCCGTCTGGGGGTAGTGGATATGCATATCCACAAAACCGGGCGCAATGATGCGCCCCGGCCAGTGCGTGACGGGCTGCCCCGCGAACTGCGGCGACAGCTGTTGCCAAGCGCCAGCAGCCTGCACACGCTGGCGGCCATGGGCATCGGGACCGATGGCCAGCAGACCATCCTCTTCATAGACAGCCTGGCCGTCGTCGGTAAAGCGCAGCAGTGCAGAGCGGTAGAGGTGCATGGCTGCAAGCTTACCGGAGCCAACCACTTTTTTCCGGGTGAGCCCCGCAGTTTTGCAGATGCACGCGCCGCACGCAACTGGCGCGGCCCGGGCCAGAGCCCCCGCGCAAGGGCCGCCCCGCCGCGCCGGGGACGTCCCCCTGCCCGCATCGCGCAGCGATGCGGGCAGGGGAAGGCGCCGAAGGCGACTCAGGGGGGTGCGTCAAATGTGCAACGCGTGCCCCAGCGCACGCAGCGCCGCCTCCTGCACCGCCTCGCCCAGCGTGGGGTGGGCATGGATGGTGCCCGCCACGTCCTCCAGCCGCGCGCCCATCTCGATGGACTGCGTGAAGGCCGCCGCCAGCTCGGCCACGCCCTGGCCCACGGCCTGCCAGCCGAGGATCAGGTGGTTATCGCGCCGGGCCACCACGCGCACGAAGCCGCCGGTGGTTTCCAGCGTCATCGCGCGGCCGTTGGCGGCGAACGGGAAGGCCGCGGCTATGCAGTCCAGCCCTGCGGCGCGCGCCTCGCCGGGCGTGCGCCCGACGACCACGACCTCGGGGTCGGTGAAGCACACGGCAGGAATGGCCATGGGTTCGAAGCGCCGGTGCTTGCCCGCAATCACCTCGGCCACCACCTCGCCCTGCGCCATGGCGCGGTGCGCGAGCATGGGGTCGCCCGTGATGTCGCCGATGGCCCAGACATTGCGCATGGAGGTGCGGCACTGCGCATCCACCGCCACGTAGCGCCCGGCCATGTCCAGCTGCAGCGATTCGAGCCCGAAGCCCGTGGTGCGCGGCTTGCGGCCCACGGCCACGAGCACGCGGTCGGCGGGCAGCGCGAACTCGTCGGCGCGCGCGCTGCGCACGCGCACGCCGTGCTGCGCGTCGTAGCCCTGCACGCTGCAGCCCAGGTGCATCACGACGCCGCTCTTCTCCAGCGCGTCGAGCACGGGCTGGGTGAGTTCCTCGTCGTAGCCGGGCAGCACGCGCTCGGCCGCCTCGACCACGGCGACTTCCACGCCGAGCTTGCGGTAGGCCATGCCCAGCTCCAGCCCGATGTAGCCCGCGCCCACCACGACCAGGCGGCGCGGCAGGCTCTCGGGCGCCAGCGCGCCGGTGGACGAGACGACCGCGCCGCCGAACGGCAGCATGGGCAGCTCCACCGGCTCGGAGCCCGTGGCCAGCAGCAGGTGTTCGCAGCGCACGCGCACGGGCTCGCCGCCTTCGGCGGGCTGCACGATGACGGTCTTGCCGTCCTCGATGTGCGCCCAGCCCTTGTGCACCTGCACACCGGCCTTGCGCAAGAGCGCGCCCACGCCGCCGGTGAGGCGCTTGACGATGCCGTCCTTCCAGCGCACGGTCTGCGCGATGTCGATGCTGGGCTCCTGCACGCGGATGCCCAGCGGCGAGCCGTGGGCCTGTTGGCGCGCAGCGTCGAACGCGTGCGCGGCGTGGATCAGCGCCTTGGACGGGATGCAGCCGATGTTCAGGCAGGTGCCGCCCAGGCTTTCGCCCTCGACCAGCACGGTGGAAACGCCGAGCTGGCCAGCGCGGATGGCGGCCACGTAGCCGCCGGGACCGCCGCCGATGACCAGCAGCTTGGTGGTGATTTCCTTCATCGTCTTACTCCACAAACAGCAGGGCCGGGGTTTCGAGCAGCGCGCGCATGGCCTGGATGAATTGCGCCGCGTCCATGCCGTCGACCACGCGGTGGTCGAACGAGGACGAGAGGTTCATGAGCTGGCGCGCCACCACCTGGCCATTGCGGAACATGGGCCGCAGGGCCATGCGGTTGACGCCGACGATGGCCACCTCGGGGTGGTTGATGACCGGCGTGCTGGCGATGCCGCCCAGCGCCCCCAGGCTGGTGAGGGTGATGGTCGAGCCCGACAGCTCCTCGCGCGGGGACTTGCCACTGCGCGCGCCTTCGGCCACGCGCGCGATGCCCGCCGCGCAGGCCCACAGGTCCAGCGCCTCGGCATGGCGCAGCACCGGCACCATGAGGCCGCCGTCGGTCTGCGTGGCCACGCCCAGATGCACGGCCGCGTGGCGCGTGACCACGCCGGCCTCGTCGTCGAAACGGGCGTTGATCTGCGGGAAATCACGCAGCGCTAGCACCATGGCCCGCGCCAGGAAGGGCAGCAGCGTGAGCTTGCCGCGCGTGGCACCGTGGAGCTTGTTGAGCTGCTGGCGCAGTGCCTCCAGCTCGGTCACGTCCACCTCTTCCACATAGCTGAAGTGCGGAATGCGGCGCTTGGCCTCCTGCATCTTCTGCGCGATCTTGCGGCGCAGGCCGATGACGGGGATAGCTTCCTCGCCATGGCGCTCCACATAGGGCGAAGCGCCCTGCCCCGGCGCCTGGCCGCCACCGGCCAGGTAGGCGTCCAGGTCGTCGTGCAGAATGCGGCCGGCCGGGCCGCTGCCATGCACGTAGCGCAGCTCCACGCCCAGGTCCAGCGCACGGCGGCGCACCGCGGGCGAGGCCAGCGGGCGCTCGTCCGCAGTGCGCGGCACCACGGCGGCGCGGGGCGCCGCCGTGGGCCGCGCGGCCGCAGGTGCCACAACGGGGGTGGGCGCCGGAGGCGCCTCGGATGCTACTGAAACAGGAGCTACTGGCGCTTGATGGACGGGCGATGGAGCCGCATTTGGCTTCAAATTGCCTTCACCCTCCACCTCCAGGCGCACGAGCTCGGAACCCACGGCGATGGACTGGCCCACGACACTGCCCAGTGCCAGCACCTTGCCCGCCACGGGTGAAGGAATTTCCACCGTGGCCTTGTCCGTCATCACGTCGGCGATGGGCTGGTCCTCGGCCACCACGTCGCCCGGCTGCACGTGCCAGGCCACCAGTTCCACTTCGGCAATGCCCTCGCCAATGTCGGGCACGCGGATCACATAAATACCCATGTCATGCCTCCACTGCGCGTTGCAGGGCCGCGCCCACGCGCGCGGGCCCCGGGAAATAGGCCCATTCCTGGGCGTGCGGGTAGGGGGTGTCCCAGCCGGTCACGCGCTCGATGGGGGCTTCCAGGTGGTAGAAGCATTCCTTCTGCACCAGCGCCGCGAGTTCGGCGCCGAAGCCGCCGGTGCCCGTGGCCTCGTGCACCACGACGCAGCGGCCGGTCTTCTTCACGGAGTTGACGATGGTCTCCAGGTCCAGCGGCCAGATGGAGCGCAGGTCGATGATCTCGGCGTCGATGCCGGATTCGCGCGCGGCGCATTCGCTCACCCAGACCATGGTGCCGTAGGTCAGCACCGTGACGGCCTTGCCGGGGCGGAACACGGCGGCGCTGTCGAGCGGCACCGTGTAGTAGCCCTCGGGCACCCTGCCCAGGGCATGCTTGGACCAGGGCACGACCGGGCGGTCGTGGTGGCCGTCGAACGGGCCGTTGTAAAGGCGCTTGGGCTCCAGGAAGATGACCGGGTCGTCGTTCTCGATGGACGCAATCAGCAGGCCCTTGGCGTCGTAGGGGTTGCTCGGCATCACCGTGCGCAGGCCGCACACGTGGGTGAAGATGGCCTCGGGGCTCTGGCTGTGCGTCTGCCCGCCGTAGATGCCGCCGCCGCAGGGCATGCGGATGGTGAGCGGCGCGGTGAAGTCGCCCGCCGAGCGGTGGCGCAGGCGCGCCGCCTCGGAAACGATCTGGTCCATGGCCGGGTAGAAGTAGTCGGCAAACTGGATCTCCACCACCGGGCGCAGCCCGTAGGCCCCCATGCCTACGGCCGTGCCGACGATGCCACCCTCGGAAATCGGCGCGTCGAAGCAGCGCGACTTGCCGTACTTGGCCTGCAGGCCCTCGGTAACGCGGAACACGCCGCCGAAGTAGCCCACGTCCTGGCCATAGACGATGACGTCATCGTCGCGTTCCATCATCACGTCCAGGCCCGAGCGCAGCGCCTGGATCATGGTCATCGGCACGGTCCCTGCCGTGGCCGCTGTGTCTTTTTCTTGCGTTTCCATGGCTCAGACCCCCAGTTGCTGGCGCTGCCGGCGCAGATGCTCCGGCATGTCCTTGTACACATCGTCGAACATCGTCGCGGCGCTCGGCACGCGGCCGTCGAGCAGCGTGCCGTGGCTCTCGGCCTCCTTCTGCGCGGCGAT
>JAMLIQ010000062.1 GCA_023954095.1 Burkholderiaceae bacterium | reverse complement strand
GACACCGGCACCTGCGTGGCCGGCCCCTGCCGGGGCGGGCTGGTGAAAATCGCCCTCACCGAGAGCGATGGCATGGTGCACTGGCATACTGCGAACCACATCCAGCCCATTGAGTTTTGATATGACCGAGCCCAACCAGTTTCCCCCGAGTGGATCTGAGCAAAAACACGCTCCAGCGCCCGACCTGTGGGCGCAAGCAGCTACTGATACAGGAGCGAAGAAGACGGATGCCCAGGCGCCGGGCTGGGAGCGTTCCGTGCTGGAGAAGCTGGCCTTTGCGGCCCTGAACGAGCAGCGTGCGGCGCGGCGCTG
This sequence comes from Burkholderiaceae bacterium, assembly GCA_023954095.1. Classification (GTDB taxonomy): domain Bacteria; phylum Pseudomonadota; class Gammaproteobacteria; order Burkholderiales; family Burkholderiaceae_C; genus Simplicispira. Next base: position 19,803 of record JAMLIQ010000062.1, on the reverse strand, counting down.
GCGCATTTTCACGCGGCTGTGCTGGCTGGCATTTTTTGGCATCCTGGCCTGGACGCTGATGTCACGCGAACTCACGGCATCGTCGAGCAAGAGCACGCCGCACACGGCGGTGGTCGATATCAAGGGCGAAATTGCGTCGGGAGCCGATGCCAGCGCCGAATATGTGGCGGCGGCCCTGCGCAGCGCCTTCGAAGATGAAGGCTCCAAGGCGGTGGTGCTGCTCATCAACTCGCCCGGCGGGAGCCCGGTGCAGGCCGGCATGATCAACGATGAAATCGTGCGGCTCAAGGCCAAACATGGCAAGCCCGTGTATGCGGTCGTCGAGGAAACCTGCGCTTCGGCGGCCTACTACATTGCTGCCGCGGCGGATGACATCTATGTGGACAAGGCCAGCATTGTCGGCAGCATCGGCGTGCTCATGGACGGTTTCGGATTCACCGGCACCATGGAGAAACTCGGCGTGGAGCGCCGCCTGCTGACGGCGGGCGAAAACAAGGGTTTTCTGGACCCTTTCAGTCCCCAGACAGAAAAGCAGCGTGCCTACGCGCAGACCATGCTGGACCAGATCCACCAGCAATTCATCGCGGTGGTCAAGGCGGGCCGGGGCGACCGGCTCAAGAGCACGCCGGACACCTTCAGCGGGCTGTTCTGGACCGGGCAGCAAGCCATCGAGCTGGGCCTGGCAGACCAGCTGGGCAACCTGGACTATGTGGCGCGCGAGGTGGTCAAGGCCGAGGACATCATCGACTACACCCGCCACGAAAACGTGGCCGAGCGCCTGGCCAAGCGCTTTGGCGCGGCCATGGGCGCCGGGGCCGTGCAGGCGGCCCGTTCGTTCGTGCCGCAGCTGCGCTGAGGGGCGCCCCTAAATCACCGACAATGCAGCCATGAACTGGCTCAATGAAGTGAAATGGGACGCGCAGGGACTGGTGCCCGTGATTGCGCAGGAAAAGGGTACGGGCGACGTGCTCATGTTTGCATGGATGAACCGCGAGGCACTGCAGAAAACCGCCGAGCTGGGCCGTGCCGTGTATTTCAGCCGCTCGCGCGGCAAATTGTGGTTCAAGGGCGAGGAATCGGGCCACGTGCAGACGGTGCACGAGATCCGCGTCGACTGCGACCAGGATGTGGTGCTGCTGCAGGTGACGCAGCAAGGCCACGAGCCGGGCATTGCCTGCCACACCGGGCGCCACAGCTGCTTTTTCCGTGTTTTGGAGGGAGGCGCCTGGAAAAGCGTCGATCCGGTCTTGAAAGACCCGGAAACCATCTACAAGTAGGCACCATGTCTTCTTCCGATACCCCGACAGCCCTGTCCGAAGATGCGCTCGCCCGCCTGGCCAGCGTCATCGAGAGCCGCAAGCCCGCCCAGGGGGGCGATCCCGAAAAAAGCTACGTGTCCCGCCTGCTGCACAAGGGACCGGACGCTTTCCTGAAAAAAATCGGCGAGGAAGCCACCGAAGTGGTCATGGCCGCCAAGGACGTGGACCATGGCGCGGACCCGGCCAAGCTGGTCTACGAAGTGGCCGACCTGTGGTTTCACACCATGATCGCGCTGGCACACTATGGCCTGTCCCCCGCCGATGTGGTGGCCGAACTGGAACGCCGCGAGGGCACCAGCGGCATCGAGGAAAAGGCCTTGCGCAAGGCTGTTGCGCGCGCAGCGCAGGAGGCAGCGCCATGAGCGACATCATCGATACGCAGACCAGCGATGAACGTGCCGAAGGCCTCAAGGCCTGGGGCTGGGTCAGCTATGTGCTGCATCTGATCGTGGCGGTGGGGGCGGTCATTCCGGGCGCACAGCCGGGGGCCGCATTGCTTATCGTTGCCCTGGTCATTGACCTGGTGAAAAAAGGTGATGCCGAGGACTCCTGGCAGGCCAGCCATTTTTCCTGGCGCATCCGCACCGTGCTGTGGGCGGGCGTGCTCTATGTGCTGACGGCACCGCTGTGGCTGCTGTTTTTTCTGCCGGGCTGGATTGCCTGGTGCCTGATCTCGATCTGGTTCCTGTATCGCATCGTGCGCGGCATGGTTTCCATGAACCAGAGTCAGGCCATTGATGCCTGAACCGCACCAGCCACCGCAGCGGTTGAACCTCGCCCTGCAGGGCGGAGGCTCGCACGGCGCCCTGACGTGGGGCGTGCTTGATGCCTTGCTGGAAGATGGCGGGCTGGATTTTGAAGGTATCAGCGGCACCAGTGCCGGGGCCATGAATGCCGTGGCGCTGGCACATGGGTTTGTCCGTGCCGCGGCGGAGTTCGACGACCCGCTGGAAGCGCGCCAGGCCGGTGCTGCGCTGGCCCGTGCCACCCTGGCGCGGCTGTGGGAGGGCGTCGGTGCCATGGGCAGCCTGGTGTGGGGCGTACCTCAGGCGCAGGCCTTGCCCGCCTTGTCCCTGATGACCCCCTGGCTTGCCCCGGCGCAGGCCAACCCTTTTGATTTCAATCCTTTGCGCCGCCTGCTGGAGCGCGAAATCGATTTCGAAGCGCTTTCCGTGGCCCGCAGGCAGGGCCCGCAGGTGTTTGTCTGCGCGACCAATGTGCGCACCGGCCGTGGAGAGATTTTCTCCGGCGCACGCCTTTCTGCCGATGCGGTGATGGCTTCGGCCTGCCTGCCCATGCTGTTCAAGGCGGTTGAGATCGGCGGCGAACTGTATTGGGACGGTGGATATTCGGGCAATCCGGCGCTGCATCCCCTGATCTACCAGGCCGAGTGCAGCGACATCCTGTTGGTGCAGATCAATCCCATCGAACATCTGGGCGTGCCCGACACGGTGCCCGAAATCATGGACCGCATGAACGAGGTGACCTTCAACGCCAGCCTGCTGGCGGAACTGCGGGCCATCGAATTCGTGCGCCGTCTGCTCGCGCAGGGCAGACTCGACCCCCGCCGCTACAAGGATGTGCGCATGCACCGCATTGATGGCGGTGCTGTGCTGGCCCGCATGGGGTCCGCCAGCAAGGCGCGCGCGGATTTGGGCTTCCTGCGCCAGTTGTTCGAACTGGGCCGCACGGCGGGCCAGCAGTGGCTGGCCGCACACCGGCAAGACCTGGGGGTGCGCGCAAGTCTCAACCTCGCGCACAATGCATGACTTGTTGAACCGTCTGCTTCTCCATTGACCATGCACGATCCGAACTGCCTCTTCTGCAAAATCATCGCGGGCCAGATTCCGTCCCGCAAGGTGTATGAGGATGAGGAAATCTTTGCTTTCCACGATATCCATCCCTGGGCGCCCGTGCATTTCCTGATGGTGCCCCGGCTGCACATCCCCTCCATGGCCCAGGTGCAACCCGAGCATGCAGGCGTGCTGGGCCGCATGATGGCGCTGGCGCCCCGCCTGGCGCTGGAGCAGGGCTGCAGGCCGTATCCGGGCGGCGGGTTTCGCACGGTGATCAATACCGGGGCAGAGGGAGGGCAGGAAGTGCACCACCTGCACATGCATGTGCTGGGCGGCCCGCGCCCCTGGCTCAAGGGTTAGACAGGTGATTGCAAGGGTAATGGGAACCGTGTTGTCACGGGTCCCGTCTAAAATGAACCGCATTCGTTAGGAGATATTCCATGGGCACTTTTTCCATATGGCACTGGCTGATCGTGCTGCTGATCGTTGTCATGGTGTTTGGCACCAAGAAACTCAAGAACATCGGCTCCGACCTCGGAGGCGCTGTCAAGGGTTTCAAGGACGGCATGAAGGACGGTTCCACGTCCGATGAAGCAGCGCCTGCGCCTGCGGCCGGGCAGGTGGCCAATCAGGCCAGTGCAGACAAGACGACCATTGACGTCGAAGCCAAGCAGAAGAACTGAGCACGGGCGCTGCTGCATCCATGATTGACATCGGCCTTTCCAAAATGGCGCTGATCGGCGTGGTGGCGCTCGTCGTCATCGGGCCGGAGAAGCTGCCACGCGTGGCCCGCACTGTGGGCACCTTGCTGGGCAAGGCGCAGCGTTACGTGGCCGACGTCAAGTCCGAGGTCAACCGTTCCATGGAGCTCGATGAGCTCAAGAAAATGAAGGAAACGGTAGAGAACGCTGCCCGCGATGTGGAGCAATCGGTTCACACGGCCGCCAGCGATTTCGAGAAAGACTGGGCCGAGGCGACAGGCGAGGCCAGCGCGGCGCTGGAGGGTAGCGCCACGGTCGTGCCTGCCTACCACCATCCAGGCAAGAACTGGCGCCTCAAGCGCGGCGCTGTGCCGCAGTGGTACAAATCACGCAACGGTGTCCGCACCAAGGCCCTGTCGGGCGCGGCGCGCGTGGCGCGCTACCGGCCACAGAAATTCCATTGACGCCGCGCCACCGGGCGCTGCAAGGCCGGACGTGAAGTCCGCACCATTTTCCCGACATGTCCGAAAAACCCTCCCAAGAAGACGAGCTGGCTGGTACCGAGCAGCCGTTTGTGCAGCACCTCATGGAGTTGCGCGACCGCCTGGTCAAAGCCATCGTGGCGGTGGGCGTTGTGGCCGCCGTGCTGTTTTTCTTTCCCGGTCCCGGCGCCCTCTACGACATGCTGGCCGCACCCCTGGTGGCGCACCTGCCCAAAGGGGCCACGCTGATCGCCACCTCGGTGATCTCGCCGTTCATGGTGCCGCTCAAGATCTTGCTGATGTCGGCTTTTCTGCTGGCACTGCCGGTCGTGCTCTGGCAGGTCTGGGGATTCGTTGCCCCGGGCTTGTATGCGCATGAAAAGCGTCTGGTGCTGCCGCTGGTCATGTCCAGCACGGTGCTGTTCTTTGTCGGCGTGGCGTTCTGTTATTTCTTCGTTTTCGGGCAGGTCTTCAGTTTCATCCAGAGCTTTGCTCCCAAGAGCATCACGGCTGCGCCAGATATCGAGGCCTACCTGAGTTTCGTCATGACCATGTTCATCTCGTTTGGCCTGGCGTTCGAGGTGCCCATCGTGGTGGTCGTTCTTGCCCGCCTGGGCTTGGTGAGTCTGGACAAGCTCAAGGCCTTTCGCGGCTATTTCATTGTGTTGGCCTTCATCATCGCGGCCGTTGTGACGCCGCCCGATGTGGTGTCGCAACTGGCGCTGGCCATTCCCATGGTGCTGCTTTATGAGACGGGTATCTGGGCTGCGCAGCTGTTCATCCGCCACACCCAGGCACCCGAAGAGGCCGAGGAAAAAGCCTCTTCCTGAGCTCTGTCGCTTCAGCGCGGCTGCGTGCGCTGCTGGCGCGGCCGCACGCCGGGGGTCAGCTCCAGCTCCAGCAACTTCTCGCCACGCTGCACCTGGAAGGTTGCTTTTTCTCCAGGCCGCAAGGCTGCCACTGCAGACAGGAGGCCGGGCACGCTGCCAATGGGCTTGCCCTGCACCTGTGCGATCACGTCGCCGGGACGTATGCCGCCCATGCCGGCCGGACCATCCTGCAGCACACCGGTGATGATGACTCCTTCGGTCGCCTTGATGCCAAAGGTTTCGGCCAGTTCAGGGGACAGCTCACTCGGCTCCACGCCGATCCATCCGCGTGTGACCTGACCGTCGCGCACGATACCGTCCAGCACCATCTTGGCAGTGGACACCGGAATGGCGAACCCGATCCCCAGGCTGCCGCCCGAGCGCGAATAGATGGCGGTGTTGATGCCCAGCAGGTTGCCATGCACGTCCACCAGCGCACCGCCCGAGTTGCCGGGATTGATGGCGGCATCGGTCTGGATGAAATTCTCGAAGGTATTGATGCCTAACTGGCTGCGGCCCAGCGCGCTGACAATGCCGCTGGTCACCGTCTGCCCCACGCCAAACGGGTTGCCAATGGCCAGCACCTGGTCGCCCACGGCAAGCTCGTCCGAGTTGCCCAGCACGATCACAGGCAGTTTGTCCATTTCGATCTTGAGAATGGCCAGGTCGGTCTCGGGGTCGGTGCCGATGGTGCGGGCGCGTGCGCGGCGGCTGTCCGAGAGGGTGACGTCGATTTCGTCGGCGCCCTCGACCACGTGGTTATTGGTCAGAATGTAACCGTCCTGGCTGATGATGACGCCGCTGCCCAGCCCCGCCTGGGCCTGGCTGCCCTGGTCGCCAAAGAAGAACTGGAACCAGGGGTCGTTGCTGCGTGGGTCGCGAACGGCTGCCTTGCTGGTGTTGATGCTGACCACCGCCGGTGAGGCCTTGCGTGCTGCGACGCTCAGGCTGCCGGGAGCGGGAATATCGGGGTTGCCCGGGGGCGCCTCGATCAGGGAAATGCCTGCGCCAGAGCGGGTGGCTCCCCGGTGGATCCAGTCGGGCTGGAGCGTGGCCACGACAAAATAGGCGGCGACCAGCACCGTCACGGTTTGCGAAAACAGCAGCCAGATGCGTTTCATGGAAATCAATGGAAAGTGGTTGCGCTATTGTCGCGCAAGCGCCTGCGCCCGTCCCGCAGGACAATAGGCATATGAGCATTTCCAGAGATACCCTGCGGCAGGCGCTTGATGCCTTGCTGCAACCCGAGCGTTTCAAGGACTACGGCCCCAACGGCCTGCAGGTGGAGGGCAAGGGTGAAATCACCCGCATTGTCAGCGGCGTGACCGCCAGCCGTGCCCTGATCGATGCAGCGATTGCCGAGCGGGCCGATGCCATTTTTGTGCACCATGGGCTGTTCTGGCGTGGACAGGACGGGCGGGTCACCGGTTGGATGAAGCAGCGGCTGCAGCGGCTGCTGGCGCATGACATCAACCTGTTTGCCTATCACCTGCCGCTCGATGCGCACACCGAACTGGGCAACAACGCACAACTGGGGCAGGCACTGGGCTGGGTGAGCGAGGCGCGGTTTGGCGAGCAGGACCTGGGGTGCATGGCCCCGGTGGGCTATGACAGCGCACAGGCGCTGGCGCAGCACGTGGGCCAGGTACTGGGGCGCGCACCGACCCTGGTGGTACCCGTCCTGGATCGCCCGGTGGCGCGCGTGGCCTGGTGTTCCGGCGGTGCACAAAGCTATTTCGAAGCGGCCATCGCTGCCGGGGCCGATGCCTTTGTGACGGGGGAAATTTCGGAGCCGCAGGCCCACCTGGCGCGCGAGATGGGGGTGGCCTATATTGCCGCCGGACACCATGCCACCGAACGCTACGGCGCACCGGCCGTGGCGGCCCGCATGGCGGCGCAATGGGGGCTGGAGCATGTCTTCATTGATATCGACAACCCGGCGTGATGCAACTGCTTGTGAGCGATCAGTTGCATTTATTCGCTATATAAAATATAGCTACTTGCGCTTTTCCATAAAGCGTTAGAGCGTGTTTTCATCTAAATTTCACCATGCAAGCACTTGCCATTACCCAGGGAGATTCGGCCGGTATCGGGCCGGAAATCATTGCCAGGGCTTTCCGCGATGCGCCGCAGCATCTGCAGGGATGTTTTGTGGTGGGCGATCTTGCCACCGTGCGCCGTGCCGCGCAGTGCATTGCCGGGCCGGGACAGCCCAGCCTGCCCGTGGCGTCGGTGGCCCATCCGGCCGAGGCGCTGCAAGCTCCGCCACGCTGCATTCCGGTGTTGGCATTGCCCGGTTTGCCGGAACCTGCGGTTTTTGGCGCCATTTCGGCTGACGCAGGCCGTGCCGCAGCGCAATGCGTGGAGTGGGCTGCGCGTGCTGCGTTGCGGGGTGAGGTGGCTGGCCTGGTCACCGCGCCGCTGCACAAGGAGTCGCTCCATGCTGCGGGCGTGCCGTATCCGGGCCACACCGAACTGCTGCAGGCAGAGGCGGCCGCCCATCGGGGAGTTGCGCTGGCCGATATGCCTGTGCGCATGATGCTGGCCAGTGACGAATTGCGCACTGTGCTTGTCAGCATTCACATGTCCATGCGTGCGGCACTGGATGCGGTCACTTTCGAGAATATTCTGCAAACATTGCACATCACCCACGAAGCCCTTTCGCGCAGCCTGCGCCGTGCACCGCGCATCGCGGTGGCAGGGCTGAACCCGCATGCGGGAGAGGGCGGCCTGTTCGGGCGCGAAGAAATCGAAGTCATCACCCCAGCCATCGAAGCGGCCCGTGCCCAGGGGCTGGGCGTGACGGGGCCGCTGGCGCCGGACACCGTGTTCATGCGCGCACGCCATACGCAGGCGCGGCCCGGTGAGTTTGATGTGGTGCTGGCCATGTACCACGACCAGGGCCTGATCCCGGTGAAGTACCTGGGGGTGGACAAGGGCGTGAATGTCACCCTCGGCCTGCCGCTGGTACGCACCAGCCCCGACCATGGCACGGCCTTCGATATCGCCGGGCAAGGTGTGGCAGATGCCTCCAGTCTGATCGAGGCTGTGCGCATGGCACGCAGCCTGGGCCCGCAGGCGTAGCCCGAATCAGCGCTTCAGACTGTCGCGGATTTCGCGCAGCAGCACGATGTCCTCGGGCGGGGCCACGGGGGCCGACGGCGCAGCCGGTTCCGCCGGGGCCTCGCGCTTGAGGCGGTTGATCTGCTTGATCATCATGAAAATGATGAACGCCAGGATGAAGAAATTGACGGCCACGGTGATGAAGTTGCCGTAGGCAAAGACAGGTACCCCGGCCTTCTTCACAGCCTCCAGCGTCATCGCCGTGCCTTCGGGCACCTTGCCCAGTGCGATGAACATGTTCGAGAAATCGAGCTTGCCAAACACCAGCCCGACGACCGGCATGATGAGATCGGAGACCACCGAATCCACAATCTTGCCAAAAGCGCCGCCAATGATGACACCGACCGCGAGGTCAATGACATTGCCCTTGACCGCAAATTCGCGGAATTCCTGCGCCATGCCCATGAAAATCTCCAGAAGATCGAACAAGGCGCACAGTATCTGTCAATCTGGCGTGGTACGTGGGGAATGGGCTTTGCATGGCCTTGAAGCCGCCAAATGCACTTCTACCCCCCAAAAGTCAAAAGACGAACTTTTCACTCCGCTACAATTTGAGGCTGACTTCCCAAATCTAGCGATGTAAATCGAGGACCCCCATGAGTGACACTCCAATCGACTCCAGCAAACGGACGTGGCTGATCGCGACCGGCTGCGCGGGCGCTGTGGGCGGCGTGGCAACCGCCGTGCCTTTCGTGAGTACTTTCCAGCCGTCGGAAAAGGCCAAGGCCGCCGGTGCTGCAGTCGAGGTGGATATTTCCGAGCTCAAGCCCGGTGAACGTGTCACCGTCGAGTGGCGCGGCAAGCCCGTCTGGATCATCAAGCGCACCCCCGAACAACTGGCCGAATTGCCCAAACTCGATCCTCAGTTGGCTGACCCCGACTCCAAGCGCAAGCCCGACGAGTTCACGCCAGCGTACGCACGCAATGTCCACCGCTCCATCAAGCCCGAAATTCTCGTGGCTGTGGGCATTTGCCCGCACCTGGGCTGCTCGCCGACCGAGAAATTCATCATGGGTGCACAGCCCTCGCTGCCCGACGACTGGAAGGGCGGTTTTCTGTGCCCCTGCCATGGCTCCACCTTCGATATGGCTGGCCGCGTCTACAAGAACAAGCCGTCGCCCGACAACCTTGAAGTGCCGCCGCACATGTACCTGTCCGACACGCGCCTGCTCATCGGCGACGACAAGAAAGCCTGAGGAAAGACACCATGGCTGAATTCAAGGAAATCTCTCCCAACGCATCAGCGGGTGCCAAGCTCACCAACTGGTTCGAAAACCGTTTCCCGACCATGTTTGACGCCTACCGCGTCCACATGTCGGAGTACTACGCACCCAAGAACTTCAACTTCTGGTACATCTTCGGTTCGCTGGCCCTGCTGGTGCTGGTGATCCAGATCGTCACCGGCATCTTCCTGGTGATGCACTACAAGCCCGATGCCGCACTGGCGTTTGGCTCGGTCGAATACATCATGCGCGACGTGCCCTGGGGCTGGCTGATCCGCTACATGCATTCCACGGGTGCGTCGGCGTTCTTCATCGTCGTGTACCTGCACATGTTCCGCGGTCTGCTCTACGGCAGCTACCGCAAGCCCCGCGAACTGGTCTGGATCTTCGGCTGCGCCATCTTCCTGGCGCTCATGGCCGAGGCCTTCATGGGCTACCTGCTGCCCTGGGGCCAAATGTCCTACTGGGGCGCCCAGGTGATCGTGAACCTGTTCTCTGCCATCCCCTTCGTCGGTCCCGATCTGGCCCTGCTGATCCGTGGCGACTATGTGGTGGGTGATGCCACGCTCAACCGCTTCTTCAGCTTTCACGTCATTGCCGTACCTCTGGTGCTGCTGGGCCTGGTGGTGGCGCACTTGCTGGCGCTGCACGATGTGGGCTCCAACAACCCTGACGGTATCGAGATCAAAGGCCCCAAGGCCCCCAAGGATGCCAAGGGCCATCCGCTGGACGGGATTCCGTTCCACCCCTACTACACGGTGCACGACATCCTGGGCGTCTGCCTGTTCCTGATGGCCTTTACCGCTGTGATCTTCTTTGCGCCTGAGGCGGGCGGCTATTTCCTGGAGTACAACAATTTCATCCCGGCTGACCCGCTGGTGACACCGGCGCACATCGCCCCGGTCTGGTACTTCACGCCGTTCTACTCGATGCTGCGTGCCATCACCACTGAAATGGTGTACGCCCTGATCGCCTGCGTGGTGCTTGGTGCCCTTGTGGGCGTCGTCAAAGGCCGCATGCCTGCCATCTTCAAGGGAGCCATCATGGCTGCTGCCGCGGTGGTGGTCGCGCTGATGCTGTCGATCGACGCCAAGTTCTGGGGCGTGGTAGTCATGGGCGGTGCCGTCATCATCCTGTTCTTCCTCCCATGGCTCGATTGCAGCCCGGTCAAGTCGATCCGTTACCGTCCAAGCTGGCATAAATATGTGTATGCCGTGTTCGTCGTCAACTTCATCATTCTGGCCTACCTGGGTGTGCAGGCGCCGTCACCTATTGGGGAGCGCGTATCACAGGTCGGTACCCTGCTCTATTTTGGTTTCTTCCTGTTGATGCCCTGGTGGAGCAGCCTGGGTGAGCCCAAGCCAGTGCCTGACCGCGTCACGTTTGCAGCGCATTGAGTCGGAGCCGAACACTATGAAAAAAATCCTTCTTTCATTCATCGCAGCACTGGGCCTGGTGGCTGGCGCCGCGCACGCCTCTGGCGGTGGCATGGCCCTGGACAAGGCCCCCAACAAGAGCAACGACCTGGCCGCATTGCAAAACGGTGCCAAGCTGTTCGTCAACTATTGCGTGGGGTGCCATTCGGCGGCTTTCATGCGTTACAACCGCCTCAAGGACATCGGTCTGACCGAGCAGCAGATCAAGGACAACCTGCTGTTCACCACCGACAAGATCGGTGAAACCATGAAGGCCAATATCGATCCCAAGCAGGCTAAGGCCTGGTTCGGCGCCAACCCGCCCGACCTGACCGTGATTGCACGTTCGCGTGCGGGTGCCGGAGGCTCGGGTGCCGACTACCTCTACACCTTCCTGCGCACGTTCTACCGTGACGACACCAAGGCCACCGGCTGGAACAACCTGCTGTTCCCCAATGTGGGCATGCCACATGCGCTGTGGCAGTTGCAGGGCGATCGCCGTCCCGTGTTCGAGGAAGTGCAGAGCCACGGTCAGACCACCCACGTGTTCAAGAGCTGGGAACAGGTTGCCCCGGGTCAGATGAGTGTGCAGGAATACGACCAGGCCATCGGCGACTTGGTGGGTTACCTGCAGTGGATGGGAGAGCCTGCCCAGAACACCCGCGTGCGTATTGGCGTATGGGTGCTCATCTTCCTTGCTGTGACCACCGTTTTTGCCTGGAAGCTCAACGCGGCTTTTTGGAAAGACGTCAAGTAAGGTTCGCCCTGTCCTGCCGTGCCTTCGGGCGCGGCCCTGTTTTCTAGAGTGGACGCTTCGTGCGTTCCACTCTTTTGGTTTTTAGGAGTCTCTTGCCATGATGGTGCTTTATTCGGGTACGACCTGCCCCTTCTCTCACCGCTGCCGGTTCGTTTTGTTTGAGAAAGGCATGGATTTCGAAATCCGCGACGTCGATCTCTACAACAAGCCCGAAGACATCAATGTGATGAATCCGTACGGCCAGGTTCCGATTCTGGTTGAACGCGACCTGATTCTGTACGAGTCGAACATCATCAACGAATACATCGACGAGCGTTTTCCCCACCCACAGCTGATGCCCGGTGACCCGGTTGACCGTGCCCGAGTCCGCCTGTTCCTGCTCAACTTCGAAAAAGAACTGTTCGTGCATGTGAACACGCTCGAATCACGTGCCAGCAAGGGTAATGAGAAGGCGCTGGAAAAGGCACGTGCCCATATCCGCGATCGCCTGACCCAGCTGGCCCCGGTATTTCTCAAGAACAAGTTCATGCTGGGCGACAATTTCTCCATGCTTGACGTCGCCATTGCGCCCCTGCTCTGGCGCCTGGACTATTACGGTATCGATCTCAGCAAGAACGCTGCACCGTTGCTCAAGTATGCTGAACGCATCTTCTCGCGTCCTGCCTATATCGAGGCGCTCACGCCTTCCGAAAAGGTCATGCGCAAGTAAGCGCAGCAAGCGCGCCACCCTGACACCCACGCACCCATGAACGCACCGGAACCCACTACCACACGTCCTTACCTTATTCGGGCATTGCACGAATGGTGCACCGACAATGGGTTTACGCCCCATGTGGCGGTGCGGGTGGACGATTCCGTGCAGGTTCCACGGGAGTATGTGAACGACGGTGAGATCGTCCTGAACGTTGGCTTTGACGCTACCAGTGGCCTGCAGCTGGGCAACGATTACATTGAGTTCAAGGCCCGTTTCGGGGGGAAGCCTCGCGATATCCTCGTCCCTGTGGGGCGGGTGGTTGCCATTTATGCTCGTGAAAACGGGCAGGGTATGGCATTTCCGCCGCCAGTGGATCTGCTGCCCGAAGGCGTTTCCGTTGCTGCGCCGGAACCCGTGGCGCCAGATGCCGCACGGGTGGTTCAGCTGGTGTCCACCGAGCCGGGACAGGAGGATGGCGACCCGCCTCGGCCGCCTGCGACCCCGGGCGCAACGCGTCCGGCCCTCAAACGGGTCAAGTAATACCGGTGGATGCAGTACTGCAGGCCTGCTTCGATATTAGAATACCCGCTTCGCCGATTTAGCTCAGTGGTAGAGCAACCGCCTTGTAAGCGGTAGGTCGTCAGTTCAATCCCGACAATCGGCACCAGAATTTCAAGGCAGGCTCAAGAACCCGCATTCCCGTGGACCCGGGAAGGCGGGTTTTTTGTTGGACCATTGGCGCCTGGCTCGGCCCTGGTGGTGAGGCTGCCGAGGGGGACGCTTCGCACATCCAGCATGCCCGACAGCGCGGGGTTGAAGGTGGTGACCAGGTTATCGCCGTCGTTCTCCACAAACACCACGTCGGCGCCGGGAAATCTTCAGCGCCGCCATTTGCAGGAATCCGCTTCGGCATCGCTCAATTTCTGCAGGCCATCGCGTAGGCAAAAAACATTGAATGAGGTTGGTTGCCAGTTGGTTGGCGATTGATGGAGAACTGTATGAAACATCAGAATATAGAGCGTATTGCGTTGTTTCATAACGGATCAATGCCTGGGGCGGGCATAAAAAAACCCACTCCGAATAGTGGGTCTTTTTATGCTCTGGCGGAGACTGTGAGATTCGAACTCACGGACGGTTGCCCGTCGGCAGTTTTCAAGACTGCTGGTTTAAACCACTCACCCAAGTCTCCAGAATGGCAGCCGCGTATTCTAGCCTTCCCGGCCGCACTCGCCCGGTGGGCGGGTGTTGTTTTCTCTGTTGCGTGCTTGACCACTCCAAGGCGGCGCCTCTATTCTGGGAGCTTTGGCCGCAGGCCCTTTGGAGCGCTTTCCATGCACAACGACACCATCGACGATTCTCTGCACCGTCTGCAGGCGATCGTTACGCGCGAAACCGGGGCCGTGCTGGGTGCGGCGGCGCTGGATGAAATCAAGGGTCTGCTGACGGCCACTGCGGGGAATGACGCCGGAGCAGGGGACGGCGCCGACGGCGGGGCGCAGGCCCAGCCCCGCGAGGTCACCCTGCTGCTGGCCGACCTGCGCGGTTTTGCGGAAATGTCGGCGCTGCAGCCTGCTACGGAGGTGATTGCTGCGCTCAACCGCTGCCTGGTGCGGCTGAGCGAAGTGGTGTTGCGCCACCAGGGCACCATCGAGCAGTTTCTCGGGGATTCCATTCGTGTCGTCTTTGGTGCGCCCATTGCCCACGAGGACGATGTGGAGCGCGCCCTGGTGTGCGCGGTGGAGATGCAGCTGGCCATGCGGGATCTCAACCTGGTCCATCTGCGCGAGCGCTTGCCTCAGGTCTATCTGGGGATTGGCGTCAATACCGGCACGGTGATGGCCGGGCGTTTTGGCTCGGATCTGTTCTCGCAATACACCGTCATTGGCGAAGAGGTCAACCTGGCTTCGCGCATCGAGGCCTTCAGCCTGCGCGGGCAGGTGCTGATCAGCGAATCAACCTACCAGCGCAGCTGGAACCGGGTGTCGGCCACGGCGCCCATGCAGGTGTATGTGAAGGGGCGGCTGCAGCCCGTCAGCCTGCGGGAGCTGGTGGCCATTCCGTCGCGCAAGCTGAAGGTGCCGCGCCAGGAGTTCCGGCGCAGCCACCGTGCCGGGACCCGTGTGCCTTGTTTGTGCCAGCTGGTACAGGGCGACGATGTGCAGCCCCGCATCATCCACGCCATGATTCTGGACATGAGCTACCACGGCCTGATGCTGGAGCTGCCCGAGCGGATCGAGCCCGGCAATGTGCTGCAGCTGGAGTTCGATCTCACGCTGGTGCAGTACCGCGCCGTGGGCGTGTTTGCCCGCGTGGTGAAGATCAAGGCTGACAAAGACCGCTGGGTGGCCGGGCTGGAGTTCAGCGAGATCAGCGATGAATGCCGCCCCAAGGTGCAGATGTTTGTGCAGCTGCTGGTGGCTTCGCGCTAGGCGATGGGGGGTGCCGCTGTGCCTGGTCCCCCCGACAGGAATCGAACCTGTATCTGACGCTTAGGAGGCATCCGTTCTATCCATTGAACTACGAGGAGCGGGCAGGCTGGGATTGTACGCGGATATCTGCTTCTATTTTGATAGCTTATACCGCTTGCTGGCAGGGCGCTGGAGGTCAATTTCATTCAATAAATGCAGCCTGGCTGGTTGCGGCTCAGTCGTAGCGCACGGTGTAGATCAGGTCTGCCGCGCTCTTCTCGCCGGTTTGCCCGCGCAGCGTGAGGCGGCGGCTGAGGTCGTAGAAGATGTAGAGCGTGCCCAGCGTGCCCGAAAGGCTGCGCTCGTAGGTCACGTACAGGTCCTTGGACAGGCGCTTGCCAAACGTGAGGGCGGCGCCGGTGGCGTCGTCGCCCGTACCCGGGCCTTTGAAGCCGATTTCGTCCAGGCCCAGGCGGCGGGCGGCGTTGGCGGTGGGGTTGTTGGTGCCGCCCCGGCCCAGCAGGGCCAGTGCGGCCTGCTGCAGCACGGCGGCTTCGGCGCCACCACCGGCGGCGCTGCGGCCCAGCACCACCCACGAGAGTTTGTCGGCGTCGGGCAAATCCGGGTCGGAGTACAGCTTGACGCGCGGTGCCAGCGCGCTGCCGGTGACCTGCACGCCTGCGCGCACGCTGATATTCGGACGCAGCGCCAGGACGTCGAGCGAGGGGTTGTTGTAGGGGCCGTTGAAGCGGATCAGGCCGGTTTCCACATCCAGCATCTGGCCCCAGGCGCGGTAGCGGCCTTGCTGGGTTTGCACTTCGCCGGTGATGCGGGGCGGGGCGCCGGGCGTGGTGCTGCTCTGCAGGTTGATTTCTCCGGTCAACCGGGTGGTGATGCCGTGGCCGCTGAGGGCAAAGTCCTTGCCCAGGTTCAGGGTGAGCGCAATGTCTGGCGGCTTGGCGGTTTGTGCCTGGGCACCGGCCTTGGCGGCTGCCTGGGCCTGTGCGCGGTCTGTGGCGGCCGAGCGCACCACGACATCGCTGCCCAGGCTGGGGGCTGATTCGTCGGGCAGGATGATGGTGGCGCGGTCGGCCGTCAGTTGCCCGCGCAGGCTGATCTGGCCCTGTTGCCATTGCACCCGTACCGGGCCCGACACGCTGAGCTGGCGGTCGGCGCGCACCTGCACCTGCAGGGCCTGGGCCTCGGCCTGGAAGTCCATGGTGATGCCCGACAGGCCGTCGGCTTCAGGGCCCCACCGGATGTGGCCGGTGCCGCTCAAGGTGCCGCCGTCGGTGGGTGCCGCCGTGCGGTTGCCACTGGGCCCGGCGATGCGTGCCCGGCTGCCGCGCCCGCCCTTCAGTTGAAACTCGGTGATGTCGATCCGGTCGCCGCCCAGCGTGGCGCGCAGCCGCCCGTCCTGCAGGTCGACCCCATCGACGAGGGAGCGCACGGCCAGGGCATCGGCGCCCAGGGTGCCTGTCCAGCGGGGTGCGCTGCGGGTGCCTGACAGGGTGGCGCTGGCGTCCAGGGTGCCGCGCACGCGCCAGCCGGGCGGCGCCAGGGCGGACCACACACCTACATCGGGCAGGCGGGCGCGCAACTGGCCCTGCAGCGGCGCGTCGGTTGGCCAGAGGCTGGACGGGGCGTGAGGGGCGCCGCTGCCCTGCAGTGCCAACGGGGTGCTGACGCTGGCCTCGATCTCCCCGGCGCGCTCGCTCGCCCAGACCAGGCGTGTCCGCAGGGTGTTGTTGTCGATGTGCAGGCTCAGTTCGGCCTGGCGCACGCCTGCGGGTGTGCCTTCGGCGGGCGCGTTGGCGCTGCCTTGCACAACCACCGCCGTTGCTGCATCGCCGGTCAGGATGCGCAGGTCGCCGCTGCTGCGGCGCAGGCTGGCGCTGGCCCGCAGGGTGTCGCCCAGGTCCACATTCCATTCGCCGTCCAGCAGCAGGCTGGTGGCGAGCCCCAGGCGTGCGAGCAACGGCTGTGCGGGGCTGCCCGGTACGGCAGGGGCGTCGCTGTCCAGGCCCAGCGCATCCAGCCAGGCCACCGGCAGTCCCTGCAGAGTGCCCTGGGTTTGCAGCCGCATGGGCGCGTTGGCGCCGCTGAGCCAGCGCACGGGTTGCCAGCGCAGATCCACGGTGCCGGGCAGGGGGCCGGTCAGGCGTGCCTGGCCTGCCGAAGCCTGCAGCTGGAGTGCGCCGCCCGGGGTATCGGTGCGTGCCGAAAGGTCCAGGGGCGCGGCCAGTTGCAGTGCCCAGGGGCCGGGGCGCCGGGTGTCGTGTGCCTGCACGGCCAGGGTGGCGATCTGCGCCCGCCACTGCCCGCTGGACGCCTGCCCGCCCGACAGGCGGGTTTGCAGGCGCACCTGCTGGCGCCCGCTGGGGCCGGTGCGGGCCTCGGCATTCAAGGCCAGCGTGGCCTGCGCGAGGGTGCCCGACACGCTGGCCTGCAGCGTGCGCAGCTGCACGGCGGTGGGGGCGCCGCTGGTGCCTGCGGCGGGGGACAGCGACAGGGTGAGCTGGGGGCTGTTCAGGCTGGCTTGCAGCACGGCGTCGTTCTTGCCGGGTGGCGGTGGGGCGCCGGGCTGGGGCGCCAGGCTGCGCCAGCCCCCGGTCCAGCGGGCGGTCAGCTGCGCTGCGCCCTGGGCTGATGCGCCTTGCAGCGCCTTTTGCAGATCAGTGCCTATCCACGGCAGGCCGACCAGCCAGGCCTGGGTGCGGGCCACATCGGCCCATTGCACCTGCAGTTCTCCCTGGCCACGCAGCGGCGCCAGTTGTCCGCTGGCCCTGGCGGTGGCCCCCGGCACCACCAGGGCCAGCTGGCCCTGGGCGGACTGGGTGCGGGGGTGGATACGCAGGTCGGTCGCCTCCACCCTGGCTTGCTGCGCGTCGAGCAGCAGGCGCTGGATGTGCAGCGTGCCCAGGGCGTCGCTCGGGGCGGTGGATGTGGCGGGCGCGGTCTGCCATTGGCCTTGGGTGGTGAGGCGGCGGATGTGCAGCGGGGCCGCGCGGCCTGGCGAGGAATTCTGGGCGCGCGGGGTGTCTGCGGCGCCGATGTCCGCGCTGAAAACCACCGCGCCTTCCTGTGTGCGCGCACTGACCTGGCCCGACAGGGGCGCCGCCGCCAGCGCAGTGTGCAGCGCGTCGGGCGGGAGCTGGCGCAGTTGCGCTGTGCCCTCGAGCGCGCCGGTGGCGGGGGTGTAGCGGCCTTGCAGTGCAACGCTGCCCTTGCCTGCGCTGGCGGTGGCGCCGGGCAGCGTCCAGTGGGTGCCGTCATAGGTGGCCTGGGCCTGCAGCGCTGTCAGCGGCAGGCGCGCGGCGTCCCAGGGGCCGGGCAGGGTGTTCTGCAATTGCACGCCGAGGGTCCAGCCCGCAGGGGCCTCGGCCGTCCCGGGTGTGGGGCCTGCCTGCAGGGTGCCCTGCAGCTGCGTGGTGGGAGCCTGTGGCCACAGGGCTGCCAGATCGAGGGCGCGCAGCGTGGCCGTGGCCGATTGCAGGGGCTGTGGCGCCCAGGGGGCCACAGCGGCCTGTACATCGGCCTGCAGGGGGGTGTCGGTCGTACTTGCTTCGGGGCGCAGCCTTGCCTGCAGCTGCAGCTGGGCCGCCGCCGTGGCCAGGGTGCCCTCCAGCGCGGCATGGGCGCCGATCTGCAGGGGGGCTTGGTTGCCGGGCATCGGGGTGTGCACCGTGCCGTCCACCGTGATCTTCAGTGCCATGGGCGCTTGCGCATCGAGGGCGGCGCGGGCGGTGTAGCGGCCCTGCGCCAGTTCCACCTGCTCGATGGTCAGGCGGTGCTGCCGCCCGTCGAACCGGTAGTCGCCCGCCAGGCCCCGCACCTGCATGGCAGGTGTGCCAGCCCACGCCAGCCGGTCCACCCGAAAAGGCAGGCCGATCTGCAGGGGCAGCACCAGCGCTGTGGGCGGTGCCGGGGGCTCTGCGGCCTGGGGGGTGTCCAGCGGGGTGATCTGCACCTGTGCAGCGTGCAGCTCGCCCAGCTCCAGGCGGCGCTGCAGCAGCGGTATCAGCTGCCAGCCCAGGCGCAGGTCGGTGGCCTGGACGACCAGGCCGGGGCTGCTCCAGCGCAGGTCGTCGATATGGCCCCCGCTGCGCAGCGAACCGGTGACCCCGCGGGCTTGCAGCTGCTGGTCGGCGGGCAAAAACTGCGCCGCGCGCTGCAGGGCGGTTGCCAGCGAGGTCTCGCTACCCGCCCACCACCAGGCGCCAGCGCCCAGGCCCAGCGCCAGGGTGACCGAGCCCACCAGCAGCCAGCCCAGCGCGCGCAGCGCACGCAGGCCGCGCCGGGGTGCCGTGCGTTGGGGCGAGGAGCCACCGGGGCCGAAGTTCGGCCCCGTGGCGGGTGGGCGGGGCGTGTGGCGGGCCATCAGAAGCTGAACCCCAGGCGCAGATGCAGCCGCAGCTCCTTGGCCTGCACGCCATAGGCCAGGTCGGCCTGCAGCGGGCCCACGGGGCTGCGCCAGCGTACACCGGCGCCTACGCCCACGCGGGCATGCAGGTCGCTGACGCGGTCGGCCACGGCACCGGCATCGATGAACAGGGTGCTCTCCCAGTCGGTCATTTCGCCGCCGTAGACGATGGGGCGCTGCCATTCGACGCTGCCCGCCGCCAGATAGCGGCCGCCATACAGCTGGCCGCCATCGGTGCGCGCGCCAATGCTGCGGTAGCCATAGCCGCGCACGGTGGTGTCGCCGCCGGTCAGAAACAGCTGCGTGACCGGCAGTTGCGCGCCGTCGCGCGCCAGCAGGGCGCCCCCTTCGGCGCGCAGTGCCACGCGGGCGTTGCGGCCTTTGCCGTCGGCGGCTTTTACGCGCCCGGCTGGAATGAAGGTCTGCCAGCGCACCAGGGTGCGCACGAACAGATCGCGTTCAGGCCGCAACGTGGTGCCCACGCCCAGATCCACGCCGATGCCATGGCCGCGTGTGGGCGCGGTCAGGCTGTTGAAGTAGCGGCCCGTCCAGCCGTAGTTCACGCTCAGGGCCGTGCCCGAGGGGGGGGCGCC
>JAMLIQ010000061.1 GCA_023954095.1 Burkholderiaceae bacterium | reverse complement strand
AGGCGTGTTCGAGCCGCGCGACCTGGAACTGTGCTCGCGCCTGGGCCTGTGGCACGCCGTGCACTGCGACGCCCAGATCGACTGGCTGGCTGCCCACAAGACACAGGTGCCGCACCGCGTGTTCCTCAAGATGAACTCGGGCATGAACCGCCTGGGCTTCACGCCCGAGCGCTACCGCGCCGCCTGGGCGCGCCTGAACGCCCTGCCGCAGATGGAGGAAATCTCGCTCATGACGCATTTCTCCGATGCCGACGGCCCGCGCGGCATCGCCCACCAGATGACCGCCTTTGCCCTGGCCACGCGCGACCTGCCCGGCGAGCGCAGCCTGTGCAACAGCGCCGCCACGCTGCGCCATGCGCAGGACGCCCAGGTGCGCGCCGACTGGGTGCGCGCAGGCATCATGCTGTACGGCGGCGCGCCCGACCACCCCGAGCGCCGCAGCATGGATTGGGATCTGCAACCCGGCATGACCCTGTCCACCAAGTTGCTGGCGGTGCAGGAACTGCAGCCGGGCGACACCGTGGGCTATGGCTCCTCCTTCACCGCCGACGCCCCCATGACCCTGGGCGTGGCCGCCTGCGGCTACGCCGACGGCTACCCGCGCCACTGCGGCACCGGCACGCCGGTGCTGGTGGGCGGCGTGCGCACCCGCACCGTGGGCCGCGTGAGCATGGACATGCTGGCGGTGGACCTCACGCCCCTGCGCGCCGCGGGCATGGAGGTCGGCATGGGCAGCGAAGTCACGCTGTGGGGCCGCTCCAGCCAGGGCGCCGTGCTGCCCATTGACGAGGTGGCGCAGGCCGCAGGCACCATTGGCTATGAGCTGATGTGCGCGGTGGCCCAGCGCGTGCCGGTGGTGGTGGACGCCAGCGCATGAAGCGCCCCGGCCAGGCCCGGCGCAGCAACTGGCGCAGCGTGCGCCTGACCGAGCGCGAGCAGATCGCGCAGACGCTGCAGCAACGCCACAGCCTGCAATGGCATGGGCTGTGCATCGGCAGCCTCACGCTGCTGGGCATGCTGCTGGCCGCATGGATGCAAAAGACGCTGGGCGTGCACCAGCTCTCGGTGCGCTACGCGGTCACGCTCACCGTGGGCTACCTGGTGTACCTGCTGGTGCTGCGCCTGTGGGCCACCTGGCTGGTGCAACCCGAGGGCAAGGCCAAGGACAGCGGCTGGGATGCGGGCGACGCCATCGATGCTGGCGACATGGCACTGGATGTGGTGGACCTGGCCCGCTCCGCCACCCGTGTGCGCCCCCATGTTTCCATGCCTTCGGACGGGGGCGACACATCGGGCGCGCTGGACGGCGCCGCCCAGGGCCTGGGCGACCTGGCCGGGGGAGCGCTCGAAGGCCTGGGCAGCGCCGATGAAGGCGCCGTGGTGGTGGTGCCCGTGGTGGCCATCTTTGCCATCGTGGCGCTGCTGGTCATGGGCGCGGGCTCGCTGGCGCTGCTGTTCTTTGGTTGGGACGTGCTGCTGGCCGTGGCCGTGGAACTGGCGTTTTCGGTCACCACGGCCCGTGTGGCCATGGGAGTGGAACGTGCGGGCTGGCTCAGCGCCGCCGTGCGCCTGACCTGGAAGCCGCTGCTCGGCGCACTGCTGTGCGCCGTGGCCCTGGGCGCCACCATCGACCATTTCCTGCCACAGGTAGATTCGCTGCCCGAAGCCATACGGCTCTTGCGCTGAAGCAACGGCCGCATGCGGTGGCGGCCATTCCGCAGGCGTGGTCGGTCGCGCCTGCAGGGCGGTGTTGCTGGCGCGAACCGGATCAGCAGATGACCGCGAGTTCATCCACGATGGCGCGCTCCCGGTGCGTAAGGGCTGCATAGCCCCAGCGGAACAGTCGGGTCAGGGCATGATTGACTTCGGATTCGCTGTAACGCATGGCTCTCTCCCACAGAAGCCACAGGCCCCTGAAGTTGGTGGTGGATGCATGTCAGACAGGCGCCCCTGGAAACCTCTGCCGCCAAGTGCACGCCAAGGCTTGTTGCTCGACCAAGCCCTGGGCACAGCATGAACCGATCGCAAGTGCGTGAAGCCGACAGGAAGCGGTGCCATCGGCCGTTATTTGGCAGATCAATCAGCGCACGCCTGTGCGACTCGGTTGCTGCCGACCAGGCACCGTGCCATGCGACCTCCACCCGGGGCTACCATCCCCCCATCGGCCCCTGCATCCACTGCCATGCAAACCATCCGCCAGGTCTTCGGCTTCTTTCTGCTTCTGCTCAGCACCGCCTGGTGGCTGAGCGACCCGACCGATGCCGCGTCGTTGACGCATGTGTTCGCCTGGCGCGCCGTGCTGCTGCAGTACACCGGCGTGCTGGCCATCGGTGTCATGGCGCTGGCCCTGGTGCTGGCGGTGCGCCCGGTGGTGTTCGAGCCCTGGCTGGGCGGTCTCGACAAGATGTACCGGCTGCACAAATGGCTGGGCATCACGGCGCTCGGGGCGTCAATCGCGCACTGGCTGCTGGCCGTGGTGCCGTCGTACTTGGTGGGCCTGGGCTGGATCCGGCGCCAGGCGGTCTCCACCAGTCTGCTGCGCACCGACCTGCCCGCGCTCGAATGGCTGCAGCAGGCACTGCGCGGCCAGCGCGGCATGGCCGTGGTGGTGGGCGAGTGGGCGTTCTACCTGGCCGTGCTGATGATGCTGCTGGCGCTGGTGCGCACCTTCCCGTACCGCTATTTCTTCAAGGTGCACCGCCTGCTGGCCGCTGCCTTCCTGGCCTTGGCCTGGCATGCGCTGGTGCTGCTGCGCGTGGATTACTGGGCCGGTGTGCTGGGGCTGCCCCTGGCGCTGCTGGTGCTGGCCGGCGGCATCGCGGCGGTGCGGGTGTTGCTGCGCCGCGTGGCGGCCGGCCGCAAGGCGGTGGGGGAGGTGTCGGCCATCACCCGGCACGAGGCCGTGCACACGCTGGAGCTGGCGATCGACATCAAGGGCCGCTGGGCCGGGCACCAGGCGGGCCAATTCGCCTTTGTCACCTTCCATGCCGAAGAAGGGGCGCACCCCTTCACCATCGCGACGCCATGGACGGGGGACGGGCGCATCGGCTTTCTCGTCAAGGCCCTGGGTGACTACACGCGCACCCTGGAGCACCGCCTGCGCGTGGGCAGCGTGGTGCAGGTGGAAGGGCCTTATGGGCAGTTCACGTTCGAGGGCGCGCGGGCGCGCCAGATCTGGGTGGGCGGCGGCATCGGCATTGCGCCATTCGTCGCGCGCATGAAGGCGCTGGCGCAGGCGCCCGATGGCAAGACCATCGACCTGTTCCATGCCACTGCGGAGTACGACGCCGATGCCATCGGCCTGCTGGAGCGCGACGCCCAGGCCGCCGGGGTGCGCCTGCATGTGCTGTGGGATGCGCGCGATGGCCTGCTCGATGCCCGGCGCATCGCCGCCGCCGTGCCGCAGTGGCGCGAGGCCGATGTCTGGTTCTGCGGCCCGGCGGCTTTCGGTCAGGTGCTGCGGCGGGACCTGCTGGCGCTGGGCCTGCCCGCGGAGCAGTTCCACCAGGAACTGTTCCAGATGCGTTGAGCTGCCGGATCAGGACATCTGCGGTGCGCCGCCACCACGGGTTTGGCGCGGCACCACCAGGGAGCCCCTCTTGCGGTTGCCCGTCTTGACCAGATACATGGCCTGGTCGGCAGCGGCGAGCAAGGCCTCCGGATCGCTGCCGTGCTCGGGGTACAGCGCAATGCCAATGGACGCACCGATCTGCACACGCAGCTTGCCCAGCGTCCAGGGCTGGCTCAGTGCGTCGGCCAGGCGCTGGGCCAGCGCCACGGCCTGGTCGTAGTGGTCGATGCCGCGCTGCAGCACGGCAAACTCATCGCCCCCCAGCCGCGCCACAAAGTCTGATTCGCGCGCGACCCGGCGCAGGGTCTGGCCCACCCAGACCAGCACCTGGTCCCCGGCGGCATGGCCGTGGGTGTCGTTGATGGGCTTGAACCCATCCAGGTCCAGGTACAGCACCGCCAGACGGCCCTGCTGGCGCCTGGCCAGCGCCACCTCGGCCACCAGGCATTCCATGAACTTGGCGCGGTTGTACAGCCCGGTCAGGCTGTCGTGGCTGGCCAGGTGCTCGATGTGCTGCTGGTGCTGGTGGCGTTCGGTCACATCGGTGAAGGTGCGCAGCAAGCCGCCACCCGCCACCGGAATGCTGCGTACTTCGATCATGCGGCCGTTGGGGCGCTGGCGCACGGCGAGAGGCTGGACCGTGCCGAGTGAGTGGGGTGACAGGTGCGCCAGCGCCTGCGGCGGCTGGCCTTCGAACTCGCCATGCTCGCGCTGGAAGCGAATCACGTCTTCCAGCAGGGGCTGGGTGTCCAGCAGTTCCCGCGGCAGATCGAGCAGTTCCAGGATGCGCTGGTTGTAGAACTCGATCCGGCCTTGCGGGTTGATCATGGCCACGCCCTGCTCCATGTTTTGCAGCGTGGCCTGCAGCAGCGCGGACTCGCGTGCCAGTGCGGTAGCGCTGTCGCGGGCCGCCTGCTCGGCTTCGGCCAGGCGCTCCTGTTGCAGGCGCAGCTCTGTGATGTCGATATGGGCATACAAATGGACGGAATCCACCCCGGGGCGGGCCTGCACGCGCACGGTGCGTGGTCCAGGCAGGGTCAGCTCGAAGGGCGCCCCGGTAAAGCGCATCATCTCGCGCAGGGTCTGCAGGCCCTGGACGCAGGCGGGTGCATCGGGCGTGCCTGCCGCTGTCCATGCCTGGCGGAACACCTCCTCCAGCGTGCGGCCCAGGGCGGCCCGTGGATCGTGCAGGCCGTACTTCAGCGCAAAAGAGGCGTTCACCCAGGTGATGGCTCCCGTGTCGTCGCACTGCATCAGCCCGTTGGGTACGCGGTCGAGCAGGGCATACAGTGCCCCGAGGTCCTGCGGCAGGCCGGCCCCCTGGCCCTGCGGGTCCTGGGCCGCACCCTGCTGCAGGCACCACAGGCGCAGGCGACCCACCTCCGGCAGCGGCAGCGAGGACACGACCAGCGGCCGCCCGTGGTGCTCGAAGGCATAGGGCTGGTTCTGCATGCGGTGGCGCGCGATGCCTGCATCGATGTAGCGGTCGATGCGCTCGATCTCGTCAGGGCCCAGACGCCCCTGGTAGAAGCGGCGCAGGTTGTCGCGGTAGGGCTCGCCCGGGTGGACATGCCCGGCGTGCTCGGGGAAAAACCGCAGAAAGGTGGCATTCCAGGCCAGTGCGCGGTCCTGTGCATCGAACAGGCACATGGCAATGCCCAAACCATCGAGCATTTGCCCCAAGGGAGCAATCCAGTCGTTCGCAGGGTCGGTCATGGTGGGCAGGCTCGCGCAGTGCGCAGGGAATAACAGCATTGTGCATCGGCCACAGGCGCTTTGTTCCCCAGGGCAGCCCGGATGCAGGCGCTGCTTTGCCAACACGCCACACGCGCTTTACCGGCGCTTGACGCAAGACGCCTAAGATGAAGCCAAAACTCCACTTTGTTCCCTGCCATGCGCCGCATTCACCGCTTTTACTGGTTCAGCCTGCTCGGTCTTTCGGGACTTTGGCTGCTCATCAATGCCCCCAGCCTGTCCACCCTCCAGGGCTTTTTTCCCTGGCGTAATCTGCTGATCCAGTACAGCGGTGTGCTGGGCATGGGCGTGATGAGCCTGGCCATGCTGCTGGCCGTGCGCCCGGTGCGCCTGGAGCCCTGGCTGGGCGGCCTGGACAAGATGTACCGCCTGCACAAGTGGCTGGGCATTGCCGGGCTGGTGCTGTCGGTGGGGCACTGGCTGCTGTCCGAGGCGCCCAAATGGCTGGTGCGTGCAGGCCTGCTGGAGCGGCCCCAGCGCGGGCCCGGCCCCCAGTTGGACGGATTGGAGGCCTGGCTGCACGGCCTGCGCAAACCGGCCGAGGGACTGGGCGAGTGGGCCTTTTATGCCGCCGTGCTGCTCATGGTGCTGGCGCTGGTGCGGCGCTTTCCGTACCAGCGCTTCTTCCAGACGCACCGGCTCATCGCCGTGGCTTACCTTGTGCTGGTGTTTCACGCCGTGGTGCTGATGCGCTTTGACTACTGGGGCACCCCGCTGGGCTGGTTGATGGGCGCCCTGATGGCCGGGGGCAGCGTGGCCGCCGTGTGGGTACTGCTGCGCCGCGTGGGCGCACAGCGCCAGGTGGCAGGCGAGGTGCAGTCCCTGGTGCGCCATGACCGCCTGCAGGTGGTGGAGGTGACGATTGCCCTCAAGGGCCGCTGGGCCGGACACGACGCCGGGCAGTTTGCCTTTGTGACGCTGCACGCGGACGAGGGGCCGCACCCCTACACCATCACCTCGGCCTGGCAGGATGACGGCCAGATCACCTTCATCATCAAGGCGCTGGGCGACTACACCGCCACGCTGGCCGAGCGCGTGCAGGTGGGCGATGTGGTGCGCATCGAGGGGCCGTACGGTCGCTTCAACTTCGAGGGCCGCCAGCGCCGCCAGATCTGGGTGGGCGCGGGCATTGGCATCACCCCGTTCATCGCACGCATGAAGGCGCTGGCGCAGCAAGCCGACGGGCGCGAAATCGACCTGTTCCACACCACGGCGGTGTACGACCCGCACGCCATCGGCCTTTTGGAGCGCGACGCCCGCGAGGCCGGGGTAGGCCTGCATGTGCTGTGGGATGAGCGCGACGGCCTGCTGAATGCCCAGCGCATTGCCGATACCGTGCCGCAATGGCGGGAGGCCGATGTCTGGTTCTGCGGCCCTGCCGGGTTTGGTCAGGCCCTGGAGCAAGGCCTGCAGACCCTGGGTCTGCCCGCAGAGCGCCTGCACCGCGAGCTGTTTCAGATGCGCTGAGGCGGCGCGCGAGGGACTTGTTCAGCCTTGCCGCCCTGCCCCGGCCCCCAGCCGCCGGGCACGCTCCAGCCAGCGCTGGCGCCGCGCGGCATCTGCCGTGCGCACCGGCCCAAAACTCTGCACACGCACGGGCCGGATACCGCTGAACTCCAGGATGGTCTTCTTCATCTGGTGGTGGCCCGGCATGTGCTGCACCCAGCGGTAGTACCAGGGCGGTGAATCCATGGTCACCAGCAATTGCGCCGAACGGCCGGCCAGCAGCCGATCCCACAGCGATGATCCCTGCCGGTACTTGAAAGCAAAGCCCGGCAGGAACACACGGTCGATGAACCCCTTGAGCAAGGCAGGCATGGCACCCCACCAGGTCGGATAGACCCAGACCAGGTGCTCGGCCCAGCTGATCTGTGCCTGCGCGGCCTGCAGGTCAGGCTCCAGCGCTTGCTCCCCCCGGTAACCCGTGCGCAGGATCGGATCGAACGCCAGCGCCCCCAGATCCAGCAGGCGCACCTGCGCCCCGGCCGCTTGCGCGCCTTCCTTGTACGACTGCGCCAGGGCCGCGCTGAGGCTGTCTGCCGATGGATGGCCCAGGATGACCAAAATGCGTTGCGCCACGTGAACACCTTGAAGTTGCGATGTCCGCCATCGTCACCTTGTCCCACGGGGCAGAGTCAAGCGCCTTGGCTGCTCCAGCACTTGTTGACCATGCTGCGAAATCGCAGGCTGATCTCGGGTTGCAGCGCGGCCACGATGGCGTGGTCGGGGTCGGCGGCATCGATGGGGCTGGGCCTTTCCATCGGATGGTCGCCACCCACGGCAATCAGCATCATGTCGGGCTGCTCGGGCCGCTCTGGCACGTGGCGGGTGACCACCGCCATGTACCCACTGGCCAGGCGGACGATGCTGCCCGCGTGGTAGGTGCCAAAGCAGTCGGCAATCGCTTGCACCTTGCGCGTGTCGTACCAGGTCCCGGCGTGCTGGCGCAGATCGTCAAGGACGGACAGGCTCAGCTTGCGCTCCCGGTAGGGGCGGGGGCGCAGCATGGCCGCATACCCATCGGCCACCGCCACCAAGGCCCCGGCCGCGCTGCCGTCCAGACACAGGCCCTGCGGATACCCGCTGCCGTCCATGCGCTCATGGTGATCCTGCACCGCCCGCAGCCACAACGCGTCGCGCACACCCAAGCCGTCCAGCATCTGCACACCTCTGTCCGGGTGCTCGCGCACCAACGTGCGCTGCTCTTCATCCAGAGACGCCGCCTGGCCCAGCGCCTGGCGCAAGGCCAGGGCCCGGAGGTCGTGTGACAAGGCCGCGGCCACGAGCGAGATGCGGTCTGCATCACTCCAGCCCTCGCTGCGCGAGAGCACCGCCACCACAATGCCGACCAGAACATGGTGCAGCACAGAGTACGGATGGTGCTGGTCCAGATAGGCCTGCGCGAGCGCGGCGTGGTGGTCCTCGTCGCAACATGCGATGAGCGTCTGTGCCAGTGCCTGGACCTTGAAGGTGAACGAGGGCAAGCCCTGGTCCTGCAGCAGGACACGCTCCATGTCGGTCATGGTGTCCGCCAGCACCTCCATGCGCTGGAACACGGGTTCATGGCGGCGCACGCCTTTGCCCTGGGTGGTCGCCACTATCTTGAACCCGGCTTGCTGCAGGCGCTCGGCGCTGTCTTCGCGGTACACCGTGGAGCCGCGCGCCAGCAGCAACTGCCCATGCTCGTCGAAGATGTCCACGCGCGTTGGCAACCCCACCCGAACATCCAGCGGGTCCACAGGAACGAGTGGCGGAGCGCTCATGGCGCGATTGTGAACCTGTATGCCCCATTGTGGGTATGCCACTGTTGCGCCTAGGGCAGACCCTCATTCACGCCCGTGCATGGCTGCTCCATGCTGGTGTCTGCGCGCCGCCCGACCTGGCGGCAGCCCTCGCTTCCATACCCTCTTCCTGTCCCCCACAGTCCCCAGATGCGGTGCTGACGCTGCAGCAGCGGCGCCTGCAGCAGATCGCTGATAGCGGGCATCTTCGGCTTCAGAGCAGCGCTTTGCGGTGCACCGGCTCAAAATCGACCAGTCTTTTGTGCGCCGCATGGGCAGCAGCGCGCACGACGAAGGCATCGTGCGCGCCATCAGCGACATGGCCCCACTGCCTGGGCCTGCAGGTGGTGGCCGAGGGTGTGGAGGACGCGGCCATGCTGCACAGGCTGCAGGGCTTTGGCTGTGAGTTCGGCCAGGGTTTTCACTGGTCACCCGCGTTGCCGATCGACGAGTTCACGGCTTTCTTGCGCAAACACCAGGACTCTTCCACTGGGTCTTTGTCAGAACCCAAGAATTTGATAGCTTGAAGCGCCTCATACAGAAGCCCCGGAGCCACTTTTGCCTGATGAGGCACATATCTCAGACCCCCTCTCCTCTTGCGGAAGAGCGCTAATCCCGAGCGCCGCTATTTGCTCAGAAACTGATGTCCATCTCTGAGACATGTCACCAATCAGGCCCTTTTGACTGTTTTTTGCTCTCGTGCCTGCGGGGTGAAGATTCGCCCGTCGGCGCCCCACCCGCGCACGGGCGGATGCCGCTGAACCCCAGGATGGTCTTTTGCATCTGGAGGTGGCCCGGACCGCGCTGCACCCAGCGGCAATACCACGGCGGGGTGTCCATGGTCACCAGCGGTTCTGCCGAACGGCCCGCCAGCAGCCTGTCCCAGCGCGATGAGCCCTGGTGGTGCTTGAAGGCAACGCCCGGCAGGAAAACACGGTCGATAAGCCCCTTGAGCAAGGCCGGCATGGCCGCCCCACCAGGCGGGGTAGACCCACACCAGGCGCCCGGCCCGCGCACAGGCTGTCGGCCGATGGATGGCCCAGGATGACCAGAATACGTTGGCGCGCCACGGAATTTCCTTTCAGTCAAAGAAAGGGATGGTCACCTTGCCCTGCGGGACAGAGTCAAGCGCCCGCTGCCAGCTCCTGTTTCGAGGGATCGAGGGGTATGCTGCAGGCGCTCGGGGTGACCGGCGCGCGCACCGCGTCACAGGCATGCAGCTCCGCCTCCAGGCTGGCCAGCTGGCGGTCCAGCGCCTGCAGGCGCTGCAGCTCGCGGGCCACGCTGGCGCGCCGGCCGGCCACCAGCGCTGCCATGCGCGCCCAGCCAGCGGGCGTGTGCATGGCGTGCAGGCCGTCGAGTTCAGACAACCGGAACCCCAGGGCCTGCGCCTGGCGAATCAGCCGCACACGGGCCAGGTCGCTCTCGCCATACTGCCGGTAGCTGCCCGCCCGCGCCACGGTGCCGAGCAGGCCCCGCGCCTCGTACAGGCGAATGGCCTTGGGCGTCGTCTCCGCAAGGCGCGCCAATTCTCCAATGCGCATCGCGCTGCTCCTTGTCGCATTCCTGCATTGTGCTATGTACTTGATAGCTTATAGCGCTTGCCAAATAAGCGCTGGAGCCGAATTTTGCAATAATTCCGGCATACCCCACCTGGCCCCTCCACCCCCCAGACCATGCCCCAGTTTGCCGCCAACCTGAGTTTGATGTACACCGAGCTGCCGTTTCTGGAACGCTTTGCCGCTGCGGCACGCGATGGCTTTGCCGCAGTGGAATACCTGTTCCCCTACGCATGCGATGCGCGCGAGCTGGCGGCCCGGCTGCGCGACCTGGGCCTGCGCCAGGTGCTGTTCAACGCGCCCCCGGGCGGCGGCGACCGGGCGGCGATGGCGTCAGCCTGGGACGCGGGCGAGCGCGGCACCGCCGCCCTGCCGGGGCGCGAGGCCGAGTTTCGGGCCGGGGTGCGCGAGGCATTGCGCTATGCCGAGGCACTCGATTGCCCCCACATCCACCTGATGGCCGGATGCATCCCCGAAGGCGCAGACCGGGCCGCGCCGCAAGCCTGCTACGTGGAAAACCTGCGCTGGGCCGCGCACGCGGCCGGTGCGCAGGGGCGCCTGGTGCTGATCGAACCCATCAACCTGCGCGACATGCCAGGCTACTTTCTGCACCGCCAGGCCCAGGCGCACGCGCTGCTGGACGCCGTACAGTCCCCCCACCTGAAAGTGCAGATGGACCTGTACCACTGCCAGATCGCCGAAGGCGATGTTGCCACCCGGCTGCGCCGGTACCTGCCCACGGGGCGCGTTGCCCACCTGCAGATCGCCGGAGTCCCCGAACGCCAGGAGCCCGATCGGGGCGAACTGCACTACCCCTACCTGTTCGAGCTGATCGATGCGCTGGGCTACACCGGCTGGATCGGCTGCGAGTACCGCCCCGCCGCAGGCACCACGCAAGGCCTGGGCTGGCGCGACCGTGCGCGCCAGGGCCAAACCCCGGGAGCCACATCGGTACGCGAGACTGCGTAAGGGAATTCGTGAATCAATGTAACAAGCGAACTCGCTTAGAGTCGTTGACGTTACGGAAGCCTTCGTAATGGACATTCACGTCAGGAGACCCCCGCATGGCCACAGCCAACAACCGATCCGTCGCACGCCGTGTTACCACCCTGGCCATTGCCCTGGTGGCCCTGGTGCTGGTATTGGTGGGGCTGGCCATTTCGGTGCTGACCGAGCGCAGCACGCGCGCCCAGGTGGTGCGCAGCGTAGGGGACACCGCACGCAGCGTGGCCCAGTCGCTGGACGCGGCCGACGCCACCAACCGCGAACTGGTGCATCTCAACATGACGGGGTTTCAGCGCTATTTTGAAGCCACCATGCAGCTCGACGAGGGCACGGGCGAACTGCGCAGCTACGGCGGTCTGGTCAATGAAGACTACAGCCCGGTGGACAAGTTCACCAAGGAAACCGGCGGCATTGCCACCGTGTTTGCGCGCAAGGGCAACGATTTCGTGCGCATCACCACCTCGGCCAAGAACGCCCAGGGGCAGCGCAACATGGGCACCCTGCTGGAAGCCGGGCCTGCGCTGGACAAGGCGCGCGCAGGCGAGCCCTACACCGGCCGCATCGTGGTGGAGGGCAAGCCTTACATGGGCTACTACCTGCCCGGCAAAGACGGGGCGGGCAAGGTGATTGCGCTGCTGTTCATCGGCAACGACATCAGCGTGTTCGAGGGCATGCTGGAGAAACAGGTGGCCCAGACCAAGTTCTTCGAAAACGGCGGCGCCTATGTGATCGACCCGCGCAGCGGTCTGGACGAGGCCGTGTTCGTGGCCCACCCCACCGCACGCGGCAAGAAGGTGCTGCAGACCTACCCCCAATCCCGGGCGTTCTTCGAAGCCCTGTCGGCATCGCCCGACGGCTTTGTGCGCGAGGCGGCCGACGTCCTCGATGGCGCGGCCAAGGACCCATGGGCCCTGGTGCGCAAGACCCAGGCCGACGGCTGGTGGGTGGTCGCCGAAGTGCCCGACAGCGAGGCCATGGCCAGCCAGTTCCAGGTGATGCTGGCCGTGTGGGGCATGATGGCCGTGGCCGTGGCGCTGCTGGCCGCCGGCTTGTTCGTCATGCTGCGCCGCGGCGTCAGCCAGCCCTTGCGCCAGTTGACCCAGGCGGTCACCCTGGTGGCCCAGGGCGACCTGACGCAGGCCTTCCACACCACGCAGCGCGACGAGATCGGCGCGCTGGTGCAGGAAGTGGATGCCATGCGCCTGCGCTACCTGGAGATGCTGCAGGAAGTGCGCACAGCCGTGGACAACATCAACACTGCCAGCGCCGAGATCGCCAGCGGCAACCAGGACTTGTCGGCCCGCACGGAACAGACGGCCAGCAGCCTGCAGACCACGGCGCAGAGCATGGAGGAACTCACCGCCACGGTGCGCCAGTCGGCCGACGCGGCCCGCCAGGCCAACCAGCTGGCCGGCTCTGCGGCCGAAGTGGCGGCGCGCGGCGGCCAGGTGGTGGGCGAGGTGGTGGCCACCATGGGCGAGATCAACCAAAGCTCGCGCCGCATTTCCGACATCATCGGCGTGATCGACAGCATCGCCTTCCAGACCAACATCCTGGCGCTCAACGCCGCTGTGGAAGCCGCCCGCGCGGGCGAGCAGGGCCGGGGCTTTGCCGTGGTGGCCAGCGAGGTGCGCAACCTGGCCGGGCGCAGCGCCGAGGCCGCGCGCGAGATCAAGCAGCTCATCGGCGCATCGGTCGAGAAGGTCGAGTCGGGCGCACGCCTGGTGCAGAACGCCGGCACCACCATGGACGAGATCGTGGGCTCGGTGCAGCGCGTGGGCGACATCATTGGCGAGATCACAGCAGCCGCGTCCGAGCAGTCCGAGGGCATCAGCCAGGTCAACACGGCGGTCAACCAGCTCGACCAGATGACGCAGCAGAACGCGGCGCTGGTGGAGCAATCGGCGGCAGCGGCGCAGAGCATGCGCGACCAGGCGCAACGCCTGTCCGGCGCGGTGCAGGTCTTCAAGCTGGGGGCTCCCGGCCACGGCGCCCTCCCTGCGATGGGCGCGCCGCAGCAGCACACCGCCATCGCGCTGGCACAAGGTGTCGGAATCGACCTGGACCAGGCCATCCAGGCCCACGCCGAATGGCGCAGCCGCCTGCGCACGGCGGCGCAGAACCAGGACACGCTGGACGCAGACACCATTGCCCGGGACGACTGCTGCGACCTGGGCCACTGGCTGCATGGCGGCGCGGGGGCGCAATACGGCAACCGGCCCAGCTTCGTGGCGCTGCTCGACAGGCACCGCGCATTCCACGCCATTGCCGGCCAGATCGCCGGGCACATCAATCGCGGCGCCTACGCCGAAGCCGAAGAAGCGCTGTCGGGCAACACCCCCTTCTCACGCGCCTCCAGCGAGGTCGGGGCCGCCATCGTGCGCTTGCGCACCGAACTCCAGGCAGGCCGGTAAGACGCCGCCCCAGGCAGGGGCGCCCGACACGCAGGGTTGTTGACAGGCTGCAACGCCGGAGACCGCGCGCTGCGGTAACAATCGGGGTCCATGACCTTCAACGTTCCCACCCTGCTGCTGATAATCGTCCTGGCCTCGGGGCTGATGGCGCTGGCCATGATGACGGTCGCCTGGGGGGAACGCCATGAGGGGCTGCAGCTCTGGGCTGCCGGACTGGGCATCAACGCGCTGGCCTATGTGTTCTTCGGCCTGCGCGGCGCCATCAGCGAGCCCCTCTCCATCGTCCTGGGCAACGGTCTCACTTCGATTGCCCTGAGCTATATGCTGGCAGCCGTGCTGCGCTTCCACGGGCGCGCCTTGCACTGGCCCCTGCTGTGGCTGCCGACGCTGCTCCTGTCCGCGGCCCTGCTGCTCCTGCTGGACCACTTTCATCTGCGCGTGGTCGTCGCCAGCCTGGTGCTGGCAGGGCAGTCGGCCGCCATCCTGGCCGCGCTCTACACCCGCCGCCGCAGCACGATCGGGCGCGGCGTGCTGCTGGTCATGGCAGGCATGGGCATGGCGGTGCTGGTGATGCTGCTGCGCACCTTCGCGGGCGTCACCGGCACCTTGAACGCCGAGTCATTTCTGCAAGGCAGCGCCCTGCAGGGGCTGACTTTTGTCACCACGCTTGCGGTATTGCTGGTGGCCTCGCTGGGCTTTGTCTTCATGACCAAGGAGCGCGCCGACGAGGCCAACCGCCGCCTGGCTGCGCTGGACGAACTGACGGGCGTGGCCAACCGCCGCTCCATCATCGCGGCCCTCGACCGGGACGTGGGGCGCGCCATCCGCACCCACGAGTCGATGGCCGTGATGATGGTGGACATCGACCATTTCAAGCGTGTGAACGACACCTACGGCCACCTGGCGGGCGACCAGGTGCTGCGCTGCGTCGTGGACGTGATCCAGCACCGCATTCGCGCACAGGACATCGTAGGCCGCTACGGCGGCGAAGAGTTCCTCGTGGTGCTGGCCGACACCAGTGCCCAGGGTGCCCGGCAACTGGCCGAGCAACTGCGCGCCGCTGTGCAGGCCACGCACTGTGCCTACAGCGGCGAAAGCATTGCCGTGACCGTCAGCGTGGGCGTTTTCGGCGGGCGCCTGGAGCCGGGCGACAGCTGGGACCAGCTCATCCATGCGGCCGACATGGCGCTCTACCGTGCCAAGCAGGACGGCCGCAACCGGGTGGAGACGGTGGAGGCCCTGGGCCGCGTGACCCGCCAGGGCGTGGCTGGCAGCACGCCGGAGACCTGCCCTTCCTCGCTGGTTTAAGACAGCCGCTGGCGCTTGTGTTGGAATCAGGGTTCTGTGCACTCCGAGGAGCCTTGCGATGAACGCCCGAATTCCTGACCACACCCTGCAGAGCGCACCCGCGCTGGAGCGCATCGGCCAAGTGTGGGACGAAAGCATCCTGCCGCAGCTCACCGACTACATCCGCATCCCCGCCAAATCACCCCTGTTTGCCCCCGACTGGGAGCAGCAGGGCTTGCTCGACACCGTGGTGCGCAATGCCGCCACCTGGGTCGAAGACCAGAAGGTGGCCGGCCTCACGCTGGAAGTGGTGCACCTGCCGGGCCGCACGCCGGTGCTGTTCTTCGAGATCGCGGCCACGCGCGCCGCCAGCCCCCAGACGGTGCTGATGTACGGCCACCTGGACAAACAGCCCGAGTTTTCCGGCTGGCGCGCCGACCTCGGCCCCTGGACGCCCCAATATGAAGACGGCAAGCTCTACGGACGCGGGGGTGCCGACGACGGCTACGCGGTATACGCCAGCATTGCCGCCGTGCAGGAACTGCAGCGCCAGGGCGTGCCGCACCCGCGCATCGTCGGCCTCATCGAAACCAGCGAGGAAAGCGGCTCGCGCGACCTGCTGCCCTATATCGACGCACTGAAAACCCGCCTGGGCGAGGTGGCCCTGGTGGTGTGCCTGGATTCGGGCGCGGGCAACTACGACCAGCTCTGGCTCACCACCAGCCTGCGCGGCATGGCCAGCGGCACGCTGAAGGTGGAGATCCTCACCGAGGGCATCCACTCCGGCGACGCCTCGGGCCTGGTGCCGTCCAGTTTCCGCATCATGCGCCAGGTGCTCGACCGGCTCGAAGACAGCGCCACCGGCCGCCTGCTGCCCGCCAGCTTCCATTGCGAGGTACCGGCCGAGCGGCTGGCGCAGGCGCGCGCCACGGCGGCCATCCTCGGCGAGGAGGTGTACCGGCGCTTCCCCTGGGCGCACCATGACTGCGGCGGCTCGACCATCGTCGCCCTGCCTACGACGACCGACCCGGTGCAGGCCCTGCTCAAGCGCACCTGGGAGCCCACGCTCAGCGTGACCGGCGCCGAGGGTTTTCCGGCCCTGCAGGATGCGGGGAACGTGCTGCGGCCCTATACCGCCTTCAAGCTGAGCCTGCGCCTGCCGCCGCTGGTGGACGCCGCGCAGTGCGTGCAGGAGATGAAGGCGCTGCTCGAAGACAACGCCCCCTACCAGGCCCAGGTGACCTGGGAGAGCGCCAGCGGCGCCAACGGCTGGAACGCGCCCGAGACGGCGCCCTGGTTCGCCCAGGCGCTGGACGCGGCGAGCCAGGCGCACTTCGGCGCGCCCTGCGGCTTCATTGGCCAGGGCGGCACCATCCCGCTCATGGGCATGCTGAGCCAGGGCTTCCCCCAGGCGCAGATGATGGTCTGCGGCGTGCTCGGCCCCAAGAGCAACGCGCACGGCCCCAACGAGTTTCTGCATGTGCCCTACGCCAAGAAACTCACCGCCGCCGTGGCGCAGGTGATTGCCAGCCTGCCCTGACTTCTCAAGCCATTTTGGCCTTCAACGCCCGTCCATCAAGCGCAATCAGCTATTTATTTTATAGCAAAACCATGCGAATCCTTCTGGCTGAAGACGAACCCGCCCTGGCCAACTGGCTGGTGCAGGCGCTGCGCCAGTCGGATTTTCAGGTGGACTGGGTCAACGACGGGCGGCTGGTGGCTTCCAGCCTCAAGGCCTCGCGCTACGACGCGCTCATCCTCGACCTGGGCCTGCCGGGGCGCGACGGCCACGACGTGCTCGACGGCCTGCGCGACGCCGGGCACGGCCTGCCGGTGCTGATCCTCACCGCGCGCGACTCGCTCATGGAGCGCGTGCACACCCTCAAGGCCGGGGCCGACGACTTCCTGGCCAAACCCTTCGAGCTGGCCGAACTCGAAGCCCGCCTGCTGGCCTTGGTGCGCCGTGCGCGCGGCGGCGAACACCCGCGCTTTGCCTGCGGGCCGCTGGTGTACGACCCCATGGGCCAGCAACTGCTGCTGCGCCACCAGCCGCTCAAGCTCACCCCGCGCGAACACGCGCTCTTGCGCGCCCTGGTGCAGCACAGCGGCGAGCCGCTGTCCAAGCGCGACCTCATGGAGCGGGTGTTTGCCGACGAGGCCGACGTGCAGCCCGAAGCCGTGGAAGTGCTGGTGCACCGGCTGCGCAAACGCCTGGAAGGCAGCGGCGTACGCATCAGCACCCTGCGCGGCCTGGGTTACGTGCTGGAGCCCGACAGCGCCACACCGCCGCCCGCACCATGACGCGCTGGGCCCGCTGGAGCCTGCGGCGCACGCTGCTGCTGGTGCTGCTGCCGGGCCTGCTGGCGGTCATGGGGCTGGAGATCGTGGTGAGCTGGCGCAATGCGCTGGCCGCCGCCAACGCGGCGTTCGACCGCTCGCTGCTGGGCGCCATCAAGGCCATGGACGCCAACATTTCCACCGCCAGCGGCGGCCTGTCGGTAGAGCTGCCCTACCGCATGCTGGAGTTCTTTGAACTCACCGCCAGCGGCCAGGTGTTCTACCGCGTGGCCAGCGGCGACGGCCTGGTGGAAATCGGCGACGCCCTGCTGCCCGCGCCCCCCCGGCCCCTGGAAGACGCCGTGCCCCAGTTCCACGACGCCGACTACTTCGGCATCCCCGTGCGCGTGGGCACCTACGCGCGCCAGCTGGACCGCCCGCTGTCGCAAGGCTCGCACTCCAGCCGCGTCATCATCCAGGTGGCCGAAACGCTGGAAAGCCGCCAGGATTTCACCCGCCGCCTGGTGTGGGAAACCGTGGCGCGCGATGCTCTTTTGCTGGCCAGCGCCCTGGCCCTGGTGGTGCTGGCCGTGCACGCCGGCCTGCGCCCCTTGCAGCGCCTGCGCACCGACATGGCCCAGCGCCGCAGCGACGACCTCACCCCCATCCACGCGGACCAGGTGCCGCAGGAAGTGCAGCCGC
Organism: Burkholderiaceae bacterium; assembly: GCA_023954095.1. GTDB lineage: Bacteria > Pseudomonadota > Gammaproteobacteria > Burkholderiales > Burkholderiaceae_C > Simplicispira. The sequence continues at coordinate 2,281 of JAMLIQ010000061.1, read as the reverse complement.
TGGTGGACGCCATCAACCAGCACACCCAGCGCTACCAGCAGGTCTTGCACGACCGGCGCCAGTTCATCGACGACGCCTCGCACCAGCTGCGCACCCCGCTGACCACGCTGGCCACGCAGGTCGGCTTTGCGCTGCGCGAAACCGACCCGGCGCACCGGGAACTGGCCCTGCAGGCCATCAAGACCCAGGTGGACGACGCCATCCGCCAAACCAACCAGATGCTCGCCCTGGCCCGCGCCGATGCGCTGGAAATGCAGGTCGAACCCCTGGACCTGCACGCCCTGGCCGAGCGCGTCACCCGCCGCCTGTGGCCGCTGGCGCGCCAGCAAGGCATCGACCTGGGGCTGGAACCACTGGGCACCGAGCCTACGCAGGCCCGGGGCCATGGGGCGCTGCTCGAAGAAGCCCTGGCCAACCTGCTGCACAACGCGCTCGTCCACACGCCGCCCGGCGGCCAGGTGACGGTGCAGGCCGGCGTGCAGAGCGGCCAGGCCCTGCTGTGCGTGGCCGACAACGGCCCCGGCATGCCCGCCGCCGACCGCGCCCGCGTGGGCGAGCGCTTCCTGCGCGTGGCTGGCCCGGCGGCGGCCCAGGCCGCGCGCGGCAGCGGCCTGGGCCTGGCCATCGCCCACGCCATCGCCCAGCGCCACGGCGGGCGCCTGCGGCTGGAAGAAGCCCGCCCGGGGCAGGCCGCGCCGGGCCTGCGGGTGGGGGTGCAGTGGCCGGTGTAGTCAGGCGCGGCTGGGCGGGAGGGCTCGTGCAGGAAGCTGTGCGGCACTCATGAACGTCCGTGTTCCTGGGCTGCACGGGGTGTGTTCACGGGTGCAAGACAGGGGCGGGACTCGGCCGGGAGCGGCCGGTGGATGCGTGGAGAAGCGGTCGATTAACTTAGACGTAACCGGCGACTTGCGGCAGGAAGGCGCGCAGCGCCGGGACGTCGCAAGGCGTCCGGGTTGACGGACATGTTAAGTTGCGCTCGCGGCCTTCCATACCAAATAGGCACCAACGAGCACCAGCGCGGCAAGGACTGCGGCCAGCCACTTTGCTACGACGACGGACGCACGAAAAACTGGCTCTCCCTTTTTCACTCGTACCCACTCTTGCTTCAAGAAGGGTTGCGCCAAGTTCATGAGGCTTTCGAGCTCTGCTTCGACGTCCGCAGAAGAGTAGTAGGCCTCCAGGGCTTTATCAACCTGGGCCAACAGCGCCATTCCGTTGGCCTCACCTGGGTTCAGGCGAAGGCGGATCGCATACCGTGACTGAAGTAGCCTGAGGCGGTTCTCGGCAAAGAAGTCAGGCCTGAGCGCGCGCTCATTCGCAGCGTCGAGAGTCTCCTTCATAGTGCTGCTGGTCAGCGCCTTCCAATCCACATAGGTGGGCTGTGCCTCTAGCCTCCGAAGGTTCGCCGCAAACTGCGAAAGGTCTTGCCGGAGACCGTCAATCCATGCCTGTCGGAATTCAGACGTCTTGTTCTCTTTCGAGATGACGAGGGCAAGAAACGAAACCACTGCCGCGATGCAAGCGGCAATGATCGGCCCAAGGACGGACAAGAAGTGCGGTGCGGCCGACATGCGTGCAACTAACGAATAGCGTTTATCTGCCGCGCTGCGATGCTGAAACGATCCATGGCGCCTCCCGCGGCAGATAAACCTTGTTGGACTGAACCGCCGACGCTGCCGGTGGCAATAGGGGATTGAAAGCTTCGCACCCCCCGTGTAATGCAATTATGAACGGCTGAACCGCCGCGCCAGGCGTGCATCAATGCCGCCGATTCGTAAATGGGGCGCAAATCTGTTGCTGCCGCGTGACGCCTTGCACACCGTGCATTCCTTGGCGGGCAAGTGGCACAGCCACACCCCCACAAGCTGCTTGTGCAATGCAAACCGGTACGGACAAGATCCGCACACCTTCATGGCGGCCCCCGATTGAGCGGTGCGCTGGGGTGCGCCGGGGATAGCAAACGCACCCGCCCCAGCAGCACAGCCATCACCGGCAAATGCCCCACCTTACAGCACGGACACACATCCACATCCATCTTGGCCACGCGCGCCATGAACGCCTGGGCCGACTGGCGTTGTCGTTCGCACCAGCCCGCTGGATGCACTCCGTAGATTGGTGCAATGAATGACCACTTCCGCTGCCCACCCGCCATGGGGTAGCGCAACCCCTGCGCCACGCCAGGGTCGGCACCTGCCACTGGCCCCTCCATTCGCGCGCCAAGGCCACTCGCCCTCCGCCTCCGCAAGCTGTGCCACCGTGCCCTGTGGCACCCTTCAAACCC
>JAMLIQ010000060.1 GCA_023954095.1 Burkholderiaceae bacterium | reverse complement strand
GTGGCGCCCAGCACGGCCAGCAGCGCGAACTGCGGCGCGCGCCGGGCCACGCCCAGCGCCAGCACCGAGAACACCAGAAAGGCCCCGGTGAACAGCGCCACCAGCGCCAGCACCGTGAGGTTGACGCGGTAGGCGCGCGACAGGTTGCTGATGCGCTCGGCTGCGTCGCCCGGCTCGGCCAGCAGCGCATGGGCCGGCCAGTAGGCGGTGCCGCGCAGCGCCTGCGCGAAGGCCTGGCGGCCAGTGCCGGGGCGCAACTGCAGGTCGATGCGGCTGAGCTGCCCGCCACGCCCGAACAGGTCTTGCGCGGCGCCCAGATCCATCACGGCCAGCGGCACCCCCCCGGCGGCCACGGTGCCCGCCACGCGCACGCTCCAGGCCTGTGCACCGGAGCGCAGCGTGAGGGTAGGCACGCCGCCTTGGCCGTCGGCTGGCAGGCCCAGCGCCTGCAGCGCCGTGGCGTTGAGGAACACGGTGGCCGGGGCAAACAGCGCGAAGCGGTCGGCGCCGTCCCACGGACGCGGCAGGAGGGCGGGGGCCACGGCGGGCAGCAGCAGGGCGTCGGCACCCAGCACGCGCAGCGGCACGCGCGCGGTGGTGCCGGGCGTGTCGGCCAGGGCGGTGAGCTCCAGCACCGGGCTGGCGCGCGCCACCTGCGGGTGCGTGGCCAGATGGCCGTACAGGGCTTCCGGCAGCGTGCCTTGCATGGCGCGCACTTCCAGGTCGGGCTGGCCGTTGACGGCGCGTACCGCGTGCGCGAATTCGTCCAGCGCCGAGGTGTTGATGAGCTGCACTGCAAACGCCAGGGCCACGCCCAGCATCACGGCCACCGCCGCCGCTGTGCTGCGCCAGGGGTGGCGCCGCAGGTCTTGCCACGAGAAGGTGCGAAGCAGTGCCAGCATGGCCCGCATTGTGCGCGGGCAGGCACAGGCTCTTGAAGTTTTTCTGCCAGCGCCTATGTGCATTGCAGGGCTGGCGCTCCTTTGTCGGCCCGGTTTTACGACCCTTTTTTCAGGAGCTTGACCATGAATTCTCTGGTATCGCGCGGCAGTCTGTTTGACGACTTTTTCAAGGACATTGCCCCCGGCTTTTATGTGCGCCCGCTGCACGGCGACAACCTGCCTGCCCCCTCGCAGATCAAGGTGGACGTGAAGGAAACCGATGGCGGCTACACCGTCCAGGCCGAGGTGCCGGGTGTGCCCAAGGAGGACATCCATGTCTCCATCGAAGGCAGCGTGGTCAGCCTGCGCGCCGAAGTGCGCCAGCACGATGAAAAGCGCGAGGGTGAAAAGGTGTTGCGCTCCGAGCGCTACTTCGGCTCGATTGCGCGCAGCTTCCAGTTGCCCGCCGATATTGACGCCGCGCAGGCCAAGGCCAAGTACGACAACGGCGTGCTGACCCTGACGCTGCCCAAGAAGGCCAGCAACAGCGCGCAGCGGCTCAACATCGAGTAATCAAACGGAAGGGGCAACGCCCCGGGCCGTGAGCCGCAGTACCCGGTCGGCCCGGGCGGCGGCAGCGTCTGAATGGGTGACCAGCACCAGCGAGGCGCCGTGCGCGCGCGTCTGGGCGGTCAGCAGTTCCATCACGCGCGCTGCCGTGCCGGGGTCGAGGTTGCCCGTGGGCTCGTCGGCCAGCAGCAGGGCCGGGCGGTGCACCAGCGCGCGGGCGATGGCCACGCGCTGCAACTGCCCGCCGCTCAGTTGCTGCGGCAGCCGCGCGCCCAGGCCCTCCAGTCCCACGGCGGCCAGCATATCCCGCACCCGCGCCGGGTCGTCCTGGCCCAGCAGCATCAACGGCAGCGCCACGTTCTGCGCCACGTCCAGGTGCGGCAGCACGTGGAAGGCCTGGAACACAAAGCCCACGTGCGCGCGCCGCCACAGGGCGCGTGCGGTGTCGTCGAGCGATCCGAGGTCGGTGCCGCCGTGCACGATGCGCCCGGCGTCCCAGCGGTCCAGCCCGGCCATGCAGTTGAGCAGGGTGGACTTGCCCACGCCCGAGTCGCCCACGATGGCGACAAACTCGCCCGGCTGCACCGTCAGGTGCACGTTCTGGAAGACCGCCGCCTCGCCATAGTGCCTGGCCAGCCCCGTCACCACCAGCGTGCTCATGGCGTGCGGCCGTCCAGCCGCTGCAGCACGGCCTGCACCAGATCGGCCACGGCGTTGGGCTGGTCGCAGGCGATGGGTTGGCGCCGGGGCATGCTGCGCAGCCAGGTGATCTGGCGCTTGGCCAGTTGGCGCGTGGCGGCCACGCCGCGCTCGCGCAATGCGGCCCGGTTCAAGGGGGTGCCTGCGGGTTGCAGCGCCTGCAGGTCAAGTTCTTCCCAGGCCTGGCGGTAGCCCACGCAGCGCATCGACGGCAGATCGGGGTGCAGGTCGCCGCGTGCGCGCAACAGGCGTACTTCGTCCACAAAACCGGCATCCAGCATCGCGTCAAAGCGCTGCGCGATGCGTTCGTGCAGCCAGGCGCGGTTTTCGGGTTCCAAGGAAAAAAGGGCTCCAGCGCTCATGGGGCTTGCGCTTGCAGCTCCTGATTTTGTAGTATGAAAGCTCGACAGCGGACGACCCGAGACGTGCCACACCTCCAGCGCGCGCTGGATGCGCTGGCTGTCGCCGGGCGCCAGTCGCGCGGCAGTGACCGGGTCCACGTGCGCCAGCTCAGCGTGCAGGGCGGGCCAGCCCTGTGCGGCGGCCTGGGCTTCCAGGCGTGCGCGCACGGCCGGGTCGGCGGCGGGCATGTCGTCGATGCCGTCCAGCAGCGCCTTGAAGTACAGCATGGTGCCGCCCACCAGCAGCGGCAGCGCGCCGCGCGCGCGGATGTCCTGGATGAGGCGCGTGGCGTCCTGCACGAATTCGGCGGCGCTGTAGGCCTGCAGGGGGTCGCGGATGTCGATCAGGTGGTGCGGCGCGCAGGCGCGCTCTTGCGGCGTGGGTTTGGCCGTGCCGATGTCCATGTCCCGGTAGACCAGGGCCGAATCGACGCTGACGATCTCCACCGGCATGCGCCGGCCGATCACGGCAGCCAGCGCCAGCGCACCGGCGGTCTTGCCCGAGGCCGTGGGGCCCGCCAGGGCGATGAAGGGGAGGGTGTCAGGCATGCTCATGCGGGTCCCCGAATTTTTGCACCAGGGTCCAGGCAATCAGTGCCAGTGCCGCCGACCAGAACCACACGCCGTGCACCAGCGGCCAGATGGTGCCATTGAGGTGCGTGCCCACCCAGCCGCCAATGGCAAAGGCGGCCAGCATCATCATGAAGCCATTGAGCGCCGAGGCCACGCCCGCCGCCTGCGGAAACGGCCCCACGGCGCCCGTCTGCCCGCAGGGCTGGTGGATGCCATGGCCGAGCATGAAAAGATAGAAAGGCAGCAGCAGCGCCCAGGGCTGGTGCCAGCCCATCCAGGCCACCAGCGCCATCAGCGTGCCGCCGCTGATGCTGAGTGCCCCGGCCAGCGCCACGGTGCGGCGCAGGCCGTGGCGTGCCAGCAGAGCGCGGCAGACGAATGTGCCTGTGAAGTAGGCCAGCGCGGTGGACAGCAGCACCCAGCCGTACTGCGTGCGCGTCAAGCCCAGCACCTCGATGAAGACAAACGAGGAGGCCGCCAGAAAGGTGAACAGTCCGCCGTAGGCGGCTGTCGTCAGCAGCGAGTAGGCCCAGAACGTGGGATGGCGCAGCACCAGGCCCCAGGTGCGCAGCAGCGTGGCGGGCTGCAGCGCGCGCGGATTGCGCAGCGCCAGGGTTTCGGGCATGCGCAACGCCACCAGCGCCAGGGTGCCCAGGGCGTAGGCGGTCAGCGCCAGCAGGGCTGCACGCCAGCCCAGCCATTCGGTCAGCAGGCCGCCCAGCGGAGCGCACAGGCAGGCCACCAGGCCCAGCCCCGTCAGGGCCTTGGACATGGCGCGCGCGCCCACCAGCGGGGTGTACAGATCGCGCACGATGGCCCGGGCGCACATCACCACCGCGCCCATGGCGGCGCCCTGGGCGGTGCGCCAGGCAATCAGCAAAGCCATGGACGGCGCCAGGGCGCTGCCCACCGAGGCCACCGCATAGATGCACAACCCGGCCAGCAGGACCGGGCGGCGGCCAAAGCGGTCGGCCAGCGGCCCCCACACCAGCTGCGAGCAGCCAAAGGCCAGCAGCAGTGCGCTGAGGGTGAGCTGCCCCGCCGCCACCGGCGCGCCCAGCGCACGGGTGAGCGCAGGCAGGGCGGGCAGATAGAGATCGGTGGTGACGGGCTGAATGCTCAGCAGCAGGGCCAGCACCACCACGGCCAGGCCGGGGGCTACGGGCACGGCGCCCGCGGACGCAGCCGGGGCTGCTAGGGGAGGGGTTGACATGGTTTGGAGCGTACCAGACCCCGGTGCGATTGCCGTCCCGTGGTTGTCCGTGGAGGCCTGTGATTATCATGCTGATATATGAATATCAATATGAATATAGACAATGTCATTTGATTGTGTTATCATGTAATGCGCTTTTGGAATATAAATGGATTCCATGTGTTTCTGTGAAATCCATTTTTGATATTTTTAATGGCGAAAATAGACGTATTTGGTTGTTGATTTTTAATAATGTTTGGCGCCTATTCCCGGCTTGTCTCAGCCGGGCGGGTGCCTGCCTGAACGGAGTACCCCTTAACGATGCAGGAAGTTCTTGATCTGACGTTTGCCGGCAATGATGTGCTGGCTTGGGCGCGCGCCGCCCTGTGGATTGTGGGGACCGTTGCCCTCATGAAGTTTTTGCTGCCCGTGGTGATTCGCCGCATTGCCCGGTGGGCGGCAGGCACCACCACGCGGCTGGACGACGCCGTGGTCAAGGCCCTGCGCGCAGTGCGCTGGTGGCTGGTGGCGCTGGTGGCCCTGTACCCGGCCAGCCATGAACTGGCGCTGCGTGCTGCAACCACCCGTTGGCTGTCCAGTGCGGCCACCATTGCCTTCTTTTTGCAGCTGGCGCTGTGCGCCAGTGCCTTCATCACGGCCTGGTTCGCCACCATGCGCCAGGATTCGCTGGAGAAGGATCCGTCGACCACCAGCGCGCTGTCCATCCTGAATTTCATCAGCCGCGTGGTCGTCTGGGGCATTTTGCTGCTGCTGTTGCTGGACAACCTGGGCTTTGATGTCAATGCGCTGGTCGCCGGTCTCGGTATTGGCGGCATTGCCATTGGCCTGGCACTGCAGAATATTCTGGGCGACCTGTTCGCCAGTCTGAGCATCGTGCTCGACAAGCCTTTCCAGGTGGGTGATTTTGTGGTCATCGATGATTTCAGCGGCACCGTCGAAAACATCGGCCTGAAAACCACCCGCCTGCGCAGTCTGAGCGGCGAGGTCTTGGTGTTTTCCAATGGGGACCTGACCAGATCGCGTCTGCGCAATTACAAGCTGATGAACGAGCGGCGCATCCCGTTCACCTTCGGCCTCACGTTCGATGCCACGCCGGAGCAGCTCGAGCAGGTGCCGGCGGCTGTCAAGAAAGTGATTGGCGCCCAGCCGCAGGCCCGGTTTGACCGTGCCCATTTCACCGGTTTTGGGGACTCCAGCCTCGATTTCGAGGTGGTGTACTGGATGCAGACACCTGACTATGCTGCGTACCGCGACGTGCAGCAGGCCGTCAACCTGGGGCTGATGCGTGAATTTGCCGTCCTCGGCGTCGATTTCGCCTTCCCCACCCGCACGCTGATGTTCAGCAAACAGAGCCCCGTGGCCGTATCGCTGGCGCAGGCCCAGGGTGCCACAGCCGCTGCCAGCGGCACCTAGCCGTCCGCACGCCACGGCCGTAGGGCCGTGGCTTCCTGTTCCCCTTCTCATCCGTGCCTGGCCCCGAGGCCGCGCCCCCGCCGCCCGCCCGGATTCTGCCCACCCTTCACGAAAGGAGCGCCCATGCAACAAACCATTCTCGCCACCGACCTCGACGGTACCTTCCTGGGCGGCAACGCCAGCGAGCGTGCCGCCCTCTACGACTGGATTGGCCAGCGGCGCAGCGAGATCGTGCTGATCTATGTCACCGGGCGCAGCCTGACCACCATGCGTGATGTGCTCGACGAACTGCCGCTGCAGCCCGACCACATCATCTCTGACGTGGGCACGGCTGTGTATGCCGGTGCCGGGCGCACGCCGCTGCCTGCACTCGAGCGCTGGCTGGATGAAGGCTGGCCGCAGCACACTCCGGCGGCGGTGCGCGGCATTCTGGCGCGCCACCCGCATCTCACGGAGCAGCCCGTGGTCGAAGGGCGCCGCGTCTCCTGCTTCTATTCAGACGAGCAGTTGGCCGGTGCCGCGCGCGCTGAGCTGGAGGCTGCCGGCTACGACGTGCTGCTGTCGGCCGAGCGCTATTTCGACGTGCTGCCGCGGGGCGTGCAGAAGGGCCCCACGCTGCTGCGCACCCTCGCTGCGCTGAACCTGCCGCCCGAGCGCACCCTGGTGGCGGGCGACACACTGAATGATCTCTCGCTGTTTCAGACCGGCTTGCAAGGGGTCATCGTCGCCAACCGCGAACCCCTGCTGGCCGAGGCCGCGCACGGTCTGCCCAACGTGCACTGGAGCGAGAAAGAGGGCGCCGCCGGCGTGCTCGACGCCCTGCACCGCATTCACTGAATCAGAGGACACGCATGAACACCCCCCTCTCTCAAGACCTCAAGAACGAGCTTGTCGTCGTCTACCACCGCCAGCCCTACGAAGAAGTAGTGGAAAACGGCCAGACCGTGATGCGCGAGCCACGCAGTCCGAATGGCATCATCCCGGCCATCAAAGGCTTCTTCAGCCACGTGGACAAGGCTGTGTGGGTGGCCTGGAAGAAAAAGGCGGCGGCGGGCAAGGCGCCGGATTTTGAGCGCCGCATCACGGTGAGTGACCGCTATGGCAACTACGATGTGGTGCGCCTGCCGCTCGAAGCCGCCAAGATCCACCAGTTCTACCATGTCACCTCGAAAGAGGCGCTGTGGCCGGTGATTCACACCTTCCCCTGGCTGTACTCGACCGAAAACATCCAGTGGTCGGACTTTCGTGAAGTGAACCGCCGCTTTGCCGAGGCCGCCTGCGCCGAGGCCGACCACGGCGCCGTGGTCTGGGTGCACGATTACAACCTGTGGCTGGTGCCGGGTTTTATCCGCAAGATGCGGCCTGACCTCAAGATTGCCTTTTTTCACCACACGCAGTTTCCTTCGCCCGACGCCTTCAACATCCTGCCCTGGCGCGATGAGATCATCGACAGCCTGCTGTGCTGCGATCTGGTGGGGTTTCACGTGCCGCGCTTCGCGCAGAACTTCTGTGCCGTGGTCGAGAGCCTGCGCGAAGGCGTGGTGCGCCATGAGGCGCCGGTCAGTCTGCCCATCATCCCGCGTGCCTGCGCCTTGTCCGAGCCGCGTGTGACGGTGCAGCTCGATGTCGATGGACGCAGCCTCGTCATCGACACCTGCCCCATCGGCACGGCGCCCACATTGATCGCCAAGGCGGTCAATTCGCCCGAAGGCCAGGCGCGCACCGAGCGCATCCGCAAGGACATGAACACCGAAACGCTGATTGTGTCGGTGAGCCGCGTGGACTATGCCAAAGGCGGGCGCCAGCAGCTTGAAGCGTTTGAGCGCCTGCTCAAACGCCGGCCCGACCTGCATGGGCGGGTCAAACTGCTGCTGGTCACGGTGGCTGCCGCCGAAGGCATGGAAATCTACCGTGCCGAGCAGCAAAAAATAGAGCAGCTGGTGGGCCGCATCAACGGCCACTTCGGCACGCTGCACTGGCTGCCCATTCATCTCTCGACCACGCCGCTGGCGTTTGAAGAGGTGGTGTGCGCCTACCGCGCCGCCGACATCGCCTGGATTACGCCGCTGCGCGACGGCCTGAACCTGGTGGCCAAGGAATTTGTGGCCGCCAAGCAGGGCGAGCCGGGCGTGCTGGTGCTGTCCGAGTTCTCGGGCGCTGCCATGGAGCTGGAAGATGCCGTGCTGGTCAACCCCTTCAGCCGCAGCTCGCTCGACGACACGCTGGACGAAGCCCTGGCCATGGGCGAGGCCGAACAGCGCGGACGCATGGGCCGCATGCTGACCCAGGTGCAGCGCTACGACATCGGCTACTGGACACGCCATGTGCTGGCGCGCTTTGCCCAGTTGTCGGAAGCGCCTGCGCAGTCGGCGGGGGTGGCGCCGAGGGTTCTGGAGGAACCCGAGGCAGCATGAAAAAAGGGACCGGAAGGTCCCTTTTTGTTGCGGTGTCCGCCGAGGTTCAGATCACGCCCTGCGCCAGCATGGCGTCGGCCACCTTGACGAAACCGGCCACGTTGGCCCCGTCGATGTAGCTCACCGAGCCATCGGCGCGTGCACCGTGCTGTACGCAGGCGGCATGGATGCCCTGCATGATCTGCAGCAGTCGGCCATCGACTTCGTCGCGCGTCCAGCTCAGGCGCATGGCGTTCTGGCTCATCTCCAGGCCCGAGGTGGCCACGCCGCCAGCGTTGCTGGCCTTGCCCGGCGCATACAGCACGCCGGCCGCTTCGAAGGCCTTGGCGGCCTCGATGGTCGAGGGCATGTTGGCGCCTTCGGCCACGCACAGCACGCCGTTCTTGATGAGCGTGGCTGCGTCGTTGGCGTCCAGCTCGTTTTGCGTGGCGCAGGGCAGGGCCACATCCACCGGCACATGCCAGGGGGTCTTGCCCGCGACAAACTGCACGCCGGTGCGCTGGGCGTAGTCGTTCACGCGGCCGTACAGGTGGTTCTTCACATCCATCAGGACGGCCAGTTTTTCCGTGGTGAAGCCGTCTTCATCGACGATGGTGCCGCTCGAATCCGACACGGTGACCACCTTGGCGCCCAGGGCCATGGCTTTTTCGACCGCGTACTGGGCCACGTTGCCCGAACCCGACACCGAAACGCGCAGGCCGTCGAATGACTTGCCGCGGGTCTTGAGCATCTCCTGGGCGAAGTACACCGTGCCGTAGCCCGTGGCTTCGGGGCGGATCAGCGAGCCGCCAAACGACAGGCCCTTGCCGGTGAAGACGCAATCGGCGCGGTTGCTGAGCTTCTTGTACATGCCGGCAATAAAGCCCACTTCGCGGCCGCCCACACCGATATCGCCCGCAGGCACGTCGGTGTCAGCGCCCACGTGGCGGAACAGTTCGCTCGCAAAGGCCTGGCAGAAACGCATGACTTCGCCGGGGCTCTTGCCCTTGGGGTCGAAGTCGGAGCCGCCCTTGCCGCCGCCCATGGGCAGCGTGGTCAGTGCGTTCTTGAAGGTCTGCTCGAACGCCAGGAACTTGAGCACCGAGAGGTTGACCGAGGGGTGGAAGCGCAGGCCGCCCTTGTAGGGGCCGATGGCCATGCTGTGCTGGATACGGTAGCCGCGGTTGACCTGCACGGTGCCGTGGTCGTCCGTCCATGACACGCGGAACATGATGACGCGCTCGGGCTCGACCAGGCGCTCCAGCAGGCTTTGCTCGGCGTATTTGGGGTGTTTTTCAATGAAGGGCCACAGGCTTTCCATCACTTCGGTGACGGCCTGGAGGAACTCAGGTTGGCCGGGGTTGCGTTGTGCTACCTGCTCCAGGAAGCTGCCGACGGACTCGTACTTCATATTCAGTGGGCCTTTGGGATGAAAAGCGCTCAATGCGGCGCCGCAGCACGGGATTATGCCAAAAGATCATGACGGCATGCACCAAAACTATGCGTCACATCAGAAGTTGGTGCATTGATGCCCAAATGTGGTGCCTGTGTTGTCCGTGTTGGTGCGTTCGGGTCGGTTTTGTTGCACAAACCAGCTCCATTGCGCTGGAAACCACTGCTCTTGCGGGCAACGTATCCCATGAAAAGATCGCGAACAGGCTCTGACAAACGGATTGACAGCAGACGCATCACGGATGCCGCGGGCCGTAGTGCCCGTAGGACTGTTTGGCGTGGCCATTGGCGGCGTCACGCATGGACTTTTCCTCTTTGTGCGTACACAGCCGATACACGGATTGTTGTGAAGCGTGCATCTGTTGTACATACGGTACTGCGGTCAATGGCGCAGGTACGGGCGCTGATAGGTCGCCCGCAAGAGAGTCGAACAGCATCAGCGCCGGTGCCAGCGCCTTCAGGCAAGGCCAGGGCCATTGCCAATGGATTCATGCACAGCGTTACCTACCGCCCGCGCAAAAACAATGAATCCAACTCTTTCATCGTGAGCTGTCGCCATGTCGGCCGCCCGTGGTTGCACTGGTCCGACCGGTCGGTGGTTTCCATCTGGCGCAGCAGGGCGTTCATCTCGTCGATGGTGAGCCTGCGGTTGGCGCGCACGGCGCCGTGGCAGGCCATGGTGCCCAGGATTTCATTGCGGGCGCGTTGCACCACCGTGGTGGCATCGTGCGCGCTGAGCTCGGCCAGCACGCTGCGCGCCAGCTCCACCGGGTCGCCCTGCGCCAGGGTGGTGGGCACGGCGCGCACGGCCAGGGTCTTGGGCGAGAAGGGCACCACCTCCAGCCCCAGCGTGGCCAGCACCTCGGCCGATTCTTCGGCCGTGGCCACTTCCTGGGGTGTGGCGGCGAAGGTGGCCGGGATCAGCAGGGGCTGGCTGGCAATGCGGGCCTCGCTGTCCACCTGCGCCTTGAGGCGTTCGTAGACGATGCGTTCGTGCGCGGCGTGCATGTCCACAATGACCATGCCCTGGGCGCTTTCGGCCAGGATGTAAACGCCGTGCAGCTGGGCCACGGCCCTGCCGAGGGGCCAGGGGGTGTCGTGGCGGGCTTCGGCCAGGGGCTGTGCGAGGGCGTTTGCGCTGGCGCCCTGGGGCCTGGGGGTGGGTGCAATGGTTGCTGGGGGCCCTTCTTGCGTGTCGTCGGGCAGGCCTGCAGGCTTTGCTGGCGGCACGGGCGGTGAGCCCGGCGCCGGTGCCACGCCCCACAAGGCGCCCAGGTCGGAAACCTTGTAGCCCACTCTTTCATCAAATTTGATAGCTGACTGCGCTTGCTGGGTAAGCGTTGCAGGCCATTTTTCTTCAAAATCCGGTGCCGACGCCGGGAGCGGGGGCGTCGCCAGCGCCGCAGCGCGGGGGATGGCCAGGGCGTTTTCCACCGCATGGCGCACGGCCTGGTGCACCTCGCGGCTGTCGCGGAAGCGCACCTCGATCTTGGTGGGGTGCACGTTCACGTCCACGCGCGCCGGGTCGATCTCGATGTAGAGCGCATACACCGGCTGGCGCTGGCCGTGCAGCACGTCCTCGTAGGCGCTGCGGGCGGCATGCGTGATGACCTTGTCGCGCACGAAGCGGCCATTGACGTAGCAATACTGCTGGTCGGCACGCGAGCGTGCGGCGTCGGGCAGGCCCGCGCGGCCGGTGATGGTGAGCCGCCCTTCGCTGTGCTGCACCGGCACGGACTGGGCCACAAAGTCTTCGCCCAGCACATCGGCCAGGCGGCGCGCCAGGGCGTCTTGCGTGTCCCCCGGGCCGTGCGCGAGCGTGGCGCGCCATTGCTCGACAAGCTTGCCCTCGTGCCAGATGGCAAAGCCCACATCGGGCCGTGCCAGCGCGTGGCGGCGCACGGCCTCCACGCAGTGGGCCAGTTCGGTGGCGTCGGTTTTGAGGAACTTGCGCCGGGCGGGGGTGCTGAAGAACAGCTCTTTCACCTCCACCGTGGTGCCGCCGCTGCGGGCCACGGGGCGCAGCTCGCCGCTGCGCGCGTCGAGCAGGAAGGCGCTGGCCTGCGCGGCCGGGCGCGAGAGCAGGGCCATCTCTGATACCGAGGCAATGGCAGCCAATGCCTCGCCCCGAAAGCCCATGGTGGCCACGGTTTCCAGGTCGTGCAGGTTGGTGATCTTGCTGGTCGCGTGGCGGCGCAGTGCCACGGGCAGTTCGTCCTGCGGAATGCCGCCTCCATCGTCTTCCACCGCAATCAGGCGCACGCCACCGGCCAGCAGCCGCACGGTGACCATGGTGGCGCCTGCGTCCAGGGCGTTGTCCACCAGTTCGCGCACCACCGAGGCGGGGCGCTCGACCACCTCGCCGGCCGCTATCTGGCTGATGAGTTCGTCGGGAAGGTCGCGGATGGGGCGGCGCTCGGGCGGGTTGGAGTGGTCTTCGTTCACCCACAGGATTCTAGGGGGCGGGAAGCAGTGCTGTGGACGGGTGGGGATAATGCGCGCTGCTATCGGCCGCACCCCATGGAAATCATTACCTTCCTGATTGACTTCATCCTGCATGTGGACAAACACCTCGAGGCCTTCGTGGTGGCCTATGGCGTGTGGGTGTATGCACTGCTGTTCATCATTGTTTTCGTCGAGACGGGCGTGGTCGTCATGCCCTTCCTGCCGGGCGATTCCCTGCTCTTCATCGTGGGTGCGCTGTGCGGCGCCGGGCTGATGGAGTTCGCACCCGCCGTGGCCGTGCTGCTGGCTGCAGCCGTGCTGGGCGACCAGTGCAACTACAGCATTGGCCGCTACTTCGGGCCCAAGGTGTTCCAGTGGGAAAACTCGCGCTGGTTCAACCGCCGAGCCTTTGACCAGGCGCACGCCTTTTATGAACGCTACGGCGGCATCACCATTGTGCTGGCCCGCTTCATGCCCTTCATCCGCACTTTTGCTCCGTTTGTGGCGGGTGTGGCAGCCATGGGCCGGGGCAAGTTCAGCGCCTACAACGTGGGGGGAGCCGTGCTGTGGGTGGTGGGCATCTGCACGGCGGGTTACTTTTTTGGCAACCTGGCCTGGGTGCGCGAGCATCTGGACAAGATCATCTGGGCGATGATCTTCATCCCGGGCCTGATCGCGCTTTTTGGCGCCTGGCGTGGTACCCGCACAAAGAGCGTGGAGGCCCTGTAGCCAGCGTGCTGCAAGGGGCGCCGTCAGGCCTGCGGCCTGTGTTGGGGCTTCAGCGCCGCGGACGACGGCGCTGATTCTGGTCGCGGTCTTCGCCCAATTCGTGGCCGATCAGCGCACCGCCGGCCGCACCCGCAATGGCGCCCCCGGTGCCAAGCAGCGCATTGCCGGCGACGCCGCCAACGACCGCGCCAATGCCGGTGCCTACTTGTGCATTGGTGGGATTGGTAGAACATGCACCCAAGCCCAGGGAGGCGGCGAGGGTGGCTGCAAGAACAAGAGGATGGGACAACATGGTGTGGACCTTTCTGCATCAGTGCGTCACGGACCCCTCCTGAAAAATTCGGAAGGGGCCGGTGCGTTCACTCTCGCAGAGTCCGCGCCGTTGTGCTGTAGGACGTGCGGAAGCGCCCGCGTCGGCCGAGAGCGTCACTACCGTCGAGGTGGGAGGGGCCGGAGCAGGAGCGAAGGCCGCGCTATCCCGCCTGCAGGCACAGCGTGACCAGCAGCGAGGCATCCTGCACCGCCGTGAGGGCACGCAGCGCCCGGGCTTCCAGGTGTACAAAGTCACCGGGGTGCATGCGCTGGGTGCCGTTGCCGTCCAGGAACTCGACTTCCCCTTCAATGCATTGCACAGTGGCTTCGCCGCGTGTCATGTGCTCGGGCAGGCTTTTGCCGGTGGGCAGCACGATGCGCATGACTTCGAGTTGGCCCGCCTTCAGGATGGCGGTGCTGCTGGCCTGTGCCAGTGCGGCGCCCAGGGGGCGCACGCTGACGATCTGGCCGGATTGTGCGTGGGGTTGTGCCATGGCGTGTCTCCTTGCTGCAGGACTTTGTATGCAGTGTCTGCCATGGCACTGTATCGGGGAGCGATGGCAGCGAGCAAGGGGAGTTATACCGACCGGCTGCGTGCCAGCGGCGGGTTCTTGGCGAAGTAGCGAATGATGCCGCGCATCAGTGCATCGGCCAACTGCTCCTGGTAGGCGCCGGTGCGCAGGCGCGCCTCTTCCTGGGGATTGCTGATGAAGGCGGTTTCGACCAGCACGCTGGGGATGTCGGGCGCCTTGAGCACGGCAAACCCGGCCTGTTCGACACGCGGCTTGTGCAGCTTGCCCACGTTGCCGATCTCGCCCAGCAGCACGCTGCCGAGCTTGAGGCTGTCGTTGATCTGCGCGGTGGTGCTCATGTCGATCAGGGCGCGCTGCACATGCCGGTCTTTGGCGCGCACATTCAGGCCGCCCACCAGGTCGGCCTGGTTTTCCTTGTTGGCCAGCCAGCGGGCGGCCGAACTGGAGGCGCCGTTCTGGCTGAGCGCAAACACGCTGGCACCCCGCGCTGCAGGGTTGGTGAAGGCGTCGGCATGGATGCTGACAAACAGGTCGGCCTGCACGCGCTGCGCCTTTTGCACGCGCGTGCCCAGGGGGACGAAATAGTCGCCATCGCGCGTGAGGTAGGCCCGCATGGGGTTGCCGCCCACCGTGGTGGCGTTGATGCGTTCGCGCAGCAGGTGGGCTACCTTGAGCACCACGTCTTTTTCGCGCGTGCCGGCGGGACCGACGGCGCCGGGGTCTTCGCCGCCATGGCCAGGGTCGAGGGCGATGATGATGAGCCGGTCGGTATGCCGGGCCTTGAGGGTGATCGGGGGCGGGACGGGCGGCGCGGCGGGCGCTGCCACCGGCGCGGCGGGCTTGCGCGGGGCGTCGGCGCGGGCGATCAGTTCACCCAGCGGGTCGGCGGCCTCCAGGCTCCAGGAGGGGGGCGGGGCTTCGTGGTGCGGGCTGGTCGGGGTGATCTCGCCGGTGTCGCGCAGGCGCTCGGCAATCAGCGCTTCGAGCGGGTCAACGGGGTTCTCGGGGTACAGGTCAAATACCAGCCGGTGTCCGTAGGCGGCGACGGGGGCGAGCGAGAACACCTGGGGCAGGGCGGCCTGTTTCAGGTCGACCACCAGGCGCACCACGCCCGGGGCGTTCTGGCCGACGCGGATGCCGGCAATGTTGGGGTCGTCGGGCCGCACCTTGGCGACCAGTTCGCGCAGTTCGGGGCTCAGGTCCAGGCCTTCGATGTCCACGGCCAGGCGCGGCGGTGTGCTGACGAAGAACTTTTTGGTCCGCAGGGGCTGGTCGGATTCGAGGGTGACGCGGGAGTATTCGGGGGCGGGCCACACACGCACGGCCACGATGGTGGCGCCGCGTGCAATCTGCTGCGTGCCCAGCAGCAGCACCAGACTGCCGGCCTGCAACACAGTGCGGCGCGTGGGCGGTGTGGGGCGGGCGTTGTGCAGCGGTGGGTTCATGCGCTCAATCCTTGCAGCAGTTGCAGGCCGAGAGGCGTGTGGGCCCGCAGTGTGACGTGGCGGGAGCTCTCGTCCGGTGCTTCAATGTGGATAGCAACATCCGCAGCAGGGATCAGCGCTGCGGCCTTTTCCGGCCATTCTGCCAGTTTCAGGCCGGGGTTGGCAAACAGGTCGCGAAAACCCGCGTCTTCCCATTCGCGCGGATCGCTGAAACGGTAGAAGTCGAAGTGCCAGATCGCCAGGCCGGGCGCTTCGTGCGGTTCCACCACGGCATAGGTCGGGCTCTTGATGCGGCCCTGCACGCCCAGGGCGCGCAGCAGGTGGCGCACCAGCGTGGTCTTGCCCGCACCCAGGTCGCCGTGCAGCGTGATGAAGGCATTGGCCAGCAGGGGCTGCGCGGCCAGTTGCCGGGCGAAGGCGGCGGTATCGTCCTCACTGCGCCAGGTGGCTTGTTGCTCCGCCAGGGCGGGGGGGCTTTCTACAATCGGGCGATGGTGGTCGGCAGCAGTCAATGGGTTCCTCAAATTCAGCAATGGGCGCGCGAACTGGGATTCTCCCAAATCGGCGTGGCCGGTGTCGACCTGTCTTCCGCAGAAGACGGACTGATGCAATGGCTGGAGCAAGGGTTCCATGGCGAGATGCACTACATGGCAGCGCATGGCCTCAAGCGTGCCCGCCCGGCCGAACTGGTGCCCGGCACGGTGAGCGTGATCACGGCACGCATGGACTACTTGCCCCGTGACACCCCCGTCGACACCCCACCAGGATGGCAGGCCGTGGAGTTTGCGCGCCTGCAGCGCCCATCGGAGGGCATTGTGTCGGTTTATGCCCGGGGGCGGGACTACCACAAGGTGCTGCGCGCCCGGCTGCAAAAACTGTGCGACCGCATTGCCCAGGCGGTCGGCCCGCTGGGCCACCGGGTGTTCACCGATTCGGCGCCGGTGCTGGAGGCCGAGCTGGCCCGGCGCAGCGGCCAGGGTTGGCGCGGCAAGCACAC
Organism: Burkholderiaceae bacterium; assembly: GCA_023954095.1. Classification (GTDB taxonomy): domain Bacteria; phylum Pseudomonadota; class Gammaproteobacteria; order Burkholderiales; family Burkholderiaceae_C; genus Simplicispira. Next base: position 4,120 of record JAMLIQ010000060.1, on the reverse strand, counting down.
GCTGGTGCTCAACCGCGAAGGCGGCTCGATGTTCTTCCTGGGCGAGATCTATGTGGACATGGCACTGGAACCCAGCGCGCCCGTCACGGCGCATTGCGGGTCATGCCAGGCCTGCATCGACGTGTGCCCCACGCAGGCCATCATCGCGCCCTACCGGCTTGATGCGCGGCGCTGCATTTCGTACCTGACCATCGAGCATGCGGGACCGATTCCGCTGGAGATGCGGCCGCTGCTCGCCAACCGCATCTACGGCTGCGACGATTGCCAGTTGGTCTGCCCCTGGAACAAATACGCCCAGCCCAGCCAGTTGCCCGACTTTGATGCGCGGGCGGGTCTGACAGACCAGCAGCTGGTGCATTTTTTTGCGTGGGATGAAGCGACTTTTCTGCGCCTGACCGAGGGCGGCCCGATCCGCCGCATTGGCCACGAACGCTGGCTGCGCAACGTGGCCGTGGCGCTGGGCAATGCCTTGCACGCCACGGGCGATGCCGGTGTGCGCGCAGCGCTGCAGGCGCGCGCCGACGATGCCAGCGCGCTGGTGCGGGAGCATGTGGCCTGGGCACTCCAGGAAAATATTGAATAAAACAGGCCAAAGCGCTTATGCAGTAAGCGCTTGCAGCTATGTAAATAATAGTATTTTGCTCAACCCAGCAAGCCCAGGGCCAGCGTCAGGCTGGCCGGGCCGAGCATGGTGGAGAGCGTGACCAGCCCCGCCACATACGGGCCGTTGTAGCCCATGCGCGCGGCCAGCACATAGCAGCTGGAGGCGGTGGGCAGCGCCGAGAAGGCCAGCAGTACGGCCGTTTGCACCGGGTCCAGGCCGAGCAGGCGCGCAATGGCCCAGGCAATCAGGGGCTGCAGCAGGTGGCGGATGGACAGTACCGACATAGTCAGCAGCTTGCTGCGTTGCAGCAGGCTGAACTGCATGCCGGCACCGGCCGCCATCAGGCCCAGTGCCAGCGACGCAGCGCCGATGCGGTTCACGGTGGGCTGTATCCATTCCGGAATGTGCAGGCCCGCAAGATTGGCGGCCAGGCCCGTGGCGGTGGCCAGGATCAAGGGGTTGCGCAGCAGTTCACGGCCGAAATGGTGCTCGCTCTGGCGCGCCATGGGCCACACGGCGGCCACGTTGAGCAGCGGCACGCACACACCGATGAGCACGGCAATCATCAGCAAACCCTGGCTGCCCGCCAGGCGTTCGGCCAGCGCCAGGCCAATGAAGGAGTTGAAGCGGAACGCCACCTGTGCCCCTGCGGCGTGGTCGCGCAGGTCGATATGCCGCCCCAGCCAGGGCAGATAGGGCAGGGCATAGGACAGGCCGATACCGGCAGCACTGAGCAGCAGGCCAGCCGCCATCAGGCCCGAGGCCGAACCGGGGTCGATGGGACTTTTGATGATGGACTGGAACAGCAGCACCGGAAACAGCAGGTAGTACACCAGGCTCTCCACGGGCTGCCAGACGCTGCGGTTGAGCGCCGTGTAGCGGCAGATGAGATAGCCGCACAGGATGAGCGAGAAATCCGGAAGAAGAAGTTGGGCGTAATTCACGGGGCGAACTTACCAAGGACGCATGGGTTCTGCCTGTCCGCCGGGTGACGCGCTGCAGGCTGTCAGCAGCGTGATGCCGCCGTCCGAGGGCAGCCAGCGGCCCATGGGCTGGCAGCGGCCTTGCAAACACAGTTCGAAATCGGCGGTGAATTCAGAGCGCGTCAGGCGCAGCACGGCGGGCTGGCGTTCCAGCGGCTGGTACCGGTACCAGCCATCGACCAGCCGTGCATCGGGCGGGGGCTCCATGCCTGCCGCCGAGCCCCGCACCCGGGCTGCCAAAGCCTGCAGCACAGGCGGTGCCTCGGCCGTGGCACCGGGTTGCACGGCGTAGTCTTCCTCCCAGCGCTGCTTTTCGATGGAATGCGTCCACGCCAGCGTCACCTGCTGCGCCGGGATGAAGACCGGGGGCACGGCCCCCGCCGTCGCTGCCAGGGCCAGACAAATACCCAGCAAGGTTCAGGCCGCCGTGCTGTGGCGTGCGGCACGGGTGCGCCACACATGCCATGCCAGGAACGCAACCACCCCGGCCAGGCCGATTTCATCGGTCATGGGCAGTGCGGCGACCAGGAAACTGGCGGCCACGATGGCGGCCAGGCGCTCGAGCAGGTTCAACGGGCCGAACAGGAAGCCAATGGCGCCCGCTCCCCACATGCCGATGGCGATCAGGGCCTTGAACACCACGTAGGCCGTGGCCAGTGCGCCGCCGCCCTGCAGCATCAGCGCCGGGCTGTAGACCGCCATGAAGGGCACGATGAACCCGGCAATGGCCACGCGCAGGGCCTGCAGGCTGATCTTGAGGCCGCTCTCGCGCGCGATGGGGGCCGCGGCAAACGCGGCCAGTGCCACGGGCGGCGTCAGGTCGGCCATGATGCCGAAATAGAACACGAACATGTGCGAAACGATGAGCGGCACGCCCAGTTCCAGCAGCACCGGGGCGGCCAGTGAACTGGTAATGATGTAGTTGGGAATGGTGGGAATGCCCATGCCCAGCACCAGGCAGGTCACCATGGTCAGCAGCAGCGCCAGGAACAGGCTGTTGCGCCCGATGGCGATGATGTGGCCGCCCAGTTCTGCTGCAACGCCGGTGAGGTTGATGATGCCGATGATCACACCCACCAGTGCGCAGGCAATGGCGACAGGCAGCGCATGGCGCGCACCGTCGACCATGGCCTGCACTGCCAGGGCGCGTGCGTCGGCGCCCACGCGGCGCAGGTAGGTCAGGGCCACCAGCAGGGCGGCCAGCACGAAGAACGTGCCCACACCAAACGCAAAGAACCCCCCGCAGGCCAGGCCCAGCAGCACCCAGAACACGGCGCGCAGCGCCAGCCCTTGCACCCCGGTGAGCACGGCGGCGCCAAAGATGAGGATCACGGTCAGCCCCAGGCCCACCGTGCCCGAGAACAGCGGTGTGTAGCCCGAGAACAGCAGTACCACCAGGCCCACCAGGGGCAGCAGCAAATACCAGCGCAGGCGCACGGCGGTCCAGGGGTTCGGGCATTCGTCCTTGGGCAGGCCCATGAGGCCCTTGCGCCCGGCCTCCAGGTGCACCATCCAGAAGGCGGTGGCAAAGTACAGGATGGCTGGAATCAATGCGGCCTGGACGATGGCGATGTAGGGCACATTGATCGTCTCGGCCATGATGAAGGCCACGGCCCCCATGACCGGCGGCATGATCTGCCCGCCCATGCTGGAGGTGGCTTCCACGCCACCCGCGAACGCGCTGCTGTAGCCAAAGCGTTTCATCAGCGGAATGGTGAACTGGCCGGTGGTGACCACGTTGGCCACGCCCGAGCCGTTGATGGTGCCCATGAGCCCCGACGAAATGACTGACACCTTGGCCGGGCCGCCGCGCGTGTGGCCCACGGTACCCATGGCGAAATCATTGAACAGCTGGATCATCCCGGCCTGCTCCAGGAAAGCGCCGAACAGGATGAACAGAAAGATGTAGGTTGACGACACGTAGGTCGGTGTGCCGTAGATGCCTTCGGTGCCAAAGCCCAGGGCGCTGACCACCTGGTCCACGCCAAAGCCGCGGTGCGCCAGCGCACCGGGCAGGTACTGGCCGAACAGGCCATAGGCCAGGAAGATGCCGCAGATGATGGGCAGCCCCCAGCCCATCACGCGCCGGGCCGCTTCGAACACGAGGGCGATGGTGACCACGCCAATCACCCAGTCCAGGGGGATGAGTTCACCCGCGCGCTGCGTCAGGTCGGCCTCGAAGACCCAGTGGTACAGGCTGAAGACGAAGCCGGTCAGGCCCAGTGTCCAGCCCAGCACCTTGCCTACCGTGCGCAGAGCACCCTCGTTGCGGTGAAACGGCGGGTGCAGGGCAAACACCAGCAGGATGACGAAGCCTACATGGATGGCGCGCACCACCTGGCTGGACAGGGGGCTGAAGGCCGCAGTGACGAGCTGAAAGCAGGAAAAGGCGATGGCGATCCAGAAGATGGCGCCCGTCAGCCCGCTGGGTTTTGTCTCTTTGTCGTTGTGCATGGCAAGCTCGGTGTGGAGGGAACAATCGTCCAGGCGTCAGGCGACTCTGGCGGCGCCCCGGGGCTGGGGCGCCACCGTC
>JAMLIQ010000006.1 GCA_023954095.1 Burkholderiaceae bacterium | reverse complement strand
TGGCGCACGAACTGGTGGGCAACGACCGCAACGAGGACATCCTGCGCGGCTTCGCGGCCCTGGGGCACCCGGTGGGGCGCGAGCAGTTTGCCTTCCGCACCGACGACCTCATGGCCTACTGGCAGGCCGTGCGCGCGGGCCTGGGCATCGGCTTCGTGGCGCATTACATGGCGCGCACCGACCCCGAGGTGCTGCCTGTGCTGCCCCAGCTCGCGCTGCCGCAGCTGCCCATCTGGCTCACGGTGCACCGCGAGATCCGCACCAGCGCGCGCATCCGCGCGGTGTATGACTTTCTGGCGGAGGCGGTGCCGCAAGCGCTGTAGGGGTTCGCCTGATTTCCCTCCATCCCCATGCCCAAGCACTGCGCCCCACCAAAGCACGATAAAGGCACACAGGCACACAGGCACACAGGCACACAGGCACACAGGCACACAGGCACACAGGCACACCAATAAGCTATCAAAAATATAGCTACCAGCGCAATACACACAAGCGCTGGAGGCTATTTCTGGCTTGTTCACTAGAATGCGCTGCAGGGGGAACCTATGACGCCAGAGCAAAAAGCCAGAGTCAGCATCGATACGCTGCTAATTGCAGCCGGTTGGCACGTCTGCAACGTCTCTGACGCCAACATCCACGCCGCCATCCGCGAAGTCGAACCCGAGGTTGACACCAACCTTCTGCGCGCGAAGGCCTTGCGGCAGGCGACACTTCGGTCCGCATTTAATCGTATTGAGGTGGCTTAGATGGCAAATGGAAACGTTTCAATTCGTGTTCGGCCACTGCGGGTAGCATTTTTGGTAGACCCTCGGGACACCAAAGGCTTACGTCGAGCGATTGAATTGAGTACGTTTCAATGGGGTGGCACATACAACCCGATCATCCCAGTATTCCAACGTATGCCGAAGATATGGGAATCCCATCGTGGTTTGCGAGTGCCGAGCTCTGAACAGGTGATTGAAGGGTATTTGACCGGTTTCGACCCGGATATTGTTGTACCCGTCGGAACCTGTGGAAATCGAGAATTTAACGTTGGTCATCGCGAACTCGTGTCGGCGCAAGACCTTATGGGAGACATGAGCGCATCCCATAGTCCAAAGTTTGGCATCGGCTATTTTGAGGTACTTTCAGATTTCATTGAGAAGGAACTGAAGTTCGTAAGAAATGACAAGCTCAGACTTGTATTGCCAAAACTGCCGCGTGAATATGGGCTATTCCTTGCCAGTGTGTTTGGTGCATTGCCTACCGAGGTGGGGGAGTTAGTTGACAGCTATTACGGCCATGTATCGGGGTTGCGTCGCGATGCGGTGAAGCTGGCAAATTACACCGAACTGCTGGAACCACTTGAAATATTTCCTCGGCGGTTGAATGCGTGGGGGTTGGAACATCGTCCTATTCAAGATTCGCTGCTGTTCGTTTGCGATGCGACCAGTTCCTTGGACGTTATTGACTATTGGAATTTGCGGGCTGCGGGGTACCAAGTTGTGCCCATACCTATTCAATCAGCGGAGTCTCATGGTTGCAAGGAGTTGGCCCGCAGCGTGATAAGCGAAGGCTATCAGCCGCACCGTCATCAGCCTGACTGGTTCCATCGTGTTACGGTGCAGCGTTCACGGTCTGTGTCAGAGAAAGTTGTTGAAGACTTTTGTTCGTCGCTTCAATTGCCCCTTGGGCAGGTCAGAAACGAGCCAAAGTATTTTGTCCGACACTGGCATCCGAGAATTTGGGATGCATGGGCGCGGGAGAATACACAAGAGAAAATTCAATCACCGTATTCGCACGAGATCGATCTGCCGATTACAGAGGGCGAAACGCGTATGGAGCTTCGGGCGCAACAGCCAAAAATTACGCGATTTGGTGAGTACACCGGCGAGCCGAAGTTTGCCAACGATTTTTCATTTCGGTTCTATGGCTCGAAGGAGCCTATGGCTGAAGTTCTACCGTACGGTAGTAAAGAGTTGTCAACTGCCATTGGACGAACAGGTTATTTCAATTGGCGATTCTCGGAGTCAGGGCCAGTTTTTTTGGCGACCATGTCTCATGATCTGATTTTTTTGGAGTTGCCCAAGGCAGAGTCAGTCATGACAGAGTGGTTTCGGGAGCGCGGTTGGAAAGTTGAGCTTTCAACCTCAGGGCGCATGGCAACCCAGTTGGTTAAACAACTCGGTGGTGCTTGGGGCATTGGCTCTTTGGCAAGGGTTGAAGTAATCAAACTCCTTGGTGAACTTGAAAAGGAAGGCGGTCTGCCATTTCCTGCTGTTGTCGCAAAACTTAGGGCGGGCATTGACAGGAGGGATACACATTTCAAACCCGAAGGCTTGCTAAAGAGATTGATTGAGGTTGGTGCCCTGCTACTTGGTACAAATGTCCAATGTCCTAGTTGTACACGGCACAACTGGTATGCGGTGGATGCGCTCAAGTACAAAGTTCGTTGTAAGTTTTGCCTTGCGGATTTTGAATTGCCGGTTCACTCGCCACGTGATATCGCCTGGACTTATCGCGCCCATGGTCCGTTTGCCAGTTCAAATGCGCAAGGTGCATTCACCGTTTTGTTGCTATTGCGTTTCTTGTCTGGAACGCATGAACGTGGTGTCACTCCGTTGTTTAGCTACACAGCGAAGAAGGGCTCAAAGGATTTGGAGGCAGATTTGACATGCTTGTATCGACCGTCTACTTGGCGTAGTACGCCTGCAGATGTAGTCCACGCAGAATGCAAAACCTTCAATAGCTTTGAAAGAGCTGACTTTGATCGAATGAAGTTTCTCGCGGAAGAATTTCCTGGTTCTGTGTTGGTCTTTGCGTCATTGAAGACCGAAATCACACAAAGTGAGGCCGCCGCAATTCGTTCCATTGTGCAAACACAGCGTCGGCGTCGGTTAAGACGGCAGCCAAGTAGTCATGTTGTGGTCCTAACTGGCACAGAGTTGCTTTCAGAGCGAGGTGTCCCATCTTGTTGGGAAGGAAAAGGCGAATTACAGGAAAGACTCATTTCGAGTCATCGCACTTTCCACGAGCTGGCGGAATTGGCAGATGTGACTCAGCAAATCTATTTGGGTATGCCGGGGTGGTTTGATTGGTCTGAGTCTGAGCGAGCCAAAAGGCACACGCGCAAGAAGGCAAAACCATGAAAGCAAGCCGAGTTGAGTCGGCGTTTGGTGTCATTCTTTGTTTAGTCTTTGCTAAATGCTTTGTTTAGCAAAGACCAAGCAGCTATTTAAACAAAGCCATGCAAACTCCTTTCTCCCTCCGCATCTTCGTCGCCGACGGCGACCCAGACGGCCTGCGTATCGTCGACAAATCCAACTGGATCGGCAAGGCGCTGCTGTTCCCGCGCGCGCTGCTGCCGCAGGTCAAGGCGCGGCCCGAGCTGGCGCAGACCGGGGTGTATTTGCTGCTGGGGCCGCGCCCGGACGGCGAGGGCGACATGGTCTATGTGGGTGAAGGGGACCCCATCCTTCCACGCCTGCAAGACCACCAGGCCAAGAAAGACTTCTGGACCCGCGCCATCGGATTCACCACCGCCACGGCCGGGCAGCTCAACAAGGCGCATGTGCAGTTTCTGGAGTCGCGCCTGATCGCCCTGGCCCGTGCCGCCAAGCGCATGCCGCTGGACAACGCCAACCAGCCCGCCGAGCCCAGCTTGAGCGAGGCGGACCGGGCCGACATGGAAGTCTTTTTGGGCCACATGCTGGGTATGCTGCCGGTGTTGGGCGTGCATGCGTTCGAGCAGGCGCCCACAGCCCCCGCCGCCAAGGCCGGCCCGGTGCTCATCTGCAAGGGCAAGGGCGTGCAGGCCACGGGCTACGAGTCCAGCCAGGGCTTTGTGGTGCGCGCGGGATCGCAAGCGGCGGCCACCGTAACGCCCAGCTTTGCCAAGCTGGCAGGCCCCAGCGAACTGCGGGCCGACTTGCTCAAGAGCGGTGTACTGGCGGCCGAGAGTGATGTATTGAAATTCACCCAAGACTATGTGTTCTCTGCGCCTTCCGCTGCTTCGGACATCGTGCTCGGCGGCTGCACCAACGGGCGCCTGAGCTGGAAGGACGCCCAGGGCAGAACGCTGAAGGAGCTGCAAGAGGCCGAGGCAAGACAATAGCTTCACTCTTGTTTCGATAGCTTTCGGCGCTTGTGCATACTGGCTCCAATGCTGTTTTCGCTCTGAATACACCCATGGAACGCAGTGTTGCGCAGCCAGGGGCTAGTCCTGCGCAGCCAATACCGCTCCAATACACCCAGGAGCATTGCCATGACCACTTCTTCGCCCATCCTGAACACCCAGCCGCTCGGCCCGCTGTGGCCCACGCTGGACCCTTTCCTGTTCTGCGCCCACCATGATGACGCCTACCCGGCGGGCAATGGCGCCTTTGCCCCGGCCGTGCCGCTGGACGGCCGCCAGATCGGCAGCGACTTCAGCCGCAAGGACGGCTGGAGCATGTACCACGGCGATACCGTGCCAGGCTTTCCGGGCCACCCGCACCGGGGCTTTGAAACCGTCACCATGGTGCGCAAGGGGATCATCGACCATTCCGACTCGCTGGGCGCAGCCGCCCGCTTTGGCGGCGGCGATGTGCAGTGGGTCACTGCGGGCAAGGGCATCGTGCACTCCGAGATGTTCCCGCTGCTGAACGCCACCGCGCCCAACCCGCTGGAGCTGTTCCAGATCTGGCTGAACCTGCCCGCACGCAGCAAGATGGTGGAGCCGCACTTCACCATGCTGTGGAACGAGCGCATTCCGCGCCTCGTCCACCACGACGATGCCGGGCGCGCAACCACGGTGACGGTGGTGGCCGGAGCACTGCCGGGGGCGCCCAGCCCGCTGGCGCCGCCCCCGGAGTCGTGGGCCTCGCAGCCCGAGGCCGACGTGGCCATCTGGACGCTGCGCATGGCCCCTGGCGCCCAGTGGATGCTGCCCGCGGCACAAGGCCAAGGCACGCGCCGCATGCTGTACTTCTTTGCGGGCGAGGGCCTGCGTGTAGGGCCGCAGGACGTGGGCCAGCACGCAGCGCTGGAGCTGGTGGCGGGCCAGGACTGGCCACTGGCCAACACCGGTGCTGCGCCCATGGAATGCCTGTTGCTGCAGGGCCAGCCCATCGCCGAGCCCGTTGCGCAGTACGGCCCGTTTGTGATGAACACGCAGCAGGAAATCATGCAGGCCATGCAGGATTACCGCCGCACCCAGTTCGGCGGCTGGCCCTGGCCCGAGCAGGATCCGGTGCACGGTGCCGAAGCGCGGCGGTTTGCGCGCTACCCGGGACAAACGGAGGAAGAGCGCCCCGCTGGGGCCTCGGCCGCTGGATAGGTCGCCGCGCCACGGGCCCTGTTCGGCAGTCGAGCGGATCGGGGGCGCCTCGTGGACAATCGACGCTTTTGATGCGCGCGGGTGCCGGGGCACGGTCCACCGCACCGCCGCGCTGTTTTCCCCACTGAAAGCGCAAGCAACACCATGGCCATCACCAAAGACTCCGCCGTCACCATCACCTACAAAGTCACCACCCCGGCGGGAAAACCGCTGGACGGGGGCAGCCTGTCGTACCTGCATGGCGGCTACGACAACATTTTCCCCAAGGTCGAAGCCGCGCTGGAAGGCCAGGCCGTGGGCTTTGGCACCACGCTGGACCTGGCCGTGGAAGATGCCTTTGGCGAACGCGACGAGGGCCTGGTGCGCACCATCCCCAAGAGCGAGTTCCCTCCGGGCGTGAAGGTGGGCGGACAACTACAGGCGATGGACGACAACGGCCAGCCGCAGGTGTTCAACGTGGTCAAGATCAAGGGCCCCGAGGTGCACCTGGACGGCAACCACCCGCTGGCAGGACAGGCGCTGAAATTCAGCTGCAAGGTGACGGAAGTGCGCGCTGCAAGCGCCGAAGAAATTGCCCACCGCCATGTGCATGGCGCGCATGGCCACCAGCATTAGAAACTATCTTTTTTATAGCTGTTAGCGCTTGCCTGATAAGCGCTAGAGGCAAAAATCATCACATTTTTTGCAAGTTGCACCGGCTTGCAGAACAACGCCGCGCGGCGGGCCAGAGCGATGCGCAGGCCCGCTTTCATCCTCTTCTATCCGGCGCTGCCATCGAGCGGCAGAAAGCGCGGCGCGGGCGCCACATCCAGGCCTGCCCCGGCCGAAGACACATAGGTGCCCCGCGCCACGTTGTGCGGGTGCGCTGCCGCCTCGGCCACACTGAGCACCGGCGCAAAGCACACGTCCGTGCCTTCGAGCAAGGCGTCCCAATGCGCGCGCGGCTGGCTGGCAAAAAGGGCCGTCAGGCGGTCCTTGAGGGCGGGCCAGGCGCGCGGGTCGAACTGCTTCCCCAGCGGGACATCGGCAAGGCCAAGTTTTTCCATCAGCAGCGCGTAAAACTGAGGCTCCAATGCACCCAGCGTGATGCAGCCGCCGTCGGCGCAGCGGTACACGTCGTAGAAGGGTGAATCGTGGAACGGGCTGGGGTGCGGGCCGTCCAGCATGCCGCTGCCGCGAATCCACTGCGCAATACCGCCCAGCATGGCCACGATGTCGACGATGGCGGCGTCCACCACGCGGCCCTGGCCGCTGGTTTTGGCCTCCAGGATGGCGCAGACCATGCCAAACGCCAGGCCCAGCGCGCCCCCCGCATCACCCACCACCGTGGGCGGCACGATGGGCCGCTCGCCCCGGTGCGCCGAGAGCGAGAGCATGCCGGTCAGCGCCACGTAGTTCAGGTCGTGCCCGGCCGCCTGCGCCAGCGGACCGCTCTGGCCCCAGCCGGTCATGCGGCCGTAGACGATGCGCGGGTTGGCCTTGGCGCAATCGGCCGGGCCCAGGCCCAGGCGCTCCATGACGCCGGGGCGGTTGCCTTCGATCAGCGCGTCGGCCTGCGCCACCAGGGCCAGGGCCTCGGCCCGGGCGGCGTCCTGCTTGAGGTCGAGCAGCACCACGGTCTTGCCGCGCCGCAAGGGGTTGTCGCCGCTGCCGCCGAGTTGCGCCGCCACGGCGCCCTGCTGCGGGCGGGCAATCACCGTGACCTCGGCGCCCATGTCGGCCAGCATGCGCGCAGCCAGCGGGCCGGGGCCGATGCCTTCGAATTCGACGATGCGGATGCCGGCGAGGGGGGAAGACAGCGGCGCGCTCATGTGCCCAGTCTCCGTGCAATCAAGTCTTTCATGATTTCCGTCGTGCCTCCGTAAATGCGTTGAATGCGGGCATCAGCATACAGGCGCGCAATCGGGTACTCGGCCATGTAGCCATAGCCGCCGAAGAGCTGAAGGCATTCGTCGGTCACCTTGCCCTGCTGCTCGGTGCACCACCACTTGGCCATGTAGGCGGCTTCGTCGTCCAGCGTGCCATCGAGCAGGCGCTGGATGCAGTCGTTGACGAAGCTGCGCACCACATGGGCCAGCGTGGCGCATTCGGCCAACTTGAAGCGGGTGTTTTGAAAATCGAAGACGCTCTGTCCAAAGGCTTTGCGGCCCTTGGTGTACTCCACCGTCAATTCGACGGCCCGCTCGATCACCGCCGCAGCGGGCACGGCCAGCAGCAGGCGCTCGTAGGGTAGCTGGCTCATCAGCTGGCGAAAGCCTTGGCCTTCCTGCCCGCCGAGGAGCTGCCCTGCATTCAGGCGCACGCCGTCAAAGAACAGCTCGGCCGTGTCCGACGCATGCTGGCCCAGCTTCTCCAGCCGCCTGCCGACACGAAAACCGGGCAGGTTCTCAGTCTCCAGCACCACCAGCGACACGCCGCTGCTGCCCGGCCCACCGGTGCGCACGGCGACCACCAGCAAGTTGGCCGTAGCGCCGTTGGTGATGAAGGTCTTGGCGCCGTCGATCACGTAAGCATCGCCGTCCTTGGTGGCCTTGGTGCGCAAGGCTTTGAGGTCCGAGCCACAGCCCGGCTCGGTCAGCGCGATGCCCGCCAGCAGCTCGCCGCTGGCCAGGCGCGGTAGCCAGCGCTGCTTTTGTTCCTCGGTGCCGTAGTCCAGGATGTAGTGCGCGGCAATGGTGTGCACGGCCGAGTTCGCGGGCACTTCGGCGCGGGCGAGTTCGTCCTGCACCACCAACTGGTAGGCCAGGTTGGCACCTGCGCCGCCGTATTCCTCGGGCATCTCGGGCAGCAGAAAGCCCAACTCGCCAAACGGCTGCCAGACCTCGCGCGGGATGAAACCCTGTCGGCGCCAGCCGTCCAGGTGCGGCACGAGTTCTTTGGCGATGTAGCGCTGGGCTTGCTCCCGGAACGCCTCGATGTCTTCATCCATCCAGGCATGGCGGTGCAGTTGGGGTAGCAGGCTCATGGCATCAAATTCCCGTCAAACCGCCGGTGCACATGAGCGTCTGGCCGCTCACGTAGTCCGATTCAGGGATGCACAGCAGGTACACGGCCCCCGCTGCTTCGTCGGGCGTGCCGCCACGTCCCAGCGGAATCATGCGCTCCATGGCCGCCATCAGGTCGGGGTTGACGCCCACCTTGATCTCGCGGCCATCAATGTTCTCGGTGGCGTCGCTGTCGGCGCTCACCGTCAAGCGCGTCTTGATGAAGCCGTAGGCCACGCAGTTCACGGTCACGTTCATGCGGCCCCATTCCTTGGCCAGCGTCTGCGTCATGCCGACGATACCGGCCTTGGCCGTGGAGTAGTTGGTCTGGCCGGCATTGCCGAACAGGCCTGCCACCGACGAGATGTTGACCACCTTGCGCACCACGCTTTTGCCCGCTTCCTTTTCCTGCTTGGTCAATGCGCGGATGACGGGCTGGGCTGCGCGCAGGATGCGAAACGGCGCCGTCAGGTGCACATCGAGCATGGCATACCACTGCTCGTCGGTCATCTTCTGCACCACGTTGTCCCAGGTGTAGCCGGCGTTGTTGACGATGATGTCCAGGCCCTTGAATTCGCTCACCGCCGTGCCGATGAAGCGCTCGGCAAAATCGGGCGCGGTCACGCTGCCAATGCAGGCCACGGCCTGCCCACCGGCAGCGCGGATGGCCGCGACGACTTCTTGCGCGGGGGCTTCGTCGAGGTCATTGACGACGACATGCGCGCCTTCGCTGGCGAGCTTGAGCGCGATGGAGCGGCCAATGCCGCGGCCCGAGCCGGTGATGAGGGCGACCTTGCCTTCGAGTTTCTTTGTCATGGGGTTCCTTGTGTGGGTTCAGGCCAGCGCCACGAGGGCCTCGCCGACGATTTTGGTTTGGCCAAACTGGTTGGCACTGGTGAGCTCGATGCGCACGCATTGCTCGCCGTTGTGCTCGAGCTTCTCGACGATGCGGCCGCTGCAGCGCATGGCGTTGCCCAGGTGCGTGATGCCCTGAAAACGGGCATCGAATGTGCGCAACTGGCTTTGGGGCGCCCAGTTGGTTACAACCCGGCCCAGCCAGGCCATGCCCAGCATGCCTTGGGCAAACACATCGGGCATGCCGGCGCGGCGTGCGACATCGGTATCGATGTGCATGGGGTTGTGGTCGCCCGACGCGCCGGCAAACAGCGCCAGCGTGGTGCGGTCGACCGGTGGCAGTTGCAGGCCGGGCAGGGTGTCGCCGACCTGGATCTGCGCAAAGCTAGGTGTCTTGAATGTCATGGCGTTCTCCCGTCAGTGGCGAACCACGAGCACCGTGCGCATCTCTGCCACGAGTTCGTTCTTTTGATTGGTGGCGCGGGAGGTCTTGACGACAAATTCCAGGGCGCCATTTTTCTTGTCATAGATATCGCCGATTTCGGAGCGCACCGTGATGGTGTCACCCGCGCAGGCGCTACGGTGGTAGGTGAAGCTCTGCTCACCGTGCAGCAGTTTGGCGACGGGCACGTCCAGCAAGGTCAAAAGTTCGTCGGTCGCGCCCGAATCGAGTTCCGCACCAAAGAGAAAGGTGGGCGGAGCCGGCAGGTCTGCGTAGCCCGCCGATTGCGCGGCCTGCACGTCGGTGTACTCGGGCGCGGTCTCGCCAATGGCCTTGGCAAAAAAGCGCAGGCGGCTGCGATCCAGCGCCATTTCGGACGGTGGCAGTGCATGGCCAATCCATTTCTTGTCAATCATGTCAGCACTCCGTTTCAAACTTTTTCATACAGGGTGACGACGCAGGCGCCGCCCAGACCCAGGTTGTGCTGCAGCGCCAGGCGCGCACCATCCACTTGGCGCTGCTCGGCTGTGCCGCGCAGCTGGTGCGTGAGTTCAAAGCACTGCGCCAGACCCGTGGCTCCCAGTGGGTGGCCTTTGCTCAGCAAGCCGCCCGAGGGGTTGGTGACGACCTTGCCGCCGTAGGTGTTGTCGCCGTCGTTGACGAACTTCTCGGCGCCCCCCACCGGGCACAGGCCCAGCGCCTCGTAGCTGAGCAGCTCGTTCTGCGCAAAGCAATCGTGCAGCTCGACCACGTCGATGTCCTGCGGGCCGATGCCTGCCGCCTCGTACACCTGCTGGACGGCGTCGCGGGCCATGCTGAAGCCGACCACCTCGCGCATGTCGCGTGCCTCGAAGGTGACGGGCTTGTCGGTCGTCATCGCCTGCGCCTTGATGCGTACGCGCTGGTCCAGGCCGTGCTTTTGCGCAAAGGCGGCCGAGCACACGATGGCGGCGGCGGCGCCGCAGGTGGGCGGGCAGGCCATCAGGCGGGTCAGCACGCCGGGCCACAGCATCTTGGCCTCCATCACCTCCTGCTCGGTGACCACGGTGCGAAACACGGCCAGCGGGTTGTTGGCGGCGTGGCGGCTGGCCTTGGCGCGGATCTTGGCAAAGGTTTCGAGGGGCGTACCGAACTCATCCATATGGGCCTTGCCCGCACCGGCAAAGTAGCGCAGTGCCAGTGGCAGATCGGACTGCACGAGTTCGTTGGTGGCAGCGTCAAACCGCTCGAATGGGCTGGGGCGGTCATTGAACACGGCGCCCAGGGCACCCGGGTTCATGTGTTCGAAGCCCAGCGCCAGCACGCAGTCGGCGGCGCCACTGGCCACGGCCTGGCGCGCCAGGAACAACGCGGTCGAACCGGTGGAGCAGTTGTTGTTGACGTTGACCACGGGAATGCCGGTCATGCCCACCTCGTACAGCGCGCGCTGGCCGGAGGTGGAGTCGCCATACACATAGCCGACATAGGCCTGCTGCACTTGGTCGTAGCAGACCCCTGCATCTTGCAGGGCCGCGCGGGTGGCATGCGCCGCCATCTGGGGGTAGGGCTCGTTGGCGCCCGGCTTGGTGAACGGGATCATGCCGACCCCACATACGAATACATCACGGCTCATCAGAATCTCCTGGGTCAAACGGGAAGTGGTTATGCGACACCGCGCTCACGGCCCTTCCAGAAGGGCTCGCGCAGTTTCGTCTTGAGAATTTTTCCGGCACCGGTCATCGGCAGGGCATCGAGGAATTCGACGCTGCGCGGGCTCTTGTAGCCAGCGATCAAGGTCTTGCAGTGCGCAATGATTTCTTCGGCGGTCACCTGCTGCCCAGGCGCGAGCACCACCACCGCATGCACGGCCTCGCCCCACTGCGGATCGGGAATGGCAATCACCGCGCTCATCACCACGGCCGGGTGTTTGGCCAGGGCGTTTTCGACCTCGGCCGAGAAGACGTTCTCTCCGCCGGTCTTGATCATGTCCTTGATGCGATCGACCACAGTGACGAAGCCTTCCTCGTCCATGCGGCCACCGTCGCCGGTGTGCATCCAGCCGTTGCGCAGCGCCGCAGCCGTGAGTTCAGGCTTGTTCCAGTAACCCATCATCACATTGGGGCCGCGCACGATGATCTCGCCCACGGTGCCGCGCGGCACCTCGTTGCCCTCGCCATCGACGATCTTGGCTTCGGTGCAAAACGTGGCGCGGCCAGAGCAACCCAGCTTGCCCAGGTGCCGGTTCTCTTCTGCCAGAAAAGTCGACGGCAAGATGGTGCCCACAGGCGAGAGTTCGGTCATGCCGAAGCCTTGAAACACCTCGGCCTGGGGAATCGCTTTTTGAGCACGCAGCAGCAAGGCATCGGGCAGCGCCGAGGCGCCGTAGAACACGGTGAGCAGGGAGCTCAGGTCGCGGTGCGGGCCCATGCTGGGGTGGTCCAGCACCATCTGGATCATGGTGGGCACCAGGCACAGGTTGGTCACGCGGTGCTGCTCGATGGTGTCGAGCACCTTGGCCGGATCAAACGCCGGGATGATGGAATGCGTATTGCCTTCCACCCAGTGCGGGAACGCCAGGCCCATGTCGGCCAGGTGGAACATGGGCGCAGCGTGCAGATAGGTGCCCCCCGGGCGCGCCAGGCCTTCGGCCCGCGCCGCCAGTCCGGAAATGCACAGGTTGTTGTGGCTCAGCATCACGCCCTTGGGGAAACCGGTGGTGCCCCCGGTGTAGAAGATGCCAGCCAAGTCATTGCCCCGGCGCAGCGCATCGGGCACCGGCGCGGTCTGGGCGACCAGCACTTCGTAGTTGTGCATGCCCTCGGGCGTTTCGCCATCGCCACAGTAGATGAACTCGCGCAGCGTGGTCGATTCACGGCGGAACTGCGCCACCATGCCCTTGAAGGTTTCATCCACTATCAGCACGGTAGAGCCTGAGTCTTCCAGCGAATACAGGATCTCTGCGGGCGACCAGCGGATGTTGCAGGGGTTGAGCACGGCCCCCGCCCAAGGTACGGCCATCTGGTATTCCAGGTAGCGCTCGGAGTTCAGCGACAGCATGGCCACGCGGTCGCCGCTCTGCACGCCGAGCTTTTGCAGCGCTCCAGCAAAACGCGCCACACGATCGGCCAACTCGCCAAAAGTGCGTGTCTGGTCTCCCCAGCGCACAGCGATGCGGTGGGGGTGCTGTTGCACCGAGCGGTGCAGGCTTTGGGTCAGGTACATGTGGTTTGTCTCCAGAGTGGAAGGGAATCAGCAACGCTTTTCTTCTCGGCCCATGGTACAAATCAGGGGCCTTTCGGGCGATGGCAACAGGCACCGTTCTGATGGCAGAACACCTCACAATCCCCTCTGTAGGCGAGTGTCCGTGCATGCTTTCTCCTCCATCGAGCATTCCCATCGTTTTCGTGCACAGCATGCTGGCCGGCTTGGCAGCGGCGAAGCAGCCGACGCAGGAATGGCTGGCTGCGGCTGGTGTTGCGCCAGCCCTGCTGGACCACCCATCCGCTCGCGTCACCGCCGACCAGTACGCGAGCCTGCTGCAGGTACTGATGGAGCGATCCGGGGATGAAGCCCTGGGGTTTCTCTCACGGCCTCTGCGGCCTGGCACTCTGGCCTTGCTGGCACGCAGCACACTGGGCGCGGGCACCCTGGACGTGGCGCTGCGGCGCCTGGTGCGCGCCTTTGGACTGGTACAGGATGACCTGTGCATGGATCTCCTGCGCGAAGGGAGCCTGAGCGCAGTAACGCTGCGTCCTGCCAACCCCACAGCGGCCTACCCGGTCTTTTTGTACGAACTGATGCTGCGCGTGTTCTGGCGCCTGCTGGCCTGGCTGGCCGGTGGACGCCTGCCGGTGCATCGCTTTGACTTCGCCTTCCCGCGCCCGCCCCACGCCAGCAGTTACGCGCAGCTGTTTCCAGGGAACGTGGTGTTCGACCAACCCTGCTGCGCATTCTGGTTCGACAGCCGACGCTTGCAAACGCCCGTGCGGCGCGACGAGGCGGCGCTGCGAAGTTTCCTGGCCGAAGCCCAGACCCAGATCATCATTCCCCGCCGCGGTGAAGGCTCCCTGCCCGCACGGGTACGCGCCCACCTGCTGCGGGAGCAGCCCCATTGGCCCAGCCTCGCATCGTGCGCTGCGGCATTGAACATGGCCGTCTCCACCTTGCAGCGCCGCCTGGCCGAAGAGCACACCTCGTTTCGCGCCGTCAAGGACAGCCTGCGGCGCGACATGGCCATTGCGCGGCTCAACAGCAGCCAGATTCCATTGGCGGTGCTGGCAGGCGAACTGGGGTTTTCCGACAGCGCCGCCTTCCAGCGCGCGTTCAAGGGATGGACCGGCGCACCACCGGGCAGCTACCGACACCCGGAGCAAGGGTAGCCATCGAGCGGCGCGCGCCCCGCCGCCCTGGGTGGCCCACCCGTTTCAGAGTGCGGCTTCGAGAATCGCCCGGCTGACGTCTGGCGTGATGGCGCGCTGCTCGCCCAGCTTGACCATGCCGTGCTCGGTCAGGGCCTTCACCACGGCCTCGACGGCGTCGCTGCCCAGCTCGTACGCCGACAGGCGCGTCGGGATGCCGACACTTTCGAAAAACTGCGCCGTGCGGGCAATGGCCGCGTCGATGCGTTCGTCGTCGCTGCCCTCGGTGATGTGCCAGACCCGGGCGGCGTACTGCAGCAATTTCTCGCGCTTGGCCTCACGCCGCGCCTGCATGACCTGCGGCAGCACGATGGCCAGGGTGCGTGCGTGGTCGATCCCATACAGCGCGGTCAGCTCGTGGCCGATCATGTGCGTAGCCCAGTCCTGCGGCACACCGGCGCCAATCAGCCCGTTGAGGGCCAGCGTGGCCGTCCACATCAGGTTGGCGCGGTTGTCGTAGTCGGGCTCACCCTCCTGCATGGCGCGCGGTGCCAGCGCGATCAGGGTTTGCAGCAGGCCTTCGGCAAACCGGTCTTGCGCAGGGGCGTTCACCGGGTAGGTCAGGTATTGCTCCATGGTGTGCACATAGGCGTCCACCAGGCCGTTGGCAATCTGGCGCAGGGGCAGGGTGTAGGTCTTGGTGGGGTCGAGCACCGAGAACCGTGGAAAGCACAGCGGGCTGGAGAACGCCAGCTTGGCATGCGTGGCCTTGCGCGTCACCACGCCGCCGCTGTTCATCTCCGAACCCGTGGCGGGCAGGGTGAGCACGGCGCCCATGGGCAGGGCGCGGGTGATGTTGCTGCCGCGCTTTTCCAGGATGCTCCAGGTGTCGCCCTCAAACGGCACGGCAGCGGCAACGAACTTGCTGCCATCGAGCACCGAGCCGCCGCCCACCGCCAGCAGGAAGTCGATGCGCTCGGCACGGGCCAGGTCGACGGCGCGGGACAGGGTCTCATAGCTGGGATTGGGCTCGATGCCGCCAAACTCGAACACGGTGCGCTCCCCCAGCGCCGCCAGCACTTCAGCGAGTGTTCCGGTGCTGCGCGCGCTGCCGCCGCCGTAGAGCACCAGCACGCGGGCATCCTGCGGTACCAGGCGTGCCAGCTCGGCGACCTTGTTCTGGCCAAAGACGATGCGGGTGGGGTTGTAGAACTCGAAATTCAGCATGGGATGCTCCAGAAGAAGGGGGTGGCGCGCTGGAGTGCGCGGCGTTGGCCCATGCTACTGCGCGCGGCATGCAAGCCGCTGTAACGCGGCGGACACCCTTGCGCTGCAGGTGGAAAATCCAGCCGTCAAATGCTAGTATTTAAATAGCTACAAGCGCTTGCCCAGTAAGCGCCAGACGCCATTTTTGCTGTAAACATCAATCCTGGCGCAGCAGCGCCTGGCGCAGCAGGCGGGCAGCGCGGTCGCGGATGTGCAGGGGGCTGTGGCCCGGGAAGGGGAAGGAATGGGCCGCCGTGCAGGCGTTCAGAAAATCGTGCAGGATGGCCGTGTCATCCACGGTCTGCGTGCCCACCTTGTGGAATTCGGGATGCCATTGCGTCGCGGCGATGTAGCCGCCGCGCCCACGCCCTGGACGGCGCCGGATGGCTTCGGGCACGCCATCGGGATGGCTGAAGGCCTCGACCACAAAGTCAGGCGCGATCTGCTTGATCCCCTGGTGGTGGATGCTGTTGACGCACACGCGCCGCTGCCCCGGATACAACTGCGCCAGGCGCGTGCCCGGCACGATGTCGATCTCGTGGAAATGCTGGTCGTAAGTGCTGGCGTTGCGGTGCAGCTGCGCACCGGGGTGCTGCTCCTGCAGGTCCTGGTAAAGCGTGCCGCCAAAGGCCACATTGATGAGCTGCAGCCCCCGGCATACGCCAAAGATGGGCTTGCCCGCCTGGGCAAAGGCTTCGACCACAGCCAGGTCGTACAGGTCGCGCACGCGATCGCCTTGCCACTCGTCGCGCAGGGGCACTTCGCCATAGCTGCCGGGCCAGACGTCAGCGCCGCCATGCATGACCACTCCGTCGAGCCAGTCGGCGTAATGCGCCAGGGTAACGTCGCCACGCGCCGTCTCGCCCGTAGGGCACGGCACCATGACGACCATGGCCCCGGCAGACATGAGCCAGTGGGCAATGGACTGCTCTACATACTGCAGTGTTTTCCCGGTGAAAAGGGAACGTTCGGGGTCGGCGTGCTGGAAACAGGCCGACAGACCGATTTTGAGGCGGCGCGGTGTAAACATGTTTCTTTGTAGCACTGCACAGGCGCTGCGTCTGTAGGCGCAATCCGTCGGGCGGCCTGTACCGGGCAGACTTCACGGTGCTGTTGCTTTTACGTGCCACCCCTGTATCCAGGCGTCACCGGCCGGTCGCATAATTTCCGCCATCCCCCACTTGGCCCTGCAGCCTGCCCATCCCAAGGAAGCTCCATGCCCTTGCTGTCCCTTCGCGCCCGCCCCCTGCTCTGCGCACTGGCCCTGGCGTGGCCCCTGCACTCCCTGGCCGCGCTGCCTGCTGGCGCTGCCGCCGAAATCGTGGACCTGCAAGGCGCAGGGGACCAGCGCCCGGCCAGCGCCACAGCCTGGAGCCCCGCGCGCACCGCACAGGCCCTGGCTGCTGGCGACTTTGTGCGCACACGCGAGGCCGCGCGCATGGCCCTGTTGTTTGCCGACCAGACCCAGGTGCGCCTGCACCAGAACACGGTGCTGCAGGTCAAGGCGCTGGCCGCTGCCGGACAGGGCACCACCACGCTGCGCCTGGAGGCCGGGCGCGCCTGGACGCAAACGCGCCGCCCGCCCGGCAGCCCGCTGGAACTGCAGACCCCGGCCGCCACCGCGGCCATCCGCGGCACAGACTGGCACATCAGCGTGGAGCCCGACGGGCGCACGCTGCTCACGGTGCTGTCGGGCACGGTGGAATTTGGCAATACCCAGGGCACGCTGACGCTGGCCGCCAACGAATCCGCCTATGCCGAAGTGGGCAAGGCCCCGGTCAAGCTCATGCTGGTACAGCCGCGCGAGAGCGTGCAGTGGGTCAACGCCCTGCAGCCCGACCCACTGCCCCATCTGGCCGCCGAGCCCCTGCCTGCGGCGCTGGAGCCGGTGCGCGCCGCACTGGCGGCAGGCCCCATCGACCGCGCGCGCAGCGCCCTTGCCCAGGCGCGCACCCAGGCTCCTGCCGCCTGGGGCGCCGCCCTGGAACTGGCTATCGCCCTGCAGGCCGGGCAATGGCAGGAAGCGCGAGCCCTGGCGCAGCAGCAAATGCCCCAGCGCCCCCCCTTGCCGGTGTGGCTGATGCAGTCCGACCTGCTGCTGATGGGCGGCGAGAGCCAGGCGGCCGTGGTCACCCTGCAGAGCGCGCTGCAGCAGTGGCCCGCCCACCCCGCGCTGCTGGCCCAACTGGCCCGCGCGCAGTTGCTGCAGGACCGCGAAGGCGATGCCGCCACTACGCTCGCCCAAGGCCAGGCGCCCCATACCGAACTGGCGCTCGCCCGTGGCGCCCTGGCCCGCCGCCAGGGCGACGCGCCCAGCACCCTGGCCGCCTACACCGAAGCCACCCAACTGGCCCCGCAGGACGCCCGCGGCTGGCTGGGCCTGGGCAGCGCGCACACCGAGCGCGAGGACACCGGCCCCGCGCGCCAGCACCTGCAGCAGGCGCTTGCGCTGGCACCGCACCTGGCGCAGGCCCAGGGCGAACGCGGCACGCTGGAGACCTTTGCCAACCGCTTTGCCGATGCCGAAAACGCCTTCCAAGCTGCGCTGCAGGACCAGAGCGCCGACTACGTTGCCCTCACCGGCCTGGGCCTGCTGCGGCTCAAGCAAGGCCAGCCCGAAGCGGCGCTCGACGCCTTTTTGCGCGCAGGCGTCCTGGAGCCGCGCTACGCCCGCGCCAAGACCTGGACTGCCGTCGCCTACTACCAGCTCGGGCGCCACCAGGACGCCATCACCACGCTGCACCAGGCTGCCGCACTGGACGACAAGGACCCCGTGCCCCACATGCTGCTGGCGCAGATCCACACCGACCTGTTCCAGCCCGGCGAGGCCGTGGCGGCTGCGCGGGCCGGGGCACAGCGCATGCCCTACCTGCGCTCACTCAACCAGTTGGCCAACGACCAGAAGGGCAGCGCCAACCTGGGCGCGGCGCTGGCCTTCTTCGGCATGGAAGACTGGGCGCTGGAGCTGGCGCAGCAGAGCTTCTACCCCTACTGGGGCGGCAGCCACCTGTTCCTGGCCGACCGCTACGCGGGCGAGTTCAACAAGAACTCGGCCCTGTACCAGGGCTTTCTCACCGATCCCATGGCCTTTGGCGCCAGCCAGCGCTACGCCTCGCTGTTGCAGCGCCCCGGCAGCCACGGCGCCGTGGGGCTGACGCTGGACCGCGAGTTCTACCGTCTGGCCTCGCCCGCCCTCACGCTCAACGGCATGGACAACCGCCATGTGCCAGTGTCGTGGTTTGTGAAGGCGCAGACGGCGCGGGCGCTGCGCTTTCCGGTGGATGTGGGGGTGGTCAACCGACCCGCGTTTTTCGACGCTTCCGGCACAGCAGACGTGGATGCACAAGTGCTCACCCTGGGACTGGGCGCGCAGCCCAGCGAACGGCTGAATCTGTTTGCCTACGCCAACCACTTCAACATCGACCTGCGCGCGCAGAACCTGTTCCGAACCTCACTGGACAAGACCCAAAGCCAGGGCTCGGTAGGCCTGTCTTACCGCTGGGGGCCCACCGAGCAGACGTGGATCAAGCTCGGACGCAGTTTGGACGATGCGCTGATACGGAACTACCCTGCGCTATTTACCTTGGATCCGCTGCAAGGCGTTCTGGGGCTGGCTTCGCGGCCACGCAAACAGTTCAACGATCTGCAATTGCGTCACACCCTGGATCTCCGCCCCGGTACCCGATGGAGTGCCGCTCTGGAGCATGTGGCCGAGAAGCAGTCCAGCCAAACCCTGGCCGAAGGGTTCATCTCAGCATCCACACCCTCAGGGGAGTTGCTGTATGCCGATCGCTTGGCGTTTGGCGGCACCAATGCCATTGATCGCCGCTATACGGCCTTTACCCTGGAGGGCAGCCACCGCTACAACCCCATGCTGAACCTCGATGGTGCCCTGGGTTGGCAGCAGATACGCCACCGCGTTCTGGGAGCCAACATCTATGCGCTGGACCTGCTGGGCCAAGTCGATGGAAACATCGCCCAACGCCACGACACCGAACGCGTCTTCACCCCGCGCGCAGGCCTGGTGCTGCAGCCCGCCCCCGGCCACACGCTGCGCCTGGCCTACCAGGACTGGATGCGGCCGCTGAGCACTTCGACCCTCGCGGGCATCGAGACAGCCGGCATCCCCGTGGAAGACCAGTTGCTCGAAGCCGGTGGCCGCCACAAGCGCGCCGTGCTGCAATGGAGCCAGGAATGGGGCGCTTCCACCTTCGTCAAGCTGCGCGCCGACCACCTGCGCCTGACCAACCCCGGCACCATCGGCGTGGACCTGCGCACCCCCAGCCTGCCGTTCCTGGAGGAGCTGCGCAACGCCCAGTTGACCAACCTCTCCAGCACCGACCTGCTCGAAGACACGCCCAGCTACGAGGGCGGCACCCTCAAGGTGCTGGCAGGCAGCGTCAACCACATGTTCAGCCGCCAGTGGTCGGGCTATGCCAGGTACCTGTACCAGCACAGCCAGAGCGCGTTTGGTGAAGGCGACGAGCGCGTCACCGGGCGCATGATTCCCTACATTCCGCGCCACACCGCCGTGCTGGGCGCCACCTGGGCCAGCAGTGCGCGCTGGTACCTCAGCGGCCGTGCGGTGTACCGATCCGAACGGTTTGAAGACAAGGAAAACCTCACCCGCCGCCCACCGGGCTGGAACCTGGACCTGATGGGCTTCTGGGAATCCACCGACAAGCGCTGGGTGGTGGGCATGGCAGCGCTCAACCTGTGGGGTCCCAAGTCTGCGCGCCAGAAGGCCCGCTTCGTGCTGGATGCGCGCTACCGTTTTTAAGCCGCTCGGCGCGGCAATACTGGCCCTGCTGTTGGTGTGGGCCGCCGCGCACAGCCGCCCCTGGCATGCGCTGGAGTTCCGCAGCTTTGACCTGTGGACCACGCTCGCCGCGCCGGGGCGCAGCAGCGTGCCCGTGGCCATCCTGGCGATCGACGAACCGAGCTTCCAGCAACTGGGCCAGGGCTGGCCTTTCCCGCGCAGCCTGCACGCCCGCCTGATCGACCGCCTGCGCGAAGACGGCGCGCGCGCCATTGGCCTTGACGTGGTATTTGCCGACCCCGCCGCCGACCCGGCGCAGGACGCCGCCCTGGCCCAGGCCGTGGGCCGTGCGGCGGCCGCAGGCGTGCCCGTGGTGCTGGCCTCCAGCCGCGACAAGGTGGACAGCGCCAGCGCCACGCTGTGGACCGAGGTGCTGCCCCTGCAACCCCTGCGCAATGCCGGGGCGCAGCATGGCGACGCCGGTGTGGAGCCGGACGACGACTTCGTGGTGCGCCGCATGCCCTCCAGCGCGGGAAGCTTTGCCGCCACCCTGGCACAGCACCTGGGCGGCCCTGCTGGGCCCACCGAATCCGCAGGCACCGATCACCTGGTGGCCTACCGGGGTCCGCGCGGCAGTTTCGACACACGCTCGTATTACCAGGCACTGGAACCCGGCCTGCTGCCCGCAGGCTACTTTCGCGGCAAGGTGGTGCTGGTGGGGCGCTCGGCCTTGACGGCCAGCGAACTGCAACATACCCAGGCCGACCTCTTCAACGCCCCCTTTGCCGCGCTGGGCGGCGAGCGCCTGTTCCCTGGTGTGGAACTGCAGGCCACGCTGCTGGACAACCATGTGACCGGCGCTGCCCTGCGCCCCGTGCCCGAGGGCTGGAGCCTGGCGCTGGTGCTGCTGGCCCTGGCCGTGCTGGTACCGGCCAGCGTGCGCTGGCACCCTGGCACGGTGGCAGGGCTGGCTGCGGGGCTTTCGGGCAGCGTGCTGCTGCTGTCGTGGTGGCTGTTTGCCCAGGCGCGGCTGTGGCTGCCGCCGCTGCTGCCCTTGGCCGCCGTGCTGGCCATCTACGGCGCCACGGCCCTGGTGGCCTACGCCACGGCGCGCCAGCACGCGCGCCAGGTGCGCGCCATGTTTGCGCAGTATGTGCCCCCCGAAGTGGTGCAGCGCCTGATTGCCCAGCCCGAGCTGTTGCGCCTGGGTGGCGAAACGCGCGAAGTCACGCTGCTGTTCACCGACCTGGCGAACTTCACCACCCTGTCGGAGCAACTGAACGCCGAGCAGACGGTGGAGGTGCTCACGGGCTACTTCAACGCCATGACGCCGCTGATCCACGCC
Source organism: Burkholderiaceae bacterium (assembly GCA_023954095.1). GTDB lineage: Bacteria > Pseudomonadota > Gammaproteobacteria > Burkholderiales > Burkholderiaceae_C > Simplicispira. The sequence continues at coordinate 76,163 of JAMLIQ010000006.1, read as the reverse complement.
ACGGGCGGCACCGTGGACAAGTTCATCGGCGACGCGGTGATGGCCTTCTGGGGTGCACCGCTGCCCGATGCGCAGCACGCCGAACACGCGGTGCGCGCAGCCATCGCCATGCAGCAGGCCATGGTGCCGCTGGTGGCCGCGCTGCAGGCACGCGGCCTGCCCGGCATCCGCATGCGCATCGGCCTGCACACGGGCCGCGTGGTGGTGGGCAACGTGGGCTCGGACCAGCGCTTCTCGTACACCGCGATCGGCGATGCCGTGAACCTGGCCGCGCGGCTGGAAGGCGCCAACAAGGCGTTCGGCACGGGCATCCTGCTTTCGCAGGCCACGGCAGCACAACTCCCCCCGGACCTGGCGCTGCGCCCGCTGGACGACGTGATCGTCAAGGGGAAGACAGCGCCTGTGCGCGTTTTTACACCCTGCGCCGACGCCACAGTGTGCCGCCATGCACAGGCCGCCCTTGACGCCTTCCACCTCGGCGCCTGGGACGAAGCAGACGCCCATCTGCAGGCACTGCTGGCGCGTTGCCCCGGCGATGCCGCCGCGCTGCACCTGCAGGGCCGCGTGGCAGAGGCCCGCGCCCTGCCGCCCGGCACGCCCTGGTCACCCGCCGTGGCTCTGGACAAACTCTGACAACCGGAGCCCCATCGCTCTCCCTGGACATTGACCCGACTCAAGTTCACGCCTTCCATTGCAGGCATGATGTGGCCGTTCGATCCCGTTTTCATGCTGACACGCCGTGTCGGCCCATGCCAAAGGAGAATCCATGCAAGTTCAAGTGCACACCGACAACAAGATCCAGGGCGGCGAATCCCTGGCCCACTGGATTCAGGAAGAGGCCACCTCCCGCCTGGAGCGGTTTCGTGATGTCATCACCCGTGTAGAGGTGTTTCTCTCGGATGTGGATGCCGGCAAATCAGGCGCCAATGACAAGCGCTGCCGCCTGGAGGCCCGCCCCGCCGGCCGCCAGCCGGTGACCGTGACCGCCGACGCCGACAAGCTGGCCGACGCCTTCACCGGCGCCGCCGACAAGCTGGTGCGCGCCCTCGACCATGACCTGGGCCGCGTGAAGGACCGCAACGGCCGCGAAACCATTCGCACCCAGGACGAATAGGCTGCTACGCCGGTCGTGTGGATCTGCACGACCGGATTTGCTATGTTATTCATGGCACTCAGCGCTTATCCATCAAGCCTTGCAAGCCAATTTCATTCATATCCCCACGGCCCGGATGACCCCTCCCGACAGCACCGACCAGCGCCTGACCGAACTGGAAATCAAGGCCAGCTACAGCGAAGACCTGCTCGACCAGTTGAACCTGACCCTCTACCGGCAGCAGCAGCAGATCGACCGCCTGGTGCAGGAGCTTTCCGTCCTGCGCCAGCAGATGCCCGAGCCGGGCGACGGAGCGCCGCGCAACCTGCGCGACGAGCTGCCACCGCATTACTGACCGGCATAAAAAAACCGGCCACCCCGCAAAGGGTGGCCGGTTTCATTTTCTGTGCAGAACGGTCAGGCGCCGATCACTTGGCGATCACGCGCACCATTTCCAGGCACTTGTTCGAGTAACCCCACTCGTTGTCATACCAGGCCACAACCTTGAGGAAGGTGGTGTCCAGCGCGATACCGGCTTCGGAGTCGAACACGCTGGTGCAGCTCTCGCCACGGAAGTCGGTGGCCACCACCTTGTCGGCGGTGTAGCCCAGCACGCCCTTGAGTGCGCCTTCGGACTGTGCCTTCATTTCAGCGCAGATCTCGGCGTAGGTCGCGGGCTTGTCCAGCTCCACGGTCAGGTCCACCACCGACACGTCGGAGGTGGGCACGCGGAAGGACATGCCGGTGAGCTTCTTGTTGAGTTCCGGAATCACCACGCCCACGGCCTTGGCGGCGCCGGTGGAGCTGGGGATGATGTTTTCCAGAATGCCGCGGCCGCCGCGCCAGTCCTTGTTGCTCGGGCCGTCCACGGTCTTCTGCGTGGCGGTGGCGGCGTGCACCGTGGTCATCAGGCCGCGCTTGATGCCCCATTTATCATGAAGCACCTTGGCCACGGGGGCCAGGCAGTTGGTGGTGCACGAGGCGTTGGAGACGATGGCCTGACCAGCGTACTTGGCGTGGTTCACGCCGAAGACGAACATGGGCGTGTCGTCCTTGGAGGGGGCGGACATCAGCACCTTCTTGGCGCCGGCTGCCAGGTGCTTCTCGGCACTGGCCTTGTCCAGGAACAGGCCGGTGGCCTCGACCACGACGTCGGCGCCGACTTCGTTCCACTTCAGGTTGGCGGGGTCGCGCTCCTGCGTCAGGCGGATCTTCTTGCCGTTGACGACCAGGGTATTGCCCTCGACCGAGACCTCGCCCTTGAAGCGGCCATGCACGCTGTCGTACTTGAGCATGTAGGCCAGGTAGTCGGGCTCGAGCAGGTCGTTGATACCCACGACTTCGATGTCCGAGAAGTTCTGCACCGCGGCGCGGAACACCATGCGGCCGATGCGGCCGAAGCCGTTGATGCCAATCTTGATCGTCATAGCTCTATCTCTCCAAGGTTGATTGCCGAAATCAGTTGCGTATCACTTGCGCTTGAGCGCCGCCTGCACGGTGGCCGCCACGTTCTCTTCGGTGAAGCCGAAATGCTGGAACAGCACTGGCGCCGGGGCCGACTCGCCGTAGGTGTCGATGCCGACCACGGCGGCGCAGCCGTATTTCCACCAGCCGTCCGTCACCCCCATTTCCACGGCGATGCGTGGAATGCCCGTGGGCAGCACGGCTTTCTTGTATTTGACCTCTTCCCGGTCGAACGTGGTGGTGCTGGGCATGGAAACCACGCGCACGGCAATCTTTTTCGCGGCCAGCAGGCGCTGCGCCTTCAGCGCCAGCTGCACCTCGGAGCCCGTGGCGATGAGGACGGCCTGGGCCTTCTTCTTCAGGCCCACGTCCGAGGGCTCGGAGAGCACATAGGCGCCGCGCGAGATGTCGCCCAGGTCGCGCTTCGGAAGGTAGGGCAGGTTCTGGCGCGACAGGGCCAGCACGGTAGGCTTGTCGCGGTTGGACAGGGCCACGCTCCAGGCCACGGCGGTTTCGGCCGTATCGGCGGGGCGCCAGACGTCGAGGTTGGGGATCAGGCGCAGGCTGGCAACGTGTTCGATGGACTGGTGCGTGGGGCCGTCTTCGCCCAGGCCGATGGAGTCGTGCGTGAACACGTGGATCACGCGCTGCTTCATCAGCGCGGCCATGCGGATGGCGTTGCGGCTGTAGTCGCTGAACGTGAGGAAGGTGCCGCCGTAGGGGATGAAGCCGCCGTGCAGCGCCACGCCGTTCATGATCGCGGCCATGCCGAACTCGCGCACGCCGTAGTTGATGTGGCGGCCGCCCACACCAGCCTCGTTCTTGACCACGGCGCCCTGCATGTCAAAGCGCAGGTTGGGCGTGCTCTTGGTGTTGGTGAGGTTGGAGCCGGTCAGGTCGGCCGAGCCGCCCAGCAGCTCGGGCAGGGCAGCGGTGAAGGCCTCCAGCGCAAGCTGGCTGGCCTTGCGGCTGGCCACGGTTTCGCCCTTGGTGTGGGCCTGCACCACAGTGTCCACAGCCACCTGGGCGAACGAGGCGGGCAGGTCGCCGTTCATGCGGCGTGTGAACTCAGCGGCCAGCTCGGGGAAGGCGGCGCTGTAGGCGGCAAAGCGCTCGTCCCAGGCCTGCTCGGCGGCCTGGCCCTTGGCACGTGCGCTCCAGTCGGCGTACACCTCGTCGGGCACCACGAAGGGTGCATGGTTCCACCCCAGGGCTTCGCGGGTCAGCGCGATTTCCTCGGCGCCCAGCGGTTCACCGTGGGCCTTGGCGGTGTTGGCGCGGTTGGGTGAACCCTGGCCAATGTGCGTCTTGCAGATGATGAGCGAGGGGCGCTCGGTCTGCTTGTGCGCTTCGGCAATGGCGGCGGACACCTTGTCGGCATCATGCCCGTCGATCGGGCCAATCACGTTCCAGCCGCAGGCGACAAAACGCAGGGCCGTGTTGTCGATGAACCAGGGCTGCACCTGGCCGTCGATGCTGATGCCGTTGTCGTCGTACAGCGCGATCAGCTTGTTCAGCTTCCAGGCACCGGCCAGGGCCACGGCCTCGTGGCTGATGCCTTCCATCAGGCAGCCGTCGCCCAGGAAGGTATAGGTGTGGTGGTCCACCACGGCGTGGCCTTCGCGGTTGAATTCGGCGGCCAGCAGCTTCTCGGCCAGCGCCATGCCGACGGCATTGGTGACGCCCTGGCCCAGCGGGCCGGTGGTGGTTTCCACACCGGGGGTCACGCCCACTTCGGGGTGGCCCGCAGTCTTGCTGTGCAGCTGGCGGAAGTTCTTGAGCTCCTTCATGGGCAGGTCGTAGCCCGTGAGATGCAAGAGCGCGTACAGCAGCATGGAGCCGTGGCCGTTGGACAGCACGAAGCGGTCGCGGTTGGCCCAGTGCGGGTTGGCCGGGTTGTGCTGCAGATGCTGGCCCCACAGCGCCACGGCCATGTCCGCCATGCCCATGGGGGCACCGGGATGGCCGGAATTGGCTTGTTGAACGGCGTCCATTGCGAGTGCGCGGATCGCATTCGCCATTTGTTGAGAGTGGGCCATGGGGGGCGGTTCCGGTCAGGGAGAGAAGGGAAAACCCGTGATTTTAACGGTGTGCCCAGAAAGCCGCGCCCGAGGTGCCTGCGCGATGCACTACAGTGCGGCGATGAACGGCGCCACACGTCCCTTGCTCCCCCCTCCCCAGCCCGCAGCCATGCTGCTGGCTGCCGGCCGCGGCGAACGCATGCGGCCCCTGACGGACCGCACGCCCAAGCCGCTGCTGGCGGTGCGGGGCACACCCCTGCTGCAGTGGCACTTGCAGGCCCTGGCGCAGGCCGGTGTGGAACGTGTGGTGATCAACACGGCCTGGCTGGGCACGCAGATCAGCGATCTTTTTCAAGACCATTTCGACCTCCAGGGCACGACCAGCAAGCGCAAAGCGCTATTGATTTCATATTCCCATGAGGGCCGCGATGGTGGCGACGCGCTGGAGACGGCCGGCGGCATTGCGCGCGCGCTGCCGCTGCTGGGCGACAGCTTCTGGCTGGCGGCGGGCGATGTGTTCGCCCCGGAGTTCCGCTTCGATGCCAGCGCCGCCCAGGCCTTCGCCGCCAGCGGCATGCTGGCCCACCTGTGGCTGGTGCCCAACCCCGCGCACAACCCGCGCGGCGACTTCGGGCTCTCGCCCGAGGGCCTGGCGCTGAACCTGCCGCCCGAGGATCCACGGCCGCGCCTGACCTACAGCACCATCGCGCTGCTGCGCGCCGAACTGTTCACGCTGCCCTGGTGCGACATCCCCCCGGGCAACCCGCAGGGCGTCAAAGCCCCTCTGGCCCCGCTGCTGCGCCGCGCCATGGACAATGGCCGGGTCAGCGCGCAGCTCTACACCGGACAATGGACGGATGTAGGCACCCCCGAGCGGCTGGCTGAACTCAACACAATCGCCCCTGCGCCATGACCCTGACCGTGCCGAATTCCGTCTATGCCGAGCGCCGCGCGCGCCTGGCCGCACAACTGGGCCCCGATGGCATCGCCATCGTCCCCACCGCGCCCGAGCGCATGCGCAACCGCGACAGCGATTTTCTGTACCGCCACGACAGCTACTTTTACTACCTCACGGGCTTTACCGAACCCGGCGCCTGCCTGGTGCTGACGCAGGATGGCCAAAGCACGCTGTTCTGCAACCCCAAGGACCCGGAGCGCGAGATCTGGGACGGCTACCGCCTCGGACCCGAGGCCGCCACAGGCGCACTGGGTATGGATCGTGCACATTCGTCGGCCGAGCTCGATCAACGCCTGCCACGCCTGCTGGAGAACCGGGCCTGTGTCTGGTACCCGTTTGCCACGCACTCCGGAATGGCTGCGCAGGTGGAAGGCTGGCTGACCCCGGTGCGCGCCCGCGCGCGCCATGGCGCGCTCTGCCCGGCACGGCAGGCCGACCTGTGCCTGCTGCTCGATGAGATGCGCCTGGTGAAAGATGCGCACGAACTGGCGCTGATGCGCCACGCCAGCCGCATCAGCGCCAACGCCCACATCCGCGCCATGCAGCGCTGCGCCCGCATGCTGCGCTCGGGCGAGGACGTGCGCGAGTACCACCTCGACGCCGAACTGCTGCACGCCTTCCGCAATCAAGGCTCACAAGCCCCCGCGTACGGCTCCATCGTCGCCGCCGGGGCCAACGCCTGCGTGCTGCACTACCGCGCCGACAAGGCGCCGGTGCGTGATGGCGAGCTGGTGCTGATCGACGCGGGCTGCGAGTTCGATGGCTACGCCAGCGACATTACGCGCACCTTTCCGGCCAACGGGCGCTTTACCGGGCCGCAGCGTGCGCTCTACGAACTGGTACTGGCCAGCCAGGAGGCCGCCATTGCCGCCACCCGCGCCGGGGCGCGCTTCAATGCCCCGCACGAGGCCACCGTGGCGGTGCTGGCACAGGGCCTGCTCGACCTGGGACTGCTGGACAAGCGCCAGCACGGCACGGCGCAGGACGTGATCGAGCGCCGCGCCTACTTCCAGTTCTATATGCACCGCACCGGCCACTGGCTGGGCATGGATGTACACGACTGCGGCAGCTACGTGGAGCCGTCCGAGGTGGGCCAGACCAGCGAGCGCCGCGACCCCCTGTCGGGTGAAGCCATCGTGGACCGCCCCAGCCGCATCCTGCGCCCCGGCATGGTGCTGACCATCGAGCCCGGCCTGTATGTGCGCCCGGCCCCCGGCGTGCCCGAGGCCTTCCACCACCTGGGCATCCGCATCGAGGACGACGCCGTGGTGCAGCACGAGGGCTGCGAGCTGATCACGCGCGGCGTGCCGGTGCGCGTGGACGAGATCGAAGCGTTGATGCGCGGCTGATGGCCTGCTCAGCCGCGGCCGGGGCCATAGACGCGCCGCGCATCTGTCAGGCACTGTGCCCTGGCAGCGGCTTGCATGGCTTTGCAGCGCTCGCGCGCCGCTTCGTAGTCCCTGGCCCGGCGTTCCGTTGCGGCCTTTTTCCGGGCGGCCGCCACGGCAGTGTCCCGCGCGGCCGGGGTGTCGGCCATGCGCGCCTCGATGCGGGCCACCTCGGCGTCTTCGAGGGCCCGAACATGCAGGGCCTTCGCGTCTTTCTTGCACACCGTTCGGGCCTGTCCCGCGCGGTCCTCGCATTTTTCCTGCGCCACCGCATAGGCGGCATCGGCCCGTGCCACCTGGGCCAGGTAGATGGAGCGGTCACTGGGGGCGTAGCGGGCGTGCAGATCGGCCAGGGCTATTTTCTTGCGCCCCCGGGCCTCCTTCAGGCACACATCCCGGGCGTTGGCCTTCAGGTCGTTGCACCGATGTCTGTGGTCCTTGTAGTCGGCACCGATCTGCGCCTTGGCTGCGCCGTATCCTGCCTCGTCCATGGCCAAGGCAGGGGAAATGGCCGCCAGGCTGGCTGCCGCCAGCACCATCCAGGGCAAGACCAGCTTCATGGCACAGCTCCCCCGGGCAGGCATGGCACCGCAGTGCCCGGCGGCAAAACCGCAAGGTCTTGCGGAATCAGTCATCGAAACGGAAATCGGGGTGGCGGCTCTGCCATTCCTTGAGCTGCTTCTCGGCGGCTTCGCGCACCAGGCCATGGCGCTCCTGGAGTTTGCCGATGAATTGTTCACGGCGGCCCGCAATCACATCCAGGTCGTCGTTGGTCAGCTTGCCCCACTGCTCCTGAATCTTGCCGGTAAATTGCTTCCAACTGCCTTGGATACGGTCTTCGTTCATGGTGTGTTTCCTCTGTCGGTTCGCTTCTGCCATCCCTGCACGGTGCGGGGAACTGTTGCAAGAGGCGATGGGGAAACTGTAGGCCGCAGGGCGCACGGCGGGCGTAGGCGGGGCCACGCACCGTGCGTCGGTGCGGGCCTACGCCGGTAGGAGAAGGCTGGCGGCCCGTCAGCGCCCGACCAGCTCCAGCCAGTCGGCCACTTCGCGCGCCACCTGTTCGGCGGCCTGGGCCAGGGCCTGCGCGCCGCCCTGGGCATCCGGGCGGGCGGCGGGCTGGCGCACGATGAACAGGCGCTGCGCCAGCAGGTTCTCCCCCAGGGCCGAGGGCTGGGTGAGCGTGGCGCGCAGGCGCACCAGACCCGCGCTGTGCTGTGCGCTGGCAAACACCTGGCTGAACTCTTCAAGCTCCACCCGCAGCACGGCCGGGGGCTGGCCGTTGGCGCGTGCGCCCGCCAGCGCCCCCGCCACGCCGATGATGGTGCGGCGCTGGCCCAGGCGGGCCTGCAGGCTCTGGCGTACCAGCTGGATGGGTGGCTGGCTCCAGCGGGCGGCCTGGTAGGGGCGCAGCTGCTGGGCATCGGCGTAGGCCAGGCGGTAGTGCACGGCGGTGCTGCCTTCGGGCAGCCCGGCGCTGTCCACCGTGGCCAGCGCCAGGGGCGGCAGCGCGGCCTGCGGCTGCGCAGGGGCAGGGTCTTGCAAACCCGGGCCAAAGTCGTACAGCACCGGGCGTTCAGGCGCAGCAGGCAGGGCCGAGCACCCCGCCAAGATAATCAAAGAAAAAACGGCTGCAACGCCCGTCCACAAAGCGCCACAAGCTATTACTTTAGGAGTATTCATGTTCATTGTCCTGCAGGCTGGGCCAGGGGCGGGGTAAAGCCGGTCTCGCCCGGCCCAGGCTGGCCACGCCCCGGACCGTACAAAAAGCCCTGCGGGTTGTCGCTCACCCCGGCAGCGGCCCGCCCGACCATGCGCGCCGCGCGCGCGGTTTCGTCGGCCGCGCGCTCCATGCGCGGCAGGGTGGTGGTGCCAAAGCGGTCGACCGCCTGCGCCAGCGATTGGGCGCTGCGGCTGGCCTGGTCCATGGCGCCGTCGGGCGCGTTCAGGCGCTGGACCGTCTGGTCGATGTCAGCCGCCATGGTCGAGACCTGGTTGCCTGCCTTCTGCAGCGACTGCAGCGCCAGGCTGGCATCGCGGGCCAGCGGGGGCAGGGCGGCCAGGGCGGGATCAAGGCGCTGGCTGACGGTGCGGTCCAGCCGCTGGCTCAGGGTGTTGACGCTGCCTGCCGCCTGGCCGATGTTGGCCAGGGCCTCGCGCAGCAGGCGCTGGTTGTCCTCGGCCAGCAGCTGGTTGATGCGCGTGGTGGCCTCCTGTACCTGGTTCAGGATGGCCGGGCCCTGCTCCGACAACTGGCTGAAGGGTGAGTTGCGCAAGGGCAGGCGGGGCAGGCCGCTGGGGCCCGGCGGCAGGGGCGGATAGCTTTCACCCGAATCGTCGAGCAGCACATAGGCCAGGCCGGTCACACCCTGGTAGCCCAGCACGGCAAAAGTGGTGGGGGTGATGGGCGCGTTGACACTCACGGCAATGCGGATCAGCACATTGCCATTGGTCTGGCTGTCGAAACCGATGTGCGTGACCTTGCCCACCGAAACGCCCTTGTAGCGCACGGCCGCCTGGGGCTGCAGGCCGCTGACGCCATCGCGGCTGGAGAGTTCATAGGTCTGGTAGCTGCCGCTGTCGCGGGTGAGCCAGACGCCCAGCCCAATAACCAGGGCCGTGACGACCAGCACGAAAATGCCTGCGGCGAAGGCATGCGATTTGTTTTCCATCAGCGCTCCTTGACGGCGGTGGGAGGGGCCATGGCGCGGCGTCCGCGCTCGCCCTGGAAGAATTGCTGCACAAACGGGTGATCGAAGTTCACCACCTCCTGCGGAGAAGCAGACACGATGACTTTCTTGTCGGCCAGCACGGCCACGCGCGTGGCCAGGGCAAACAGGGTGTCCAGATCGTGCGTGACCATCACCATGGTCACGCCCAGGGCCGCGTGCAGTTCGCGCACCAGCGCACAGAATTCGTCGGCGCCGTTGGGGTCGAGGCCGGCGGTGGGCTCATCGAGCAGCAGCAGCGGCGGGTCCATGATGAGCGCGCGCGCCAGCGCCACGCGCTTGATCATGCCCCCCGACAGATCGGCCGGCATGCGCGTGGCGTGCTCGGGCTTGAGGCCGACCATCTGCAGCTTGACCATGGCGGCATCGCGCACCAGGCCGGCAGGCAGCGTGCCCAGCTCCTTGAGGGCAAACGCGATGTTGTCCAGCACATTGAATGCCGAATACAGCGCGCCATGCTGGAACAACATGCCGACGCGGCTGGCAGCGCCCTCGCCGCCCATTTCATTGGCCGGGCGGCCCAGCACCGTGACGCTGCCACGGGCCGGGTGCAGCAGGCCCAGCATCTGGCGCAGCAGCACTGTCTTGCCGGTGCCAGAGCCCCCCACCAGTGCCAGCATCTCGCCCTGGCGCACGGTCAGGTCCAGGTCCTGGTGCACGGCAAAGGCCTCACTGCCCTTGCCAAAGACGGACCACAGCCCTTCGATGCGGACCACGGCCTGGGCACCAGGGGAAGACTGCGGCAGCACGCTCATGCCTCAAAAGCCCACGTTCTTGAAGGCCACGGCAAACAAGGCATCCACGATGATGACCATGGTGATCGAGGTGACGACCGAGGCCGTCGTGCCCTCACCCAGGCTCTGGGTATCGGGCTTGACGCGCAAACCCCAATGGCAGCCGATCAGGGCAATCAGCGTACCAAAGACCACCGACTTGGACAGCGCCAGCGTCAGGTTGCCGGACCCCACGGCGGACGGCAGCGCGTGGAAAAAATACGCCGGCGAAATGCCCATGGCCACATCGGCGGCCAGCATGCCCCCGGCCAGCGCCGCCAGCGTGGTCCAGACACTGATGAGCGGCATGGCCAGCGCCAGCGCCAATGCGCGGGGCAGCACCAGCCGGAAACCATGGGGGATGCCCATGACGCGCATGGCATCCAGTTCCTCGGTCACGCGCATCACCCCGATCTGTGCAGTAATGGCCGAGCCCGAACGCCCCGCCACCAGAATGGCCGCAAGCATGGGGCCGAGCTCGCGGATCAGCGAAATGCCCAGGATATTGACGATAAAGGCCTCGGCGCCGTACTGGCGCAGCTGCAGCGACATGAGGTAGGCCAGCACCACACCAATCAGAAAACCCACCAGCGCAGTGATGGGCAGGGCCGTGGCGCCCATGCGAAACAAGTGCCCCGACACATCGCGCCAGGGCGCACGGCGCGGCGCGCGCAGCAGGCGCAGGCTGTCGAGCAGCATCTGCCCTACCAGCAACACCAGGTGGCGGGCATGGTCCACGCCATGGAGCACCAGCACGCCCAGGCGGTCTATCTGGTCGATCAGGCGCCAGGGTTCGGGCGGGGGCGGTGTAGTGCTGTAGCGTGCCACCCGTTCGAGCATGGCGCGCTGCCCTTCGTCCAGCGCCAGGCGCCGAGGCCAGGCACGGCCCCAGTGGTTCCAGAGCAGTTGCGCACCCACATGGTCAAGCCACTGCAAACCACGCAAATCCCACCCCAATGGCGCTTGCGCAGGCAGGTCGTCGAGCTGTGCCTGTAGCCTCCGCCAATGCGCGCGTGCGCCCAGCTCCGCGGCGCCCCAGCGCCCACGCGGCAGCGCGCACGGCCCTTCGGGCGTGTCGGTGCGGACCAGGTGCGGTGTGCTGTCGGACATGGAGAGGGGTTGCGGTATCAGGGCCTGCCACGACAACCCTGCGGATATCGGCGGCACAAGCCTGTGTGCGCTGGAGTATCATTAAAAATGCCTTCTAGCGCAATACTGGTTTGCGTTAATTGCTCCTGTTTTAATAGCTTAATTACCCCGGTGTTGCATCGATGCTGCATTTGCATGGCACCATCGCCGCAGCAACGCCCCACACCAGAGACACCATGAGCGATACGACCTTTGACTACATCATCATCGGCGGCGGCACGGCGGGGGCCCTGCTGTGCAACCGCCTGAGCGGCAACGGACAACGGCGCGTGCTGCTCATCGAAGCAGGCCGCAAGGACGACTACCACTGGATCCACATCCCGGTGGGCTACCTGTACTGCATCGGCAATCCGCGCACCGACTGGCTGTACCAGACCGAACCGGACGCCGGACTCAACGGCCGTCGCCTGCGGTATCCCCGCGGCAAGACGCTGGGCGGCTGCAGCAGCATCAACGGCATGATCTACATGCGGGGCCAGGCACGCGACTACGACCAGTGGGCCCAGCTGACGGGCGACGACAGCTGGCGCTGGGAACAGGTGCTGCCCGCCTTTCGCCGCCACGAAGACCATTGGCGCCTGGACCATGCCAACGAGGCCTCGCCCGCCATTGCAAGGCTGCATGGCAACAAGTCGCATGGCAGCACCGGCGAATGGCGCGTGGAGCGCCAGCGCCTGCGCTGGGATGTGCTCGATGCCTTCGCCCAGGCGGCACAACAGGCCGGCATCCCGGCGACCGACGATTTCAACAGCGGCACCAATGAGGGCGTGGGCTATTTCGAAGTGAACCAGAAGAAAGGCTGGCGCTGGAACACAGCCAAGGCCTTCCTGCGCCCCGCCTGCTATGACCGCCCCAATTTCGAGATGTGGACCAGCGCGCAGGCCACGCGCCTGATCGTGGAGCCCCAAGGCGACGGCAGCCGCCGCTGCACGGGCGTGCAGGTCTGGACCGGCAAGGAGATGGTGACTGCGCACGCAAGCTGCGAGGTGGTGCTGAGCGCGGGGGCCATCAACTCGCCACAACTGCTGCAGCTCTCGGGCATCGGCCCGGCTGCGCTGCTGCGTGAGCACGGCGTGGAAGTGGTGCACGACCTGCCCGGCGTGGGCGCCAACCTGCAGGACCACCTGCAGATCCGCTCGGTCTACAAGGTGCAGGGCGTCAAGACGCTCAACACGCTGGCCAGTTCACTGATCGGCAAGGCTGCGATCGGGCTTGAATACGCGCTCAAGCGCAGCGGCCCGATGAGCATGGCACCCTCGCAGCTCGGCGCCTTCACGCGCAGCAGCGCCGACCAGCCCTGGCCCAACATCGAATACCACGTGCAGCCGCTCTCGCTGGACGCGTTTGGCGAGCCGCTGCACAGCTTTCCCGCCTTTACGGCCAGCGTGTGCAACCTGAACCCCACCAGCCGGGGCACGGTGCAGATCAAAAGCGGCCGCTTCGGGGACGCCCCGGCCATTGCGCCCAACTATCTGAGCACACCCGAAGACCGCCAAGTGGCCGCCGACAGCCTGCGCGTGACGCGCCGCATCGTGGCGCAACCTGCGCTGGCCCGCTACCAGCCCGAAGAATTCAAGCCCGGTGTGCAGTTCCAGACCGACGAGGAGCTCACGCGCCTGGCGGGCGACATCGCCACGACCATCTTTCACCCCGTCGGCACCACAAAGATGGGCCAGGACAGCGATCCGATGGCCGTGCTGGATGCACGCATGCGCGTGCGCGGCATCCGGGGCCTGCGCGTGGTGGACGCCGGCGCCATGCCCACCATCACCAGCGGCAACACCAATTCGCCCACGCTGATGATGGCCGAGAAGGCCGCCGCCTGGATCGAGGCGGACCATTCCCGCTAACACGTCGTAACGATTCAGGTTTGCAGGGCGGGAAATCCCCAATGCCCCTGCGGGGCCTGCGCCGTTACAGTTCATGCACTCGAAAGCGCACCCCGGTGCGTCGAACGGGGGGCCGGGGAGACAACCTACAGCCACAACCATTTTCAAAGCGCCCGATGAGGCGCAGTTTTTTGCAAACGCTGGCCTGTCCAGCGTTTTTTTTCACCCGATCAGGCGATCCAGGCAGGGTGCGACAATCCGCCCATGGAATGGATACTGGTTTCGCTGGCCTCCCTGTTTGCCGGCTTTGTGGATGCCATCGTCGGCGGCGGCGGCCTGATTTTGCTGCCTGCCTTGTTTGCGACCTTCCCGAGCGCCCCCCCGGCGACGCTCCTGGGCACCAACAAGAGCGCCTCGATCTGGGGCACGGCCATGGCGACCTGGCAGTACAGCCGCCGGGTCCAGATCCGCTGGCAGGCCATGCTGCCGGCCGCACTGGCCGGATTCATCGGCGCTTTTGCCGGAGCCTGGGCTGTCACCGTGCTCTCGCCCGACTTTCTGCGCAAGCTCTTGCCGCTGGTACTGCTGGCCGTGCTGGCCTACACGCTGGCCAAGAAGGAACTGGGCCGCCACCATATCCCCCGATTTGCAGAAAACGCCGAGTGGCTGGCCGCCAGCCTGATTGGTCTGCTGGTGGGTTTCTACGACGGTTTCTTCGGCCCGGGCACCGGCAGTTTCTTCGTGTTTCTGTTCGTGCGCCTGCTGGGCTACGACTTTCTGAACGCATCCGCATCAGCGAAGCTGCTCAATGTTTCGACGAACATCGCGGCTCTCATCCTCTTCACATACAAGGGCCATGTCTGGTGGCATTTCGCCCTGCCCCTGGCGGTGGCCAATGTGGTGGGCAGTCTGCTGGGCACCCACATGGCGCTCAAGCACGGCACGGGCTTCGTGCGCTGGATTTTCATTTTCGTGGTCAGTACCCTGATCCTCAAAACCGGCTACGACGCGTTCCTGCGCTGACACCATAGGGGTTGTCCTCAATAGCCGGTACTGCAAAGCCCCCCTCTATAATTGCGTCAGTTCAATGACAGGGCGGCGCAAACACCCTTGTACCGCCCTGTGGTTTTTCTGGTTCCGGCCTTGCTATCCGCAGGCCGGATTTTTTGTACCTGAACCACCCCCGACAGGACACACAATGAAGTTGCTCAAGCTCGTTGCCTCCGCTGTGGCGCTGTGCGCCGTCTTTTCCGTGCAAGCACGCACCCTCGACGAAATCAAGAAAGACGGCAAGATCCTCATTGCCACCGAAGGGCAATTCGCCCCCTTCAATTTCTTCAACGGCACTACGCTGACGGGCTTCGAGGTCGATCTGGCCGAACTCGTGGCCAAGAAGATGGGCGTGACCATCCAGTGGAAGACGCTGGGCTTTGACGCCCTGCTCACCGGCCTGCGCCAGGACCGCTGGGATCTGGTGATTGCTTCGCACGGCATCACCGACGAGCGCGCCAAGGCGGTCACATTCACCGAACCGCACTACTGCTCGGGCGGCATGATCATCGCCATGGACCCGGCCATCCGTACCGCCAAGGACCTGGCAGGCAAGGTGGTGGCAGTGCAGACCGGCACCAGCTACCTGGAGAACGTGCAGAAGGTCTCCGCCATCAAGGAAATGAAGAACTTTCCGACCGACGTGGATGCGCGCAGCGCACTCAACTCGCGCCGCGTCGATGCCTGGGTGACCGACCGTTTCGTGGCCAAGGCCGTGGTGGACAAGAACCCAACAGCCGGCTTCAAGCTGGGCGACATGCTGTTCATCGAGCGCATCGCCGCCGCTGTGGCCAAGGGCAACCAGTCGCTGGCCCAGGGCTGGTCCAAGGCCCTGGCCGAGACCATGGCCGACGGCAGCTACACCCAGCTCTCCAAGAAGTATTTCAACGAAGACGTGCGCTGCAACTGAGCGCGGGCATTCGCCCTTCCTGACGGTTTCTCATGCTCATCGCCCTTTGGCCGCACCACTGGAGCCGCCAGCAGCGCAGCAATGCCACGCTGGTCAGCGCTCTGGTGCTGATGGTGTCCGCACTGGCCCTGCTGGGCCAGGTTCTCTCCTTCCTGCCCGAGCCCATCGGACCGAACGCACAGGCCTTTTCGGCCGGTGCCCGTACCACGCTGTGGCTGACGCTCGTCAGCGGTAGCGTCGGACTGGCCCTGGGTACAGCAGCCGCCCTGGCGCGCACCGCACGCTGGGCGGCGTTGCGCTGGGCAGCCAGTTTCTACATCTGGGCCATCCGCGGCACACCGCTGCTGGTGCAGATCCTGTTCGTCTACTTTGCACTGCCCGTGCTCGTGCCCGGACTGAACCTGCCCGATTTTGCCGCCGCTGTGGTGGCGCTGGCCCTGAACGTCGGGGCCTACAACGCCGAAGCCATCCGGGCCGGCCTGCTGGCGGTTCCCCGGGGCCAGACCGAAGCCGCACGCGCTCTGGGCCTGGGCCGTACCCATGTGTTCTTTGATGTGGTGTTCCCCCAGGCCTTCAAGATTGCACTGCCGCCCTTGGTGAGCAATTTCGTGGCCCTGCTCAAGGATTCGTCGCTGGCTTATGCCATCGGCGTGGTGGAGCTGACCAACGTGGGCAACCGCATCCAGTCAGCCACTTTCCAGCCCATTGCCACCCTCACCACGGTCGCGGTCACCTATCTGCTGCTGACCACGCTGGTGACGCAGATCTCCAACGCCATCGAGTACCGTTTCGACGTGGAAGGGCGCAACCAATGAGTGCGGCCAGCCCCTACATCGTGGCAGACCGGGTCTGCAAATCCTTCGGCGCGCACCAGGTGCTGCGCGACGTTTCCACGCACTTCAACACGGGAGAGGTGACGGTCATCATCGGCGCCTCGGGCTCGGGCAAGAGCACCCTGCTGCGCGCCATCAACCGGCTCGAACCCCATGACAGCGGTTCCATCACCATTGGTGGAGTGCCCGTCACGGACGATCCACACACCTTGCAGCGCCAGCGCAGCGAGGTTGGCATGGTGTTCCAGCAATTCAATCTGTTCGGCCATCTCAGCGTGCTCGACAACATCACGCTGGCACCCCGGCGCATCCGCCGCACAGCCCGCGCCCAGGCCAACGAACAGGCGATGGTGCTGCTGCGCCGCGTAGGGCTGCAGGAGCACGCGCACAAATACCCCTGGCAACTGTCGGGCGGGCAGCAGCAGCGCGTGGCCATCGCCCGTGCACTGGCGATGGCACCCCAGGTGATGCTGTTTGACGAACCCACTTCAGCCCTCGACCCGGAGATGGTGCAGGAGGTGCTGGATGTGATGCGTGAGCTGGCCCGGGGCGGCATGACCATGATCGTGGTCACGCACGAGATGGGTTTTGCCCGCGAGGTGGCTGACCGCGTGCTGTTCTTTGACCAGGGCCGCATAGCGCACGACGCGCCTCCTGCCGATTTCTTCAACGACCCGGGCAATGACCGCATCCGGGCCTTCATTGGCCGCATGGGCGCCTGAGATCCAGAGCCCATCGTCTTCGCAACACCCCCAAAAACCCAACGGAGTGACCATGAAACTGACCCCTGCATTCGTGACCCTGCTGGCCGCCGGCCTGTGCAGTCTGCCCCCGGGCGCCTTGGCCCAGTCGGCCAAGGATTTCGAGGAACTGCGCAATGAACTCAAGGCCCTGCGCGCCGAGTTGAACCAGATGAAGGCGCAGCAAGCCCAGGCACCCGCCGCTTCGGCGTCGGGCTGGAACGACCGTATCGACGCGGTCGAACTCAAGCAGAAGGATGCGGTCGTGCTGGGCGACATTCCGGGCAGCTTCCGTTTGCCGGGCAGCGAGACATCCATTCGCGTCTACGGTTTTGCCGAAGCCAACCTGATCAAGGACTTCAAGGGCACGGCCCCCGGTGACAACTTCTCCAACCTCGCCGAACAGCCCCTGGGCAGCAGCGACCATGGCAAGACCGTGCTGACCGGCCAGACCTCGCGATTTGGTTTTGAAACCTCCACCCCCATGGGCAACGGCGCGTTCAACACCAAGATCGAGGCCGATTTCTATGGCTACTGCGGCTCGGAGTGCAACCGCAACCGCCTGCGCCTGCGCCACGCCTATGGCGAGTACGCCGGCTGGCTGATCGGCCAGACCTGGTCCACCTTCATGGATCTGGACAACCTGCCCGAGACCGTGGATTTCAATGGCCCGCCCGGCGCCACCTCCCGCCGCCCGGTGCAGGTGCGTTACACCTACAACAACCCCAACCTGGCCAAATTCCAGTTTGCCCTCGAAGACCCGTCCGACGGTGCGCACTCGCCCAACCTCATCGCACGCATCGACAAGGGCTACGACTGGGGCAGCATGAGCGCCCGCATGCTTTCGCACGAGCAGCGCATGGGCGGAGTCAGCAAGCGCGGCCTGGGCTTCGGCCTGTCGGGCTCCTACAAGCTCACCGGGACCACCACGCTGATGGCGCAGTACACGCTGATGGATGGTGACAACGACGGTGCCTACCTGGTCGGCGCCAACTACCCCGTGGCCGATGGCAGCACGCTGCGGCTGGATCGCGCCCAGGGCGTGGTACTGGGCCTGGGCAATGTATTCAGCGAGCAATTGCGCGGCACGCTGGCCATGGGCTGGGTGGAATCCCGGCGCAAGCTGGGCGACGACTACGTGAACGCTTACGGCTCGGGCGGCAATCTCAAGCTGTTCCAGTGGCATGCCGGCCTGTACTACACGCCGATCAAGAACGTGGAGCTGGGTGGCGAACTGCTGGGCGGTCGACGCACCACGTTTGGCGGCGACACCGGCCGTATGACGCGCCTGAACCTGCAGGCGCGCTACCTCTTCAACTGACATCCCTTCGCCCCCCTCACGCAGCTGGCCGGGCAACCGGTCAGCTTTTTTTATGCGCCGTGAACGTTTTGGCCTGTTGGCCCTGCTTCTGGTCACCATGGTGTGGGGAACCACGTTCCCCGCCATGAAGCTGCTGTCATCCCAGCTTGATGCCCTGCAGATCATCTGGCTGCGTTTTGCCATCGCCCTGGTCGTGCTTGGGCCCCTGTGGTGGGGCATGCGCCGCAGTGAGCGCCTGTGGGGCTGCGCCCTGGGATTGCTGCTGTTTCTGGCCTTCTGGCTGCAGATCGAAGGATTGGCGCGCACCAGCAGCAACCGCAATGCCTTTGTCACCGGCCTGAACGTCCTGGTCGTCCCCTTGCTGGCCATGCTGGTTCTCAAGCGCCGCTATGGCTGGCAGTTGTGGGCGGCCTGTGCCATGGCCTGCGTCGGCATGGTGCTGATGTTCCATGAGGATGAGCCGTGGAACCTGGGCGATTCCCTGACGCTGGCGAGTACGCTGTTCTACGCCATCTACATCCTGGCCCTGGAAGAGTGCGCCCGTCGCAATATGGTGCTGCCGCTGCGGTCCACCCGCATGGCAGCCGCCCAGGCCACCATGATGTGTCTGGCATCCATGGCGCTGCTGCTGGCGCGCGGCACGGGCGTGGCCTGGCTGGGAGCGCTGGCGCACCTCGGCGGTTCGGCCTGGATGGCGCTGCTCTACCTGGGTTTGCTAGCCAGTGTCGTCGTGGTCACGTTGCAGGCCTGGGGGCAGCAGCGTGTGGACGCCATGCGCAGCGCCATCATTTTTGGCCTGGAACCGGTTTTTGCAGCCCTCACGGCCTGGGCTTTGCTGGGTGAACGCCTGGGATGGGCCGGGCTCAGTGGGGCCAGTCTGGTGGTAGCAGCCCTGATCTTCAGCCAATGGCGCCCCGCCGCTCCAGCCACCATCACCGCCTGACGCCCGTCACTCAGGCCCGGGCAGCACGATGTCGGCCACCTGCCGCGGCTTGCCAATGGGCGCCGTAACAACGCCCTTGCGCATGGCAGCCACATCCTCTTCGCTGGGGTATTCCCCCAGAAGCCAGTAATCAAACACGCGCCGGGCAATCGGGGCGGCGTGGGCTGCGCCAAAACCCGCGTTCTCAACGATCACCGCCAAGGCAATGCGGGGCGACTCTGCCGGTGCGAAAGCAATGTAGAGCGAATGGTCTCGCTGGTGCTCTTCCAGTTTGGCGGCGTTGTATCGGTCTTTCTGGCCGATGGTCACCGCCTGCGCGGTGCCGGTCTTTCCTGCAGACAGATAGCGCGCCCCAGCAAACACCCGCGTCGAAGTCCCCCCTTGCGTCACGCCCACCATGGCTCGCCGCACCACATCCACATTGGCAGGCTTGAAACCCAGATCCACGGGCGCCGGCTGCTCCAGAGGATGCCTCTCGCGCGTCACCGCATCCAGGGTAGCCACGCCAAGGTGCGGGCGATGCTGCACCCCGCCATTGGCCAGTGTGGCGGTGGCCTGCGCCAGCTGCAGCATGGTGAAGGTGTTGTAGCCCTGGCCAATGCCCAGAGAGATGGTCTCTCCCGCATACCATTTCTTCTGCTCAGGCCGCCGGTAGGCCTTGCGCTTCCACTCCTGGCTGGGCAGCACACCGCGCACCTCGCCATTGAGGTCAATGCCCGTGATTTGCCCCAGCCCCAGCGGTTTCATGAAATCGTGCATCGCATCCACGCCCATGTCATTGGCCAACTGGTAGTAATACACGTTGCTGGACTGCACGATGCTGCGGTACATGTCCACCGGTCCCAGGCCGTGGTCTCCATGGCTGCGGAACGTATGCCCGCCAAAAGTCCAGGAACCGTTGTCCATGGTGATGGCCGTCGGTGTGCGCTTTCCGGTTTCCAGTGCCGCGAGGGCCATGAAAGGCTTGTAGGTGGAGCCCGGAGGGTAGGTGCCGCGCAATGCGCGGTTGAGCAAGGGCTTGTCGAGCGACTTGTTGAGGGCCGTCCAGTTCTCCACATCGATACCTTCGACAAACAGGTTCGGATCGAAGGTCGGCTTGCTGACCAGTGCCAGGACCTCTCCTGTGCGGGGATCGATGGCAACGAGGGCGCCCCGGCGCTCACCATACAGATCCTCGATCATCTTCTGCAGCTTGATGTCCAGAGACAACTGAACCGTCTGGCCCGGTGTCGCTGGAAAGCTGTCGAGCCTGCGCACGGCCCGGCCACCCGCCGAGGTTTCCATCTGCTCGACACCGGTCACTCCGTGCAGGGGCGCCTCGAAACTGTGCTCGATGCCCAGCTTGCCAATGTATTCGGTCCCCCGGTAGTTGGCTTCATCGTCCGAATCCTGGATTTGCGCCTTTTCTGCCTGGTTGATGCGCCCGATGTATCCGATGGCATGGCTGGCCACCTCGCCCAGCGGATAGTTGCGAAACAAGCGCGCTTTCACATCCACCCCTGGAAAGCGGTAGCGCTGCGCCGTGAAACGCGCCACTTCCTGGTCCGACAGCCGGGTGCGAATGGGCAGGGATTCAAAACCGCGCGACTCCTCCATCAGACGCCGAAAGCGCCGCCGGTCGCGCTGCTGAATGTCCACCACCTGCGCCAGCGCATCAATGGTTTCGTCCAGTTCGCCCACTCTGGACGGGGTGATTTCCAGCGTATAGGCCGCATAGTTGGTGGCCAGCACCACGCCATTGCGATCAAGGATCAGGCCCCGGTTGGGAACCACCGGCACAATGGCCGTGCGGTTGCTCTCCGCCTGCTCCGCCAGGTCTTCATGCCGCACCACCTGCAGGAAGACCAGGCGCGCCACGACCAGGCAAAAGGCGAAAAACACCACCGCCCCCACCACGAGGATACGCCGGCGAAACCGCCGCGCATCCAGTTCTGCATTGCGCAGCTCAGTCATGGCGGCAACGGCCCCTCCGTGCGGCGCAACGGTGCGCAGGGCTGCCCGCGATCAACGCCCCCGGAATAGCCTGCCTCCCTGTCATCGGCATCATTGCGCACGCTTGTCGTTGCTGTCGGGCGACCGGCGCTGGGGTGCGAGCAGGATCCAGCTGGCCAGCGGCCAGAGCATGGCTTCCAGCACCGGAGCAGCCAACACCGACCACCCTGGGAAAACGCCGCCGGCAAGCACGCCCACCAGGAGCACCACGGCATGGGCGACAACGAAAAGTCCCACCATCTGCAAAGACTGCGGCCCGGGCCTGAACCACAGCACACGCCGGTGTGTGCGACGTGTGCCGTAGAGCAGGACGGTATAGGCCAGCGCATGCTGGCCCAGCAGGGAGGACTGTTGCACATCCATGCACAGTCCCAGCAGGAACGCGATCCCCATGCCCACGCGCAGGGGCTGGTGCACGCCCCAGAAAGCGAGGAGGACCACCAGGGCATCGGGCATCCAGGGCACATGGCCCAGCGGCAGCATGTTGAACGCCAGGGCCGCCACCAGGCTGGCTCCGATAAAGACGGGATTGACGGGCAACAGCAATTGCTGGCCGCGGGGCATGATCATGGCAATCCTCCCGCCCAAAAAGAGATTTCTCGCCTCATTTGCGCCCCTTCTTGCGGCCCGCGCCATCGTCCGGCGCAGGCTCTGGGCGTTGCGCAATACCTCCCGCCACCGGTTCAAGCAAGAGCACGTGGTGTGCCCCCTGGATAGCCGCTATGGGTGCGCAATAGATGCGCGCAAAGGCCGAATCGGCCCGCCGCTCGACGCGCACCACCCGTGCCACGGGCAAACCGGACGGATACACCCCGTCGAGCCCGCTGGTGGTCAAGAGATCGTTCTCCTGGACATCGGCATTGGCCGACACGAACCGCAATTCCATGCCGCCCCCATGGCTGGCGACGGGATCTCCGTAGGCCACGCCACGCGCATTGGTCCGCATGTTGACCACCGGGATGGCCTGATCGCGGTCGATGAGCAGGGTGACTTCGCTCACAAAGGGATAGACCCGCGTCACCTGCCCCAGCACACCGGCACCATCGAGCACGGGTGATCCTGCCTGCACTCCGGCATCCTGCCCCCGATCCACCATGACCCGGCGCGAATAGGGATCGGTGGTCTCATACAGGATCTGTGCGGCCTGGGAGGCTCCCTGCAGGCGCGCGCGCAAACCGAGCAGCTGGCGCAGGCGTTCATTCTCGTGGGCCAGTTGATCGGCCTGGTGGGCCCTTTGCGACTGCAGTGCAAGCTGCTTGCGCGCAAGGTCGGACTCGGACTGCGCTGCCTTCAAGGATTGGAAATAGCCTGCGGCCTCTTCAGCCCACTCTACGGGCTTGACCATGGCCCATTGGGCCGGATAGAGCACAGCGGCAATCCCCTTGCGCAAGGGGTCGGTTACACGAAAACGGGCATCGGCCACCATCAAAAACAGCGCCAAGGCGCTGTACAGGACAAGCTGTGAAACGGCCGACGGCCCCTGCCGCATGAAGGAAGGGGCGCGACGGTCCAGGGTCCCAAGCGGCATGCGGTCGCTCCTTCAGGCAGACACCATTGCAAACTGCACCACCATGCAGGACGAAGGGAGTTGAACAACCCGGTTCATGCAGGGAGAACGCCCGTCCACAGCGTGCGTAACGCCTGGATGCTTCAATCGCTGGTGAAAATGCTGCCCGCGCGATCCATGCGTTCAAGCGCAATGCCGCAGCCGCGCACCACGCAGGTCAGCGGATCTTCCGCGACCAGCACGGGCAGGCCGGTTTCCTCGGCCAGCAAGCGGTCAAGGTCGCGCAGCAGGGCGCCGCCGCCGGTGAGCATCATGCCGCGCTCGGCGATGTCGGCGCCGAGTTCGGGCGGCGTCTGCTCCAGCGCGTTCTTGACGGCCGAGACGATCTGGTTGAGCGGCTCGGTCAGGGCCTCCAGCACTTCGTTGCTGGAAATGGTGAAGCTGCGCGGCACGCCTTCGCTGAGGTTGCGCCCGCGCACTTCCATCTCGCGCACCTCGGAGCCCGGGAAGGCGCTGCCGATCTGCTTCTTGATGGCCTCGGCCGTGGGTTCGCCGATCAGCATGCCGTAGTTGCGGCGGATGTAGCTGATGATGGCCTCGTCGAACTTGTCGCCGCCCACGCGCACGCTGCCCTTGTAGACCATGCCGCCGAGCGAGATCACGCCCACCTCGGTGGTGCCGCCGCCGATGTCGACCACCATGGAACCGCTGGCCTCGCTGACCGGCAGGCCCGCGCCAATACCGGCGGCCATGGGCTCCTCGATCAGATAGACCGCCGTGGCACCCGCGGCCTCGGCAGCATCCTTGATGGCGCGGCGCTCCACCTGGGTGGAACCGCAGGGCACGCAGATGATGATGCGCGGGCTGGGCGTGAACAGGGTGCGCGGGTGCACCATCTTGATGAACTGCTTGATCATCTGCTCGGTGATCACGAAGTCGGCGATCACGCCGTCCTTCATCGGGCGGATGGCCTCGATGTTGCCGGGCACCTTGCCGAGCATGGCCTTGGCTTCCCGGCCCACGGCCTGGATGACCTTCTTGCCGTGCGGCCCACTTTCATGGCGGATGGCCACGACCGAGGGCTCGTCCAGCACCAGCCCCTTGTCACGGGCAAAAATCAGGGTGTTGGCGGTGCCAAGGTCAATGGCAAGATCGGTGGAAAAGTACCGACGGAAAGCTCCGAACATTCAAAATCCTCTCGGGCACAGCAAGCGCTTCGGCCTGCCATCGCCGGTTTTGTGGTGTCTAATCTGGGTCTACTGCGCACATTGACCCGCCAATTGCGGTGTATGGCGGCAAAGGCGGGATAATAACGCATCCCCTGTGAATAACTCTTACCGGAATACCCGCTTGCGAAGCTTTACATCCGGTTTCCGACCCCTTTTTTCCTATGGCACTGACTCCCCAGGACATCGTCCGCATTGCCCATCTGGCTCGGCTTGAAATCAGTGCCAGCGAGAGTGAGCAAGCGCTTACACAGCTGAATGGTTTCTTCAATATCGTGGAGAAGATGCGTGCGGTGGACACCCAGGGCATTGAGCCCTTGTCCCACCCCGTCGCCACCATCCAGGAAGTGGCGTTGCGTCTGCGCGAAGACATTGCCAGCGAGCCCAATGCGCGCGAAGCCAACCAGAAGAACGCCCCGGCTGTCGAGCGTGGCCTGTTCCTTGTGCCCAAAGTGATCGAGTAAGACCTTATGACCTCCCGCACCGCACTGCACGACCTGGGAGTGGCCCAGCTTGCGACCGAATTGCGCGAACGCCGTGTCTCCGCGGTGGAAGCGGCCCAGCATTTCCTGGCTCGCGCCCGCCAGCACCAGAACCTGGGCGCCTTCGTAGCCCTGAATGAAGATGCCACGCTGGCTCAGGCCCGCAGTGCCGACGAGCACCTGGCCAAGGGATCCGGCGGCGCACTCGAAGGGGTGCCGCTGGCACACAAGGACATCTTCGTCACGCGCGATTTCCCCACCACCGCCGGATCCAGGATGCTGGCCGGATACCAGTCGCCCTTCGACGCCACGGTCGTCACGCGCCTGGCGGCGGCGGGCGCCGTCACCCTGGGCAAGCTCAACTGCGACGAGTTCGCCATGGGCTCGGCCAACGAGAACTCGGCCGTCGCCCCCATCGGTTTCGACGCGCCCGCACCCGTGCGCAACCCCTGGGCAGCCGATCGCATCCCCGGCGGCTCATCGGGCGGCAGCGCCGTGGCCGTGGCTGCCCGCCTGGCCCCGGCCGTGACGGGCACCGACACCGGCGGCTCCATCCGCCAGCCCGCCAGCTTTTGCGGCATCACCGGCATCAAGCCCACGTATGGCCGCGCCTCACGCTACGGCATGGTCGCGTTCGCCTCCAGCCTGGACCAGGCCGGCCCCATGGCCCGTTCGGCCGAGGACTGCGCACTGCTGCTCTCCGCCATGTGCGGCCCCGACCCGGACCGCGACTCCACCTCGCTCGACCTGCCCTGCGAAGACTTCAGCCGTTCGCTCAATGACTCCATTGACGGACTGCGCATCGGCATTCCGGCAGAGTTCTTTGGCGAGGGCCTGGCGCCCGGCGTGCGTGCCGCCGTGGACGGCGCGCTGAAGGAATACGAGAAGCTCGGGGCAAAATTAGTGCCCATCAGCCTGCCGCGCACCGAGTTGTCCATTCCCGTGTACTACATCATCGCGCCGGCCGAAGCTTCGTCCAACCTCTCGCGCTTCGACGGCGTGAAGTTCGGTCACCGCGCCAAGGACTATGGCGACCTGCTGGACATGTACAAGAAGACGCGTGCCGAAGGCTTCGGCGACGAGGTCAAGCGCCGCATCATGATCGGCGCCTACGTGCTCTCGCACGGCTACTACGACGCCTACTACCTGCAGGCGCAGAAGATCCGCCGCATGATCGCCGACGACTTCCAGAACGCCTTCAAGGACTGCGACCTGATCGCCGGTCCCGTGGCGCCCACCGTGGCCTGGAAGCTCGGCGAGCATGGCAGCGACCCGCTGGCCGACTACCTGGCCGACATCTTCACGCTGCCGGCCTCGCTGGCCGGCCTGCCCGGCATGAGCGTGCCCGCGGGCTTTGGCGAGGGCGGCATGCCGGTGGGCCTGCAGCTCATCGGCAACTACTTCCAGGAGGCGCGCTTGCTCAACGCGGCCCACCGCCTGCAGCAGGCCACGGATTTCCACCTGCGCAGCCCGCTCTGAAAACCATAGCTGCCAGCGCTTGATAACAAACAGACTCAGCATCAAATCATGCTGAAACACAATCAAATCAAGCGTTAGCAGCTCCTCTTTTTGATAGCCAAGGACAGCTCCCCATGTCTGCGAAACTGATCCACGGGTACGAAGTCGTCATCGGCTTCGAGACCCACACCCAGCTGGCCACCCACAGCAAGATCTTCAGCCGCGCCAGCACCGCCTTCGGCGCCGAGCCCAACACCCAGGCCTGCGCCGTGGACCTGGCCCTGCCCGGCACCCTGCCCGTGATGAACCGCGAGGCCGTGGCCTGCGCCATCAAGCTGGGCCTGGCCCTGGGCAGCACCATCGCGCCCCGGAGCATCTTCGCGCGCAAGAACTACTTCTACCCCGACCTGCCCAAGGGCTACCAGATCAGCCAGTTCGAGATCCCGGTGGTGCAAGGCGGCGAGGTGAGCTTCTTCCTCGGCGACGAGAAGAAGACCGTGCGCCTGGTGCGCGCCCACCTGGAGGAAGACGCGGGCAAGTCGCTGCACGAGGAATTCCACGGCATGAGCGGCATCGACCTGAACCGCGCGGGCACGCCGCTGCTGGAGATTGTGACCGAGCCCGACATGCGCAGCACCGAGGAGGCCGTGGCCTACGCCAAGGAACTGCACAAGATCGTCACCTGGATCGGCATCTGCGACGGCAACATGCAGGAAGGGTCGTTCCGCTGCGACGCCAACGTCTCCGTACGCAAGCCCGGCCAGCCGCTGGGCACGCGCCGCGAGATCAAGAACCTCAACAGCTTCCGTTTCATGCAGCAGGCGATCGACTACGAGATCCGCTGGCAGATCGAGGAACTCGAAGACGGCCGCGCGATCGAGCAGGCCACCGTGCTGTTCAACCCCGACACGGGCGAGACACGCGCCATGCGTACCAAGGAAGACGCGGCCGACTACCGCTACTTCCCCGACCCGGACCTGCCGCCGCTGGTGATCGCGCCCGAATGGGTGGAGAGCACGCGCGCGCAGATGACCGAGCTGCCCCGCGCCATGGCGGCGCGCTTCGTGCAGGACTACGGCCTGCCCGAGTACGACGCCACGACGCTCACGCAAAGCAAGGCCATGGCGGCCTACTTTGAAGCCGTGGCCCAGGCCAGCGGCCAGGCCAAGCTGGCCAGCAACTGGATCATGGGAGAAATGTCGCGGCGCCTGAATGTCGGCGAGATGGCGGTGGAGCAGGCACCGCTCACCACCGCACAGCTGGCCACCATGCTGGCACGCATCGCTGACGGCACGATCTCGAACAATGCTGCCAAACAGGTGTTTGATGCCTTGTGGCAAGGCGAGGGCGGCGATGTGGACGCCATCATTGAATCCAGGGGCCTCAAACAGATGAACGACTCCGGCGCGCTGGAGAAAATCATCGACGAAGTCATTGCAGCCAACCCCGACAACGTGGCGCAGTTCAAGGCCGGCAAGGACAAGGCGTTCAACGCCCTGGTGGGCCAGGTCATGAAGGCCAGCAAGGGCAAGGCCAACCCCCAACAGGCGACCGACCTGCTGCGCGCGCGCCTGGGCTAACGCGCTGTAGTCACGGGCGGGGACACCGGCAGCGCCGGTACGACGCGCTGGGCCGCCCATAGCTGCCGAAGCTGTGCCAGCTCTTCGTCGAAGCGCTGATGGATGCGGCGCTTTTCCTGGTCCTGTCCGGCAATGAAGCGGCGCTGCTCCTGCACACCCTCGTCGTTTTCGGCCAGTTGGCGGCGCAGCAGCATGGGGGCTTTGGCCGGGTCCTTGCGGTAGAACTCCATCTCCAGGTCCAGGGTCTTGCGCCGGGCCTGCAGTTCGGCGATGCGCTGGGTGGCCGTGGCGGTCACTGCATCGACCTGCGCAATGGCCAGGGCGCGCTCGGCATCGTGGGCCGCCTTGTCAGGGTAGCGGGCCACCAGGACGCGTTCGCGCTTGCGCTCATCGGCGATGCGGTTGCGCTCTTCCTGCTCCTTGCGGCGCTCCACTTCCCGTGCCGCCCGTTCATGTTCGGTGAGCGTGGGGCCGATGACGCGGCGCACGGTCCCCGTGGGGCTCAACTCGCGCTGCTCGCGGTCGATGCATTCCGGAATGGGCCGGTCGGACGTGAGTTTGCGCCCCTGTTTGTCCACACAGGTGTAGATGCTCTGGGTATTGGCCGGTGCCGCCTGGGCAGCCACAAGCCCGCACAGCCCTGCCAGCAGCCCCCCAACCCACCATCTCAACACCGGT
Organism: Burkholderiaceae bacterium; assembly: GCA_023954095.1. Classification (GTDB taxonomy): domain Bacteria; phylum Pseudomonadota; class Gammaproteobacteria; order Burkholderiales; family Burkholderiaceae_C; genus Simplicispira. Next base: position 48,039 of record JAMLIQ010000006.1, on the reverse strand, counting down.
CTTTTCAATGGATTACCCTTCATCGACGCCATATTGCTGGCGATAGGCCAGCACCTTTTCGCGATGGGCCGCCATGGCGGCGCTTCCCTGCGCGTCCGACAGGTAGAGCAATAAGTCTGCCAGTGTGGCAATGGCACACACCTGCAGTCCCAGCTGCTGGCGCACATACTGCACCGCACTGTGCGATACATCGCGCCCATTCTCGGTGGCTTTTTCCTGGCGGTCCAGTGCGATGGCCACGGCATGGGGCGTGGCCCCGGCGGCCTGGATCAGCGCGATCGACTCGCGAGCAGCCGTGCCGGCGGACATCACATCGTCAATGATGAGCACCCGTCCGCGCAGCGGCGCACCCACCAGCGTGCCCCCTTCGCCATGGTCCTTGGCCTCCTTGCGGTTGTAGGCAAAGGGCACATTGCGGCCCTGCCGGGCCAGTTCCACCGCCACGGTGGCTGCCAGCGGGATGCCCTTGTAGGCCGGCCCGAACACCATGTCGAACTCGATGCCGCTGGCCAGCAGGGCTTTTGCATAGAATTCTGCCAGGCGGCCAAGCTTGCGGCCATCGTCGAAAAGCCCGGCATTGAAGAAATACGGGCTCAGGCGTCCGGCCTTGGTCTTGAATTCGCCAAACCGCAGGACACCGGACTCCACGGCAAACTGCACAAAACCCTGCGCCAGATCGTCTCCTGATTCGGCACGCGCGCCAACATCCACCATGGGGAATTCCTTGTTCAGATTAACCAGCCTCAATCTCAACGGCATCCGCTCAGCCACCAGCAAGGGCGTGGAGCAATGGATCGCCGATACCGGGCCGGATTGTATTTGTGTACAGGAGGTCAAGGCGCAGGCCGCCGACATCCAGGGCCGCTTCGACCGTCTGGCAGGCTTGCAGGGACATTTCCATTTTGCCCAGAAAAAGGGCTACTCGGGCGTCGGTATTTACACCCGGCATGAGCCCAGCGAAGTGATCGCCGGATTCGACGGCGGCGAGTTCGACACCGAAGGCCGCTACGTTGAACTGCGCTTTGACACCCCGGCGCGCAAGCTGTCGATCATCAGCGCCTATTTTCCCAGCGGCTCCTCGGGCGAGGAGCGCCAGCTGGCCAAGTACCGTTTCCTGGCCGCCTTTCATCCCCACCTGATGCACACCAAGCGGGAGCGCGAGTTCATCCTGTGCGGCGACGTGAACATTGCGCACCAGCAAATCGACCTGAAAAACTGGCGCAGCAACCAGAAGAACAGCGGCTTCCTGCCGCAAGAGCGCGCCTGGATGACAAAGTTGTTGCACACAACTGACCCGGAAGGGGGGCTGGTCGACGTTTACCGTCAGCTGCAGCCGACCGCCACGGACACCGCCTACACCTGGTGGAGCAACCGCGGCCAGGCCTATGCCAACAACGTCGGGTGGCGGCTCGATTACCACCTGGCGACTCCCGCGCTCGCAGCGCTCGCCCGCACCGAATCCATTTACAAGGGCGAGAAATTCTCGGACCACGCGCCCTTGACCGTGGACTACGCCTTCGCCCTCTGACAGCCCACCGACCCCGACCATGCCCGCATCGACTGCCAACGGCACCCCTTCGACGTATTTCGAGCCCCACGATGCCGAATCGCTGTGGAGGCTGGTCACCACACCGCATCCTTTGGTGGGCAAGGCCAGGCACCTGGGCGAAGCGCTGGTGAACGCCGACATGGTGGCTCCGGCCGCACTGATGGCAGGACTGCGCTCGCAGCAGGTGGAACGCAAGCAGGGGACGCAGCGCCTGATTGGCCAAATCCTGGTAGAGCAAGGCCACCTGTCGCAAGACCAGTTGCGCGAGGCCATTGCCTCGTGGCTGGGCGAATACGTGGTGCACCCCGAACACCTGCAGCCCGATGCCACCGCACTGGCGCTGGTGCCGCGCGACGTCGCCGAGCGCGAATCGGTTCTGCCGCTGCTGGCGCGCGACGATGCGCTCGTGGTGCTGATGGCCGACCCCTACGACCGCACACTGCTCGATGAGCTGCGTTTCCTCACCCAGCGCCGACTGCTTCCGCTGCAGGCCGCGCCTGGCACCCTGCTGCCCGCCATTGCCAGGGCCTACAGCGTGCACCCGGCCAGCCCGTCGGCCACGGCTCCGTCAGCCACGGCAGGCCGTGCGGGCAATGGCGCCCATACGCCCTCGGCGGCACGCGCCTCGTCACAGGAACTGGTGCTCAACCTGAGCAGCAGCGCCCCCGAGAGCGATGCAACCCAGGCCGACGTAGTCACCGAGTCCGACAACACCCTGGTGCGCCTGATCAACTCGATCATTGACGAGGCCATTGCCCACCGCGCCTCCGACATCCATATCGAAACCGAGCCTGCACCGCAGAACGTGCGCGTGCGCCTGCGCATTGACGGCGACCTGGTGCCCTACCTGGAGCTGCCCGCGCGCTTTCGCTATGCCATGGTGGCGCGCATCAAGATCATGGCGAGCATGGACATTTCCGAGCACCGCAAACCGCAGGATGGCAAGATCGACTTCTCGCGCTTTGGCGGCCCGCCGGTGGAACTGCGCGTGGTCACCGTGCCCACTTCACGCGGTCTCGAAGACGTGGTGCTGCGCCTGCTGGCCGGTGCCAAGCCGCTGCCGCTGGACAACATCGGCCTGAGCCCCGCCAACCTGGCCGCCATGCGTGACGTGGTGCAAAAGACCTATGGCCTGGTGCTGGTGGTGGGCCCCACGGGCTGCGGCAAGACGACCACACTGCACTCGGTGATCCGCGACATCAACACCGCCGGACGCAAGATCTGGACGGCGGAAGACCCGATCGAAATCACCCAGAGCGGCCTGCGCCAGGTCCAGGTCAACCCGCGCATCGGCTGGACCTTTGCGGCCGCCATGCGCACCTTTTTGCGGGCCGATCCCGATGTCATCATGATTGGCGAAATGCGTGACGAGGAGACCGCGCGCATCGCCATCGAAGCCTCGCTCACGGGGCACCTGGTGCTGTCCACGCTGCACACCAACTCGGCCCCCGAGAGCATTGCACGGCTGCTGGAGATCGGGCTGGACCCCTTCAACTTCTCCGACTCGCTGCTGGCCATCCTCGCGCAGCGCCTGGTACGCCGCCTGTGCACCGGTTGCCGCGAGGCCTGGACGGCCGACGACGACACCCTGCAGGCCATGGCAGCCCAGTACCTTGAAAGCAGTTCCTCCAACACCCATGAAGCCCGTGCGGCGCAGATCGAACGCTGGCGCAAGCACTACGGCAACGAGACCGGCGGCATCACGCTGTGGCGCCACAAGGGCTGCAGCCAGTGCGAACAGCACGGCTACCGCGGGCGCCTGGGCATCCACGAGCTGATGCTGAGCAGCGAAGTCATTCGCCAGCACATCCGGCACCGCGCCTCGGCGACGGACATCCGCACCTCTGCCCTGGCCGCCGGCATGCTCACCCTGCGCCAGGACGGCATCGAAAAGGTGCTCCAAGGCCTGACCGACATGGCCGAAGTGATCGCAGCGACCAATCTCTGACATCCATCCCACCGACCACGCATGCTGCACTACCTTACCGTTCCCGTCACGCCTTTCCAGCAGAACTGCTCCATTGTCTGGTGCGACGCCACCCGGCAAGCGGCCGTCATTGATCCGGGCGGCGACCTGGACACGCTGCTGGCCGAAGTCCAGCGCCTGGGACTCACGCTCAGCCAGATCTGGCTCACCCACGCGCACATCGACCATGCGGGCGGCACCGGGGAACTGGCCCGGCGCCTGGACCTGCCCATCGTCGGCCCCCATCCGGGAGACCAGTTCTGGATTGACGGCCTGCCGCAGCAAAGCGCCATGTTCGGTTTTCCGCCAGCCCAGCATTTCACGCCCACGCGCTGGCTCCACGATGGCGACCAGGTGCAGATCGGCAACGAGACGCTCAACGTGCGCCACTGCCCCGGCCACACGCCCGGGCACGTGGTGTTCCATGCCCCGCAGATCGACCGGGCCTTTGTGGGCGATGTGCTGTTTGCCGGCAGCATCGGCCGCACCGATTTTCCGCAGGGCAACCACCAGGAACTCATCGACAGCATCACCGGCCGCCTGTGGCCCATGGGGGACCAGACGGTGTTCATCCCCGGGCATGGGCCCGAGAGCACGTTTGGGCGTGAGCGCCAGAGCAACCCCTACGTGGGCGGGACATGAATCGCCCATGGGCTGTCTGTGCTGACCACGGGCAGGCGTGGCACAAGCCAGAATTTTCAAGCAAAAACAGGCTCCAGCGCTTTATTCATGAGCGCTAGCAGCTATTGTTTTAATAGCGCAATCAGCCCGCGCGCCGGGCGGCTTCGTACAGCCCCTGCACCTTGGGCACGTTCTGTTCCAGCTCGCGGATGCGCGCGGGGCCGGAGGGGTGGGTGGACAGAAAAGCGAGCCCGCCCTGCTTGCCGCCGGTAGCGTTGCCCATTTTCTGCCACAGGCGCACGGCGGCCGAAGGGTCGTAGCCCGCACGCGCGGCCAGTTCCAGACCCACCAGGTCTGCCTCGCTCTCGTCCGAGCGGCTGAACTGCAGCGACAGCAGCTGCCCGCCCAGGCTGGCCGCCATGTTCCCCAAATCGCCCAGCCCCAGGAGCTGCGAGCCAAGCCGCAGTGCGAGGTTGGTGCCCTGCGTCTTGGCCAGACGCTCACGCGCATGCTCGCGCAGGGCATGGGCCATTTCGTGGCCCATGATCATCGCGGTCTCGTCCTCGGTCAGCTGGAGCTGGTCAAGGATGCCGGTATAGAACGCGATCTTGCCGCCCGGCATGCAGAACGCGTTGATCTGCTTGCTGCCGATGAGGTTGACCTCCCACCGCCACTGGCGCGCTCGTTCGTTCCACGCTGCGGTGAACGGGATCAACCGGCGTGCAATGGCGTGCAGTTGCTGCAGTTGCGGGTGCCCTTCGGGCGCCAGTGCGCGCTGGGCGCGGGCCTGGCCCAGCATCTGCTGGTACTGCTGTGCAGCAGAGCGTTCCAGGGTTTCGGCCGGTACGAGCTTGCGCAGGCTTGACGAGGAGCCCACATCCACCTGTGCCAGCGCAGGGGTGGCGATACCTGTCGCTGCGGCCAGCAAAAAACCGCGCCGGGCATTCCAGACCGGCGTTCGGCCTGCACAGCAACGGCAGCCCGTCATGAGGGCGGATGAAGGGTAAATGGCGTGGGACTGCATGGTATTTCCGAGTCTATCGAAGCGGGCAAAGGCCCGGGCATGGCACGGTGCAATGGCGTGGGGATAATGTCCCAGCCCCGAACGCCCATCCCATGCGACCCACCTCCGACCCCCGCCCCGGCTCCTCTTCCGCCGCTGCGCCCCGCACCTCCTGGCTCCAGACCCTGCGCGTGTACCTGGAACCCGCCAGCCTGCGCATGCTCACGCTGGGGTTTTCGGCCGGGCTGCCGCTCTTGCTGGTGCTGGGCACGCTGAGTTTTCGCCTGCGCGAGGCGGGCATCGACCGCAGCACCATCGGGTATCTGAGCTGGGTGGGGCTGGCCTACGGTTTCAAGTGGGCATGGGCGCCGCTGGTGGACCGGCTGCCGATCCCGCTGCTGACCCGCCTGATGGGACGGCGTCGCAGCTGGCTGCTGCTGTCCCAGGGCCTGGTGGTGGCCGGGCTGGTCGGCATGGCGCTGGCCGACCCGCGCCTGACCCTGGGGCCGATCGTGTGGTGTGCGCTGGCGGTGGCCTTTGGCTCGGCCACGCAGGACATTGCGCTCGATGCCTTTCGCATTGAATCGGCCGATGCCGACCACCAGGCAGCGCTGGCAGCGACCTACCAGACAGGCTACCGCCTGGCCATGATCTGGGCCGGTGCAGGGGTGCTCTGGCTTGCCGCCCGCGCCGAAGTGGCGCCCGCACTGGGACAGGCCGTGGCGCAGGGGGCCGCCGCGTACCAGCAAGGCGCCTGGCGGACGGCCTACCTGGCGATGGCGGCATCCATGGCCGTCGGCGTGGTGACGGTGCTGTTCTCCCGCGAACCCGCACCCGTGCAGCTGCCGCCCGCCCGCAGCGCAGCCGAGTGGCTGCAGGGCGCGCTGGTGGCCCCCTTTGCCGATTTCCTGCGCCGCTACGGCTGGCAGGCCGCGCTCATCCTGGCGCTGATTGCCGTGTACCGCATCAGCGACGTGGTGATGGGCATCATGGCCAACCCGTTCTATGTGGACATGGGCTATACCAAGGACGAGGTGGCCGCCGTCACCAAGGTGTATGGCGTCATCATGACGCTGGTGGGCGCCTTTGTGGGCGGCGTGCTGTCGATGCGGCTGGGCGTGATGCGCATCCTCATGCTGGGCGCCGCGCTGAGCGCCTGCACCAACCTGCTGTTCGCCTGGCTGGCGGGGTACGGGCATGATGTGACTGCGCTGATTGCGGTGGTCTCGGCCGACAACCTGGCCAGCGGGATTGCCTCGGCAGCGTTCATTGCCTATCTTTCAAGCCTGACCAATGTGCGCTACTCGGCCACGCAGTACGCGCTGTTCAGCTCCATGATGCTGCTGGCGCCCAAGTTCATTGCGGGGTTCTCGGGGGACTATGTGAACGCCTTCGGCTATGCGCAGTTCTTCACGGCCACCGCCCTGCTGGGCGCTCCGGTGCTGGCGCTGGTGTGGCTGGCTTCCCGTGTCAAAACACCCTCTGGCACCCAACCATAAAGCGCCTGCAGCTATATATCTAAGAGCGCAGAACTCACCGTATTTACCGGGACTTTACGCCCACGACAACACCCCCTGACAGCGCAAAGGCACGCTCGACCCATGGCCACACAACTGCTGATGATTGAAGACGACACCCGCCTGGCGCAGATGGTGGGCGAATACCTGGGCCAGTCGGGCATGCAGGTCACGCACCACACCGATGCGGCGGGCGGCCTGGCCCAGCTGCAGGGGGCAGGCGGCAGCCTGCCGGACCTGGTCATCCTCGACCTGATGCTGCCCGACATGGACGGACTGGAGGTGTGCCGCCGCATCCGCGCGCTGCCCGGGCCTGCGGCGCAGGTTCCCGTGCTCATGCTGACCGCCAAGGGCGACCCCATGGACCGCATCATCGGCCTGGAGATCGGCGCTGACGACTACCTGCCCAAACCCTTCGAGCCGCGTGAGCTGCTGGCCCGCATCCGCGCCATCCTGCGCCGCCGCACCGATGGCGCACCGCCCGCTGCGCAGACCCTGCGCTTTGGCTCGCTGGAGATCGACCGCGATGCACGCACCGTCACGGTCGGCGGCCAGCCGTGCGAGCTCACTTCGTACCAGTTCGACCTGCTCGTGGCGATGGCCGAGCGCGCAGGCCGCGTGCTCACGCGCGACCAGATCATGGAAGCGGTGCGCGGGCGCGAGCTCGAAGCCTTTGACCGCTCCATCGACGTGCACATGGGCCGCATCCGCGCCGCCATTGAACAAGATGCCAAGAACCCGCGCCGCATCCTCACGGTGCGCGGCGTGGGGTATGTCTTTGCCAAGCAGCAGGACTGACCGCGCCATGTTCTCGTTGTTCTCCCGCCGCCTGTACCTGCGCATCTGGCTGGCCGTTGTCGGGGGCGTGGCGGTGCTGACGCTGCTGGTGGGCTGGGCCTGGCGCGTGGCCGCCGAACAAAATGCCCAGCCCGAGGTACCGCAGGGCCGCGAAATGGTACTGCGGGACGACGCAGGCAACACCCTGGTCACAGGGCTGGCCACGCGCATGCCGGGGCGCGCGCGGGAGGGTGTCGAGCTGCGCATCGAGAGCGAGGATGGCCGCAGCTACAGCCTGCAGATCAGCCCGCGCCAGCCCCGCAGCGACCGCGCGCCGGGCCCGGGACACCGCCCGGACGCCGCCTTCTGGATGCGCCCGCCCTTTGGCTTTGTCTGGATGCTGGCCCTGGTCGGCCTGGCCGTCGCCGTCGGGGTGTTCCCCATCATCCGGCGGCTTCTCAAACGGCTCGATGTGCTGCAGCACGGCGTGCAGCGCTTTGGTGAAGGCGACCTGTCGGCCCGTGTGCCGGTGCACGGCACCGACGAAGTGGCCGAGCTGTCACGCCAGTTCAACGCTGCCGCCACGCGCATCGAGGCCCTCGTGCGCTCGCATAAATCGCTGCTGGCCAATGCCTCGCACGAGCTGCGCTCACCGCTCACGCGCATCCGCATGGGACTCGAACTCATGGGCACAGGCCAGCCCGCACCCGCCTTTCGCACCGAAATCCTGCGCAACATCACCGAACTGGACCAGCTGGTGGACGAAATCCTGCTGGCCAGCCGCCTCGATGCCCACGAGGCCGACATGGGCACCATCGAGCCGGTGGACCTGGTGGGCCTGGCCGCGGAGGAATGCGTCCGCGCCGATGCCGAGCTGGACGCCGACACCGGCGCCGACACGCTGGAAGTAGCGGGCGTGGCCAAGCTGCTGCGCCGCGCCATGCGCAACCTGCTGGAAAACGCCCGGCGCTACAGCCAGGGCGAAATCACCGTCGTGGTGCGCCGCAAGGGCAGCATGGCCGAGGTGCGCGTCTGCGACCGGGGTCCCGGCGTACCCCCCGAGCAGCGGGAACGCATTTTCGAACCGTTCTACCGCCTGCCCGGCGCCAGCGAACGCGCCGGTGGCGTCGGCCTGGGCCTGGCCCTGGTGCGCTCGATTGCCGGGCGGCATCACGGCAGCGTGCACTGTGAAGACCACGCCGGCGGCGGCGCGTGCTTTGTGCTGCGCCTGCCGCTGCGCAAAGGCAGCGGCGGGGCCGCATGATGGCGCAGAATGCCGCGCATCCCTAGCGCTACAAAAAAGCGAGCTGGTTCCGCTTGAATTCAATAGGTTTCAAGAACTTTTCTGCCTGAAATCTTTGATGCACAAGCGCTATAAGCTTTAATATTCATAGCAGTCAAGCACCCCCCTGTCCGGCCGCAGCACCACGGCGCTGATGGCGCGAGAATGGCACGATGACTGCCTTGCAACACTCCCGCTTTTCCGCCCGTTTTGGTCTGACCACCCCCATCGCACTGGCGCCCATGGCGCTGGCCTCGGGCGGTGCGCTGGCCAGCGCCTGTGCCCGGGCTGGCGCCCTGGGCCTGGTAGGCGGCGGCTATGGCGATCTGGCCTGGACGCAGCGCGAATACACCCTGGCCTTGCAAGCCGCCGACACCGGCCGCATCGGCTGCGGCTTTATCACCTGGAAGCTCGACGAGGACGCCTCGGCGCTGGACTGGGTGCTTGATCTGCCCCCCGCGCAGCGCCCGCGCGCCGTCATGCTGTCGTTTGGCGACGCCCGCCGCCATGCCGCGCGGATTGCGGCCAGCGGCGCGGCCCTGATCTGCCAGATCCAGTGCATGCAGCAAGCCCCGCAGGCGGTGGACGCGGGCGCCGCCGTCATCGTGGCGCAGGGCGCAGAAGCCGGTGGGCACGGACTGAATGCCCTCAACGGCCGCGCCACGCTCACCTTTGTGCCAGAACTGGCCGACTGGCTGGCCCGCCATGCGCCGGACACCCTGCTGCTGGCGGCGGGCGGCATTGCCGATGGCCGCACGCTGGCGGCGGTGCTGGCACTGGGTGCGGATGGCGCCCTCGTGGGTTCGCGCCTGTGGGCCACACAGGAGAGCCTGGCGCCGGCCGGCGCCAAGGCGCTGGCTGTGCAGACGGACGGCGATGGCACGGCACGCAGTGCGGTGTTCGACATTCTGCGGCGCAAGAACTGGCCCGAGCCGTATGACTTTCGCGCGGTGCGCAACACCCTGCACCGCCAGTGGGAGGGCCGCATCGACGCACTGCGCGCAGCGCCCGAGACCGCGCGCGCCCTCTACGATGCGGCCGTGCAGGCCGGGGATTTTTCGGCCGCGCACACGACCGTGGGAGAAGCCGTCGGCCTGGTGCACGACCTGCCCAGCGCGGCGGAACTGGTCGCACGCCTGGACCAGGAGGCCCAGGCCCGGCTACGGCAGCTTGTGCGCGCGTAGCGCCCGGGGCGGCTCGGCGGCTGCGGGCTCCAGCGCCGCCAGGACCAGAAGCACCATGAACAGGTAGACCATGTTGCCGTTGAAATGCGCAAGGAACACCTGCGTCAATCCAAAGCCCAGGTAGCCCAGCGGAAGCAGCACGCCCACCAGGCGCAGGCACAGCACCTGGCGGTCGAGCAGGCCATCGGGCCGCAGCACGCGCTGGCGTGTAGGCCAGAGCAAGGCGAGGGGAACGCCATAGAAGAGCAGCAATCCCCCCAGGCCCACCAGGCCGCGCTTGGCAAACATGTCCAGCCACTCGTTGTGCGCGTGCCCGAACTCCAGCACGATGGGCTGGGCCAGACCGGCCTCGACACGGCGCTGTTTCTCCTGCTGGTAGCCAAGCTCGCCCCAGCCGCCCCACGGACGATCCAGGCCCATGTTCCAGGCCAGTTGCCAGTGGTCCAGGCGCTGGCCCACCGAGGTGCGCGCGTTGCCGTTGTCCACGTAGCCGCTGACTTCGCTTTGCGCCTGCTCCCAACGCTGTTCCAGCTGGGGTGCCTGGTACCAGCACAGCAGCGCCACCAGCGCCAGCAGGCCCGCACCGCCCACCAGAACACGCCGCCCCCACAGGTGGCGCACCAGAAGCCACGACAGGGGCAGCATGCACAGTGCCAGCGCCAGCCAACCGCCACGGGTCTGCGACAGCAGCGAGCCCAGCAGGCCCAGCACAGCGCACGCGGCCATCAGCAGCCGTTGCTGCCAGCGGCAGCGGTCCATCCCCACGACCCACTGCACCCAGCACATGAGACCAAAAAGACCGCTCAGGTTGCCATATTGGATGGCCCCGCTGGACCGTGTGGCGGAATCGATCCAGGCGCGGTCAAAGCCGAGCACATGCACGTCATACAGGGCCCGGAAGCCGCCAGCAGCCGCGCCCACGGCAATCCCCAGCAGCAAGAACCGACCCCTCGGCGGAAAAGCGAAGACAAATGGAATACACAGCACCGCCAGCCCATAGCGAGAAGGCTTGTTCAGCACGCTCCAGCCCTTGGACAGGTCGCCGCCGTACAGCCAGACGGCACCCATCACGGCAAACACCAGCAGCAGCCACCGCGCCGACGTCGATGCCATCGGCTGGCGCAGCCAGTGCGGCGCCGTAGCCACCGCACACAGCGTCAGCAGAACGATGCCGTAGGCATACCCGGAGGGCAGGGCCAGGGTCAGCGCGGGCAGCACAAACGCCGCCAGCGCGCTGCAGCGCTGCCGAAGATCAAGCGCGGGGAACAAGGGGAGCTTGAAGGGAGGAATCAGGGACGCGTTCGGGGGCGATCAATGCCCGGCGGCCACTTTTTCGCCCGCGCGCAGGCGGTATTCAGTGCCGCAATACGGACAAACGGCATGGCCCGTGCGCGCCACCTCCAGATACACCTTGGGGTGCCCGCTCCAGAGAGCGATGCCCGATTGCGGGTTGGGACAGGCGATATTGCCTTGGTGGTCAAGGTCCTTGGCCTGGAGTTCAATGCTTTTCTGGCTCATTGTGTGCATGGCAGGTAGGGTGAAGAAGGAAGGGGTGAGGCTGCAGCGGACAGCAGGCCGCGCCAGGGCACCTGCCCGATTGTCTTTCATTTCATCTGCGGCGCGGGTTACCGTTGGTGCACTGCGGGCTGCCCGGTCAGGGCCATCGCGCTCTCGCGTTGGTAAAAGGCTTCCAGTTCCGACAACTTGGCATCGATGCTGAAGCGCTCCATCGCCCGGCTGCTGCGTGCGGGGCGCTGCGCATGCATGGCACGCAGGGCGTCGGCCAGTGCGGCAACATCTTCCAGCGGCACCATGCGGGCATCCAGCGCAGCGCTCAGATGGCGCGCGCCCTGGGTTTCCGTGGCGATGATAGGCAACCCGGCCGCCATGGCTTCCAGGAACACCAGGCCAAAGGACTCTTCGCGCGCTGCACTGATGAAGCCGTCGAACGCTGCCATCCAGTCCTGCGGCTGCTCGCAAAACCCGGGCAGAAGAACCCCGGGCACCTTGCGCCGGCGCAAGGCCTCCAGTTCTGCGCCCTGGCCCACAAGCACCAGGTGCACCCCCGGCAGGGCCGCGCGTTCAAAGGCATCCACCAAGAGATCAAAGCCCTTGGTGCGCTCCATGCGGCCCATGGAGCCGAATACCCAGGCATCGTGCGCAATGCCGTTTGCCGCCCGCAAACGCCGGCGTGCATCGTCTGCGGGCCGATAGGGCAGGGTCCAGTTGTCGATCTGGGCGGTGTGTTCGCGCAGCGGCGACGGAATGGCGTCCAGTTGCCACGGCGCGATGGCTACCAGTGCATCCAGATGGGCATGCTGCTGGGGCTTGTAGCGCATGTGCAGCGTGGCAACCCGCAAAACCCGGCCCCGCAGGTCCCACGCTCCGCCCAGGGCCTTGCAGCCATCACTGAGGTGCGCATGGGCGATATCCGGACGCAACTGGCATACCAGACGGCGTGCCTGCCACCGTCCCAGCCACCGGTCCACCCAGAGCACCTTGACACGCGGATCAACCCGGTGCCCATAGCCTCCCGCCTTGCCGCTACGGCTGGACCTGCGCAGGATCAGCGTGACCTCGTGGTGTTCTGACTGCGCATTGGCCAACTCGATGGCATGCCTCTCACTGCCGGCAAAACTGCTGGTCAGAAGCAGGTGAACAATGCGCATGGAGGCGGGGCCCGCCTAGACCCGGGTCAACCAGTGGGCGTATTGGGGATTGCGGCCGTTGACGATGTCAAAAAACGCACTCTGGATTTTTTCGGTGATGGGCCCGCGCGAGCCTGCGCCGATTTCAATGCGGTCGAGCTCGCGGATCGGCGTCACTTCGGCGGCTGTTCCAGTGAAAAAGGCTTCATCAGCGATGTACACCTCGTCGCGTGTGATGCGCTTTTGCACGATCTCCAGGCCCAGGTCCTTGGCGATGTGGAACACCGTGTTGCGCGTGATGCCGTTCAGGGCGCCGGCCGACAGGTCGGGCGTGTAGATCACGCCGTTCTTGATGACGAAGATGTTCTCGCCCGCGCCCTCGGACACGAAGCCCGAGCTGTCGAGCAGCAGCGCTTCGTCGTAGCCGTCGTCCAGCGCCTCCATGTTGGCCAGGATGGAGTTGGTGTAGTTGCTCACCGCCTTGGCCTGCGTCATGGTGATGTTGACGTGGTGGCGCGTGTAGCTGCTGGTCTTGACGCGGATGCCGCGCTGCATGCCCTCCTCGCCCAGGTAGGCGCCCCAGGCCCAGGCAGCCACCATCAGGTGGATCTGGTTGCCCTTGGGAGAGACGCCCAGCTTTTGCGAACCGATCCAGGTCAGCGGGCGCAGGTAGCACGATTCAAGCTTGTTCTCGCGCACCACCGCTTTTTGCGCCTCGTTCACTTCCTCCTTGGTGAAGGGAATCTTCATGCGCAGGATCTTGGCACTGTTGAACAGGCGTTCGGTGTGCTCTTCCAGGCGGAAGATAGCCGTGCCCTGCGCCGTGTTGTAGGCCCGCACGCCTTCAAAGGCGCCGCAGCCATAGTGGAGCGTGTGGGTCAGCACGTGGATCTTGGCATCGCGCCAGTCGATCATCTGGCCGTCCATCCAGATCTTGCCGTCACGGTCGGCCATCGAGGGTACTACGGGGCTCATGGGTGTCCTTTGGGTTGCTGGGTTCGCAGAACCGCTGATTTTACGGCGCCTGGCCGCCTGCCGGTCGCGCGCGGCTGGACCGTCAGGTCAGCCCGCGCACCACCTCCATGGCTTCCTCGATGCGCTCGACCGGGTGGATGGTCAGCCCTTCCACCGGCTGCCGGGGGGCATTGGCACGCGGCACCACGGCCACGCTGAAGCCCAGCTTGGCGGCCTCCTTCAGCCGCTCCTGGCCACGGGGCGCGGGTCGCACCTCGCCAGCCAATCCGACTTCGCCAAAGGCGAAGAAGCCCTTGGGCAGTGCCTTGCCCCGCAGGCTGGAGGTGATGGCCAGCATCACGGCCAGGTCGGCCGCCGGTTCACTGATACGCACGCCGCCGACCGCATTCACAAACACATCCTGGTCGGCGCACGCCACACCCGCATGGCGGTGCAGCACCGCCAGCAGCATGGCCAGGCGGTCGCGCTCCAGCCCCACCGACAGGCGCCGGGGGTTGGGACCTCCGCCATCGACCAGGGCCTGGATTTCCACCAGCATGGGACGGGTACCTTCCAGCGTCACCAGCACGCAACTGCCCGGCACAGGCTCGCTGTGCTGGCTGAGAAAAATCGCGCTGGGGTTGGTCACCCCCTTGAGCCCCCGTTCGGTCATGGCGAAGACACCGATCTCGTTCACCGCGCCAAAACGGTTCTTGATGGCGCGTACCAGCCGGAAACTCGAATGGGTATCGCCCTCGAAATACAGCACCGTATCGACCATGTGTTCCAGCACGCGCGGCCCGGCCAGTGCGCCTTCCTTGGTGACATGGCCGACCAGAATGATGGTCACCCCCGAAGACTTGGCGGCCCGGGTGAGGTGCGCCGCGCATTCACGCACCTGGGCTACCGAGCCCGGCGCCGAGGTCAGCTGGTCGGAATACACCGTCTGGATGGAATCGATCACCGCCACGGCAGGCTGCGTGGCCTCCAGAGTGGCCAGTATTTTTTCCAGCTGGATTTCCGCCAGCACGTTGACCTGGCTCTGGTGCAAGCCCAGGCGGCGCGATCGCAGCGCCACCTGCGCGCCGCTTTCTTCCCCGGTGACGTACAGCGTGGGCAGGCCGGCGCGGTGCAGCGCATCCAGCGCCTGCAGCAGCAGGGTGGATTTGCCGATGCCCGGGTCGCCCCCGATCAGCACCACCGCCCCTTCGACGATGCCGCCACCGAGCACGCGGTCCAGTTCCTCGATGCCGCTGGGCGTGCGCGCCACCTCGGTGGCCTCGATGGCGTACAGGGGCGCAACGGGCTGGGCTGCGTTCAAGCCGACGTGTTGCGCACTGCCGTAGCGGTTCTTGCCCATGGCGGGGGCTGCCACCGTTTCGACAAGCGTGTTCCAGGCGTTGCAATGCGGGCATTTGCCCAGCCACTTGGGCGTGGAGCCGCCGCATTCGGAGCAGGTGTAGAGGGTTTTCTCTTTGGTCATGGGGCGCGGCGAACCAGTGGCCGATCACTATAGCGGCCCGCCAGATCCGTCCTGGAACACTGCCCCAATGGCAAACCCGCCACAAGGGCGGGTGTGCTGGCGAATGGCTGCAAGGCCTGCGCCGCTCAGGCCGCCGTGAGCCAGTAGCCTGAATTGAAGGGGCTGCTCATGCGCAGCGCCATCGGAGAGATGTCCACCAGCTTGTCGGTGGGCATCTTCTCGGTCACGTCGGCACCCATGTCGATGCCCTGCACCGGCGCGGGTGTTTGCGTAGCCTCTTTCGCCCGTTCTGCCTGGCTGAGGGTTGCAGAACGGGCTACAGAAAAGAATAGAAGCAGCGGAACGGTATCTTCCGATCGCCCCAGTAATCGGCCACGTCGCGGAACACGTCGAGCAGTTGCTCGCGCGCTTCCTTGTCGAACTTGACCGTGGCAGGAATCTGCTCGAGCACCACGATGAAGCCGGGCTGCGGGCCCGACTTGTGCAGAGGGTCGGTCAGGCAGTCGGACAAGGCGTCGAAGTTCTTGCCGAAATGCGACGGAAAGGTGAACTGCTGGGCGATCAGATCCAGCACATCCTGTTTGGTCTGTGCGTGGGCGAGGTTGGCGTAAAGAAAATGGTGTCCCAGCGTGGCGGCCGCATCCTGCAGATCCTGCACGCGGAAAGCGCGAATGGACTGCACAATGTTGGCGCGCACACCGCGCAGGGGGGATTCCTGGTCTTTACGAAGTGGCGTGTCCATCTCCGTGTCTCTTTCTCTAAAAGTCCAAAATCGGGCTCATTGCGGCGAACCGCAAAAAAGCGTCATACAGGGAGCGGCTCCTCTGCGCAATACAGGCGGCCGGGCACGTGGCATCGCGGGAGTCATTCGACAATTTCGCGAAAACTGGCGTAGTGATCGCTGGTGTAATAGCAGGCGTCCGGTGTCCGGGGTCTGCCGCCACACACAATGCGCCGGGCGCCGCGATGGCGGACACCTGGTGTTCTGACGGTGTATTCCCGGTAGTACCCGCGCTTGTGTGCGGGTAGCAACCTCTCCCGATTACCGAAAACCGTCCCGTCCTTGTCGTAAGGAAAAGGACCGCCCTGGAAAATCAACGCATAGGTCTCGCGTCCCTGGAGAGGCAGCTGCGCCACGGAAATCGTGGCAGCCCCATCAATGAATGGCCGGTTGCGCGCTTGCCCTGTCAAAGGACCCAACGCCAAAGCAGCACCCAGAATACACGCAAGCCCTGCATTGCACACACGGGCGGCTACAGCCTTCAGCATCTCACTACACCTTTCAGAAACTACGGGTTAACCCGAAATTTCAAGGTGCTAGTGTGACGGAAACCCCCCAAAAAAGCAAGCCTCTGCCCAATGTTTAGGCAGAGGCCTCGATCGCGCTCCACTTTTGTAAGTTAGCGCACACTTTCGTGCAATAACTTACCGTTGCGCGTTGGCATCTGCCACGGTGAGTGCGGTCATGTTGACGATGCGGCGGACCGTGGCGCTGGCCGTCAGAATATGCACGGGCTGGGCTGCGCCCAGCAGTACCGGCCCAATGGCAATGTTTCCGCCTGCGGCCGTCTTGAGCAGGTTGTACGAGATATTGGCCGCGTCGATGTTGGGCATGACCAGCAAGTTGGCATCGCCGATCAGGCTGCTGTGCGGCATGAGCGTCGCCCGCGCCTTGCCACTGAGCGCCACATCGCCATGCATCTCACCGTCCACCTCGAGCCAGGGCGCCTGCACCCGCAGCAGCTCCAGTGTCTGGCGCATCTTCACGGCACTGGGCCGGTCGCTGCTGCCGAAGTTGGAATGCGACAGAAGCGCCGCCTTGGGCTTGATGCCAAAGCGCAGCATTTCCTCGGCCGCCATCATGGTGATCTCGGTGAGCTGCTCGGCCGTGGGATCGTAGTTGACATGGGTGTCGACCAGGAACACCTGGCGGTCGGGCAGCAGCAACCCGTTCATGCACGCATAGGTGGCCACGCCGGCGCGGCGGCCAATCACCTGGTCGATGTAGTTGAGGTGGTGCGAGGTATGCCCCCAGGTGCCCACAATCAGGCCATCGACTTCGCCCTTGTGCAGCATCATGCTGCCGATCAACGTGAGGCGCCTGCGCATTTCGATCTTGGCAATCGGCTCGGTGATGCCCTTGCGCTCCGTCATGCGATGGTAGCTGTGCCAGAAATCATGGTAGCGGTGGTCCTGCTCGACGTTGACCACATCGTAGTCACGCCCTTCTTCCAGGCGCAGACCGAACTTTGCGATGCGTTGCGCAATCACTGCAGGGCGTCCGATCAGCGTGGGCCGGGCCACACGCTCATCCACCACGATCTGGGCAGCACGCAGCACGCGTTCTTCTTCGCCTTCGGCGTAGGCCACACGCTTCTTCGCGGCGGTCTTGGCCGCCAGAAAGATGGGTTTCATCATCGTGCCCGAGGCATAGACGAAGGTCTGCAGCTGGTCACGGTAGGCGTCCATGTCGGCAATCGGGCGCAGCGCCACACCGCTGTCGAACGCTGCCTGGGCCACGGCCGGGGCGATCTTCATCATCAGGCGCGGGTCGAAGGGCTTGGGAATCAGGTATTCCGGGCCAAAGGCCAGCTTTTCGCCCACATAGGCCGCCGCCACCACTTCGCTTTGCTCCGCCTGCGCCAGGTCGGCAATGGCGTGCACCGCGGCAATTTCCATCTCGAGTGTGATGGTGGTCGCACCACAGTCCAGCGCGCCACGGAAGATGTATGGAAAGCACAGGACGTTGTTGACCTGGTTGGGGAAGTCCGACCGTCCCGTCGCCATGATGGCGTCGTCGCGCACGGCCTGGACATCGTCGGGCTGGATTTCGGGATTGGGGTTGGCCAGCGCAAAAATCAGCGGGCGGGCGGCCATCTTGGCCACCATGTCTTTCTTCAGCACCCCCCCGGCCGACAGCCCCAGAAACACATCGGCCCCCGCGATCACTTCGCTGAGCGAGCGCAGATCGGTTGGCTGGGCAAAGAACGCCTTGTCTTCGTCCATCAGCTCCGTGCGGCCCTGGTACACCACGCCCGCCAGGTCGGTCACCCAGATGTTTTCGCGTGGAATGCCCAGCTTGACCAGCAGGCCCAGGCAGGCCAGCGCAGCGGCACCCGCACCCGAAGCCACAAGCTTGACCTTGGCGGGGTCCTTGCCCGCCACCTTCAGGCCATTGAGGATGGCGGCGCCCACCACGATGGCCGTGCCGTGCTGGTCGTCGTGGAAGACCGGAATCTTCATGCGCTCGCGCAGCTTGCGCTCCACATAAAAGCAATCCGGTGCCTTGATGTCTTCGAGGTTGATGCCCCCAAAAGTGGGCTCCAGACTGGCGATGATTTCGACCAGCTTCTCGGGGTCCTTTTCATTGATCTCGATATCGAACACATCGATGCCCGAGAACTTCTTGAACAGAACCGCCTTGCCTTCCATCACCGGCTTGCCCGCCAGCGGTCCGATGTCCCCCAGGCCCAGCACGGCTGTGCCATTGGTGACCACGCCCACCAGATTGCCCCGGCTGGTGTATTTGAAGGCGGCGTTCGGGTCCTTGACAATTTCTTCGCAGGGTGCGGCCACGCCGGGCGAATATGCCAGCGCCAGGTCGTGCTGGTTCACCATCTGCTTGGTGGCGGCGATGGCGATCTTCCCGGGTTTGGGAAACTCGTGGTATTCGAGCGCCGCCTTGCGCAGCAGGGCGCGTTTGTCGGGCGTGGGGGTCTGTTCCGGGGCTTGCTCAGGCATGCGGTGTCTCCAGTGGGCATAACCACGCTCAGGGGTGGCTGATGGGCATTCTTTCACTTTTCCCTCGCAAGCGGTCATGCCTGTGCGGGCAGGCTCCATTGTGACGGATATTCGTGAAATTGATTTTCGTATTATAAAATAAGCCCTGCAATGCCTGGGCGCTGGAAGGCGCCCATGGCCCGCCCGGAATCAGCGGCTGCTCGGAAAACTGAACACCGCCCCCTCGCGCACCCCCGCCGACGGCCAGCGCTGCGTGATGGTCTTGCGCTTGGTGTAGAAGCGCACGGCGTCCGGCCCGTAGGCGTGCAGGTCGCCGAACAGGCTGCGCTTCCAGCCGCCGAACGAGTGGTACGCCACGGGCACGGGCAGCGGCACGTTCACGCCCACCATGCCGACCTGGATGTGGTCGGTGAAGTAGCGCGCGGCCTCGCCGTCGCGGGTGAAGATGCAGGTGCCGTTGCCGTATTCGTGGTCGTCGATGAGCTTCATGGCCTCTTGCAGCGTCTTCACGCGCACCACGCCGAGCACGGGGCCGAAGATTTCTTCCTGGTAGATCTTCATGCCGGGTTTCACGTGGTCGAACAGGCAGGCGCCTAAAAAGTAGCCGTCCTCATGGCCCGGCACCTTCACGCCCCGGCCGTCGACCACGAGCTTGGCGCCCTCGGCCACGCCGCTGTCCACGTAGGCTTTCACCTTCTCGAAGTGCGGCTTGGTCACCAGCGGCCCCATGTCGTTTCCGTTGTCGGTGCCGGGGCCGACCTTCATCTTGGCGATCTCGACGGTCAGGCCCGCCACCACGGCGTCGCCCGCCTCGTCGCCCACGGCCACCACCAGCGGGATGGCCATGCAGCGCTCGCCGCAGCTGCCGTAGGCCGCGCCCATCAGCGCGCTCACGGCGTTGGCGATGTCGGCGTCGGGCATGACGATGGCGTGGTTCTTGGCGCCGCCCAGGGCCTGCACGCGCTTGCCGTGCTTGCAGCCTTCGGCGTAGATGTATTCGGCGATCGGCGTGGAGCCGACGAAGCTCACGGCCTTCACGCGCGGGTCGCGCAGCAGCGTGTCCACCGCCGTCTTGTCGCCGTTGACCACGTTCAGCACCCCGGGCGGCAGGCCCGCCTCCAGCGCCAGCTGGGCGATGAACAGGGCGCTGCTCGGGTCGCGCTCGCTGGGCTTGAGCACGAAGGTGTTGCCGCAGGCGATCGCCATGGGCCACATCCACAGCGGCACCATGGCCGGGAAGTTGAACGGCGTGATGCCCGCCGTGACGCCCAGCGCCTGGAACTCGCTCCAGCTGTCGATGTTGGGGCCCACGTTGCGGCTGTGCTCGCCCTTGAGCAGCTCGGGCGCGTAGCTGGCGTATTCCACGTTCTCGATGCCGCGCTGCAGCTCGCCATGCGCGTCTGAGAGCACCTTGCCGTGCTCGGCGGTGATCAGGGCGGCGATCTTGTCGGCGTTCTCCTCCAGCAGCACCTTGAGCTTGCTCATGACGCGCGCCCGCTTGAGCGGCGGCGTGCTGCGCCAGGCGGGGAAGGCCGCTTCTGCCGAGGCAATGGCCGCTTCGACGGTGGCCTGGCCGGCCAATGCCACGCTGGTGGCGGAGTGGCCCGTGGCGGGATTGAAAACGGGCTGGGTGCGCGCCGTGTCGGCCACCAGCTTGCCATCAATCAGATGGCCAATGGCAGAGGTGACGTTGTGATCGTTGTGCATATCTTGAAATTTAAATTAAATATGGCTCTAACGCTTATTGGACAAGCGGTAGCAGCTATCAATACAGAAGCATTTGTTGCGATGCTGTCAGGCCGTTTCGGACAGCGCGTCGCCCAGCGCGTTGATCAGGCGGTCGATCTCGTCCTTTTCGCTGATGAACGGCGGCGCCAGCTGGATGGTGTCGCCGCCGTAGCGCACGTAAAAGCCCTTCTTCCAGCACGCCATGGCAATCTCATAGGGGCGGCGCGCCGGTTCGCCGGGCAGGGCGGCGATAGTGAAACCAGCCGCCAGACCGTAGTTGCGGATGTCCGCCACATGCTTGGCGCCCTTGAGGCTGTGCACCGCCTGCTCAAAATGCGGCGCCAGCGCCTGCACGCGGCCCACCATGTCTTCCTTTTGCAGGATGTCGAGCGCCGCAATGCCTGCGGCGCAGGCCACCGGGTGGGCCGAGTAGGTGTAGCCGTGGGCAAACTCCAGCATGTAGTCTGGCCCGCCCGCGGCCATGAAGGTATCGTAAATCTCCTTGCTGGCCACCACGCCGCCCAGGGGCTGCGCGCCATTGGTGATCTGCTTGGCGAAATTGAGAATGTCGGGCTTGACGCCGAACGCCTCGGCGCCGGTCAGCGCGCCCGCACGGCCAAAGCCGGTAATGACTTCATCGAAGATCAGCAGGATGTTGTTCTGCGTGCAGATCTCGCGCAACCGCTGCAGGTAGCCCACGGGCGGGATCACCACACCCGCCGAGCCCGAGAACGGCTCGACGATGACAGCCGCAATGTTCGATGCGTCGTGCAGCGCAATCAGGTCGAGCAGCCGGTCCGCCAGCTCCCGCCCCGTGGGCGGCATGCCCTTGTGGAACGAGCCCGCCGGGGGCTGGGTGTGCGGCAGGTGGTCGGCCTCAATTCCCTGGCCAAACATCTTGCGGTTGGCGCCGATGCCCCCCACCGAGATGCCGCCATAGTTCACGCCGTGGTAGCCCTTCTCGCGGCCAATCAGGCGCGTCTTGCTTGCCTGGCCCTTGGCGCGCCAGTAGGCGCGGGCCATCTTCAGCGAGGTGTCGGCGGCCTCGGAGCCCGAACCGGTGAAGAACACATAGTCCAGCCCCTCGGGCGTGAGATCCTTGATGCGGTTGGCCAGCTCAAACGCCAGCGGATGGCCAAACTGGAAGGCGGGCGAATAGTCCAGCCTGGCTGCCTGTTTGCCCACGGCCTCGGCAATTTCACGGCGCCCATGGCCCAGGCCTGTGCACCACAGGCCCGAGAGACCATCGAAAATCTTGCGCCCTTCGCTGTCGGTGTAGTAGGCGCCCTGGGCCTCGACGATCATGCGCGGGTTGGCCTTGAACTGGCGGTTGGCCGTGTAGGGCATCCAGTAGGCATCGAGCCAGGCGGTATCCATGCGCGGCGCGGCGTCAAGCGGGGGTTCGGTAAGGACAAAGCTCATGGGGTGTCTCCTGTGGATATGCGGCAAGGGCAGCCATGCCTAAGACTGGACATTGTTGACGCAGCTGTTAATCTCTCATATCAACAAATATCAATGTTTACTTGACAATTTATGCAAGTAAAACCTGCACCCACCAAACACCGCGCCGTGCTCGGCCAGCTCAGCGACATGGACCTGCGCCTGCTGCAGGTGTTCAAGGCCGTGGCGGAATGCGGCGGGCTGTCGGCTGCCGAGCTGGAACTGAACATCGGCACCAGCACCGTCAGCCGCCATATGAAAGACCTGGAAACGCGCCTGGGGCTGACGCTGTGCCGCCGGGGCCGGGCCGGTTTTGCGCTGACGGCCGAGGGCCAGCGCGTGTACGACGAAACCCTGCGCCTGCTGTCGGCCGTGGATGCGTTTCGCAGCAGCATTGACGACATCCACCGCCGCATGGGCGGGCGCCTGGACGTGGCGGTGTTCGACAAGACCGCCAGCAACCCGGCCGCGCACATTGGCGAGGCGATTGCGCGCTTTGCCGCGCAGGCGCCCGAGGTCAGCCTGCAGATGCACGTGGCCAGCATCCCGGCAATCGAGCGCGGCCTGATGGACGGGAGCTTTCACGTCGGCATCATTCCCGCGCACCGGGCCTCGCAAAGCCTGGTGTACGCCAACCTGTTCACCGAGACCATGCTGCTGTACTGCGGTGCGCGCCACCCGCTGTTTGGCGCCGACCACGCCGCGCTGACCTGGGATGCCCTGCGCGCCTGGCAGTTTGCCGGGCTGGGCTACCACTCGCCGAATATGGAACTGAGCCACGGCGCCCGCCTGCCCCGCAAAGCCACGGGTTTTGACCAGGAGTCGATCGCCACGCTCATTCTCTCGGGCCGCTATCTGGGTTTTTTGCCCGACCACTACGCCGAGAGCTTCGAGCGCCAGGGGCTGATGCAGGCCGTACTGCCTGCGCAGTTCTTCTACCCCTGCCAGTTTGTCAGTGTGCTGCGCAAGTCACCCCAGCCGCCGCGCGCGGCGCAGGCTTTTACGCAGTGCCTGCTGGAAGCGCATGGCTGAGCGCCTGTCCTGCGTCTTGCAGACTGCTTCCGACCGGTCCACAATGGGCACTTTCCAGCCCCCATCCCGCGAGGCCCTCCATGTCCAGCATTTCCTCCATTGCAACTTCCGGCCTGCAGGCCGCGCAACTGCGGCTGGATGCCTCGGCGCACAACGTGGCCAACATGAACACGCCCGCGTTTCGCCGCCAGTCGGTCGCCTTGCAGGCGCAGCCCGAGCAGGGCGGCGTGCGCGCCAGCGTGCAGCGTGAACCCCGGGAGGGTGTGGCGCTGGAGCAGGAAGCGGTGGAACAGATGTCCGCCGCCTACGCCTTCAAGGCCAACCTGAAAACCCTCCAGACCGAAGACCGCATGCTGGGCGCGCTGCTCAACACGCAGGCATAAGCGGCGCGCCCTGCGGTGCGGCGGCGTTGGCCGCAGCGGCACTGGCCTTGCGCCCGGCGCGCTCCCAGGCTTTTTCATGGAAGAAGAAGGCAAATGCCTGCACCGTAGGCTCCAGCAGGCTGAGCGTGAGCGAAGCGATCAGGTTGCCGGTGACCGCATAGGCCACCAAGGCGGCGACGGTGATGTGGATCAGGTAGTAGCTGCCGGTCTTGAGCAGCATGGTCTTGTTCTGGCGGGCGGCGCGGCGAAGACGGGACATGGTGTTCTCCTGGATGAAGGCCCTCCGATCGGCCGGGCTTGCGCAAATGATAATCATTCTTGATTGAGGGCGCCATTGAATCTGACTACCGCCGCCATGGCCAAAACCAGGGCCAGGACCGGAACTTGTTCACGAAAACGCCTGCCGCGCCGCGCCCTGCGCCATGTACGGTTGCTATGATGTCCGGCCACCCTTTTTCCTTCTTTCCACCGCAACCGGGAGCACACATGGCCCTCATGGACTTCATCAAGAAACAGTTCATCGACATCCTCGAGTGGACCGAGGACGGCGACGGCACGCTGGCCTGGCGCTACCCGATGGCGGGCATGGAAATCCAGAACGGCGGCACGCTGGTGGTGCGCGAGTCGCAAATGGCCGTCTTCGTCAACGAAGGCCAGGTAGCCGACGTGTTCGGCCCCGGCACCTACAAGCTGACCACGCAGACGCTGCCGGTGCTCACCTACCTGAAGAACTGGGACAAGCTGTTCCAGTCGCCCTTCAAGAGCGACGTGTACTTCTTCAGCACGCGCCAGCAGATCGATCAGAAGTGGGGCACGCCGCAGCCCATCACCATCCGCGACAAGGACTTTGGCGCCGTGCGCCTGCGGGCATTTGGCAACTACGCCTACCGCATTGCCGACCCCAAGCTGTTCCACACCGAAATCTCGGGCACGCGCGAGTCCTACCCCGCGGGCGACCTCGAAGGCCAGCTGCGCGGCATGGTGCTGCAGAACATCAGCAACGCCATTGCGGGCAGCGGCCTGCCGTTTCTGGACCTGGCGGCCAACCAGGTCATGTTTGCCGACGCGCTGGCCAAGGAGCTGACCCCCCACTTTGCCAAGATCGGTCTGGCCATCGAGAGCCTGACGGTACAGAACGTCTCCCTGCCCGAAGAACTGCAGAAAATCCTGGACCAGAAGATCGGCATGGGCATGGTCGGCAACGACATGGGCAAGTTCATGCAGTACCAGACGGCGCAGGCCATTCCCAAGTTTGCCGAAGGCGCGGGCAACGGCGGCGGCATTGCCGGCGACGCCATGGGCCTGGGCGCCGGTGTGGCGCTGGGCCAGGTGCTGGCGCAAAACCTCCAGCAAGGCCTGCAAGGCGGCGGCGGTACGGCGGCGCAGGCTGCGGGCGCTGCCGCTGCAGCGGCCGCACCGGCGGGCGTGCGGCCCGACGAGGTGATGGCCACGCTGGAAAAGCTGGGCGAACTCAAGTCCAAGGGCATCCTCACGCAGGAGGAGTTCGACGCCAAGAAGGTCGAACTGCTCAAGAAACTGGTGTAAACCGTTAGCTATTGAAACAATAGCTAGCAGCGCTTGATGGATAAGCGTCAGAGGCTAAAAAAGCTTCAAATACCAGACCCATCAACGCTGTCGGCCCACCCCTGATGGCGACCGACCCCACCCAGCGTTACTACCGCGCGCCCTGCCCTGGCTGTGGCGCGCCGGTCGAATTCAAAAGCGCGCAATCCACGCACGCCGTCTGCGGCTTCTGCCAAAGCACCGTGGTGCGCAGCGGCGACGTGCTGCAGCGCCTGGGCAAGATGGCCGAGCTGTTCGACGACCACAGCCCGCTGCAGCTCATGGCCAGCGGGCGCATCACGCTGGACGGTAAAGAACACCCGTTCACGCTGATCGGCCGCCTGCAATACAAAAACGAAGCCGGTGTCTGGACCGAATGGATCGCCTTTTTGCAGGACGGCACCATGGCCAGCCTGGGCGAAGACAACGGCAGCTACGTCTTCACCCGCCCCATGGACCCGGGGCGCGAGCTGCCCGAGGCCCGCCGCTTTCGCGTGGGCAGCACCACCGCCATCAACGGCAAGCCCTACAGCGTGGCCTTCAGCGGCCAGGCCAGCCTGATCTCGGCCCAGGGCGAACTGCCCAAGCTGCCGCCGCTGGGCCAGCCCTTCGACATGGTCGAGCTGCGCAGCGAAGACGGCGAAGTGCTCAGTATCGACTACAGCGGCCAGCCACCCCACGTCGAACGCGGCAAGTCCGTGCTGCTCGAAGACCTGCAGCTGCAGGGCCTCAAGGACGAATCCGCCAAGGACGAAAAAGGCCGCCAGTTCAACTGCCCGCACTGCGGCGCGCCCGTGCAGGTACAGCTGAGCACCACCAAAAGCATCACCTGCGGCTCGTGCGCCAGCATCATCGACCTCGGCAGCGGCGTGGGCGGCGAGCTGCGCTCGGCCGAGCAGGACGAGCCCGTGCGCCCCATCATCCCGCTGGGCAGCAAGGGCCAGCTCCAGGGCGTGCACTGGCAGGTGGTGGGTTTCCAGCACCGCATGGGCGTGGAGCCGGGCGACGACGAGCACTTTGGCTGGAGCGAATACCTGCTCTACAACCAGAAGCGCGGTTTTGCCTTTCTGGTCGATGCCGAAGACGGCTGGAGCATGGTGCGCCCCACCACCGGCGCCCCGCAAATGGCGGCCAACGGACGCACCGCCAAGTACATGGGCAGCACCTACCAGCTCAAGTACACCTACGAGGCCGAAACCACCTATGTGCTAGGCGAGTTCTACTGGCAGGTCGAGCGCGGGCAAAAAACCTCCAACCGCGATTTCGCCAGCGCCAAGGGCCTGCTGTCGATGGAGCAGAGCAAGAACGAACTGACCTGGTCGGCGGGCGACAAGCTGGCCAGCGACACGGTCGCCAAGGCCTTCAAGCTCGACGACAAGAAAGACCTGCTCCAGCGCGACGACCCCGGCCCCTTCGTGGCGGCCAAGGGCCTGGGCTGCGGCACACTCATCCTCATCGCCGTGGTGCTCATCATCCTGCTGGTGCTGCTATCGAACTGCTCGGGCTCGCCCGGGGGCGGCTACCGCAGCTCCAGCGGCTCGTTCGGTGGCTTTTCCACCGGCGGTGGGCACAAGTAAACCTCAAGGAGAACACATCATGATGGGAATCGAATGGCTCCGGCCTGCGGCCTTTCTCGGGTCCATGCTCTACGCGCTGATCGGCGTGGTCATCTTCTGGCTGTGCTTTGTCATCGTGGACAAGATCACCCCCTACGACCTGTGGCGCGAGATCGTCGAGAAACAGAACCAGGCCCTGGGCCTGGTGGTGGCCGCGATGTGCCTGGGCATCAGCATCATCGTGGCGGCGGCGATCCACTGACCCCGCGCTGAGCAGCCCCGCCGCATCCCCAACGTGGCCCCGGGGCAAGAGGGGCGCGCCCCACTGCCCTCACCCGTTGTGCCGCGGCCTGCGGGCCACTGTCCCTACCCAAGCTTCCCACCGCACCCATGCCCACCCTCGACTGGCTCAACCGCGCCGCAGCCTTCACCACCGCCGCGCAGGTGCCCTACCGCCTGCTCGAACCCGTCAGCACCCATGGCGATGCGCAAAGCGCAGCCAACAACCTGCTCATCCAGGGCGACAACCTCGAAGCGCTCAAGGCGCTGCTGCCGTTTTACCGGGGACAGGTGAAATGCATCTTTATCGACCCGCCCTACAACACCAAAAGCGCGTTCGAGCACTACGACGACAACCTGGAGCACAGCCAGTGGCTCAGCATGATGCTGCCGCGCCTGCAACTGCTGCGCGAGTTGCTGAGCGAAGACGGCTCGATCTGGGTGACGATTGACGACAACGAGGGGCATTACCTCAAGGTGTTGATGGATGAGGTGTTTGGGCGGGGGAATTTTGTGGCGAATGTGGTGTGGCAAAAGGTCTACAGCGAGCGAATGGACGCAGTTGGCTTTAGCAATGATCACGATCACATACTTTGCTATTCCAGAAGCAAAAATTTTGTTGTCGGGAGACTGGCGAAGAGTCAGAACTCGGCGCAATTCAAATTCGTAGACAAAGAAACGGGCAAGCCGTATCGCCGACGTTCCTTGCGAAAAGAAGGATCCGAATCGCTACGTACTGACAGACCATCAATGTGGTATCCGATTTCAGCCCCTGACGGCAGCGAAATATATCCAGTGAAGCCAGATGGCACAGAAGGTCGTTGGCGTTGGATGGCTGAAACCTACGATAAAGACAAAGCTGAAACAGAATTCGTGCAAGTCAAAGGTGCTTGGGAAATCTACGTTAAACAATTTCTCAATGAAGACGCCGATCGTCCGCCGTCCACTTTCTGGCTGAACGAAGAAGTCGGACATAACCACGAGGCCAAGCTGGAGGCGCAGGGTTTCGATAAACAATCAACTTTTTCGACACCAAAGCCAGAGCGGCTCATCCAACGCATCCTCCACATCGCCACCAACCCCGGCGAACTCATCCTCGACAGCTTCCTCGGCTCCGGCACCACCGCCGCCGTCGCCCACAAGATGGGCCGCCGCTGGATTGGCATTGAAATGGGCGAGCACGCCGCCACGCACTGCCTGCCGCGCCTGCAAAAGGTGGTCGATGGCGAGCAAGGCGGCATCAGCCAGGCGGTGGGCTGGCAGGGCGGCGGGGGCTTTCGCTTCATGCGCCTGGGCGCACCGATTTTTGATGCCGACGGCTGCATTCACCCTGGCGTGCGCTTTGCCACGCTGGCCGCCTTCATCTGGCAGCAGGAAACGGGCACCGCCTTCGACCCCGCCCAGGGCCAGCGCGGCACGCCCTATCTGGGCACACACTCTGTTTTTGATAGCTGCTTGCGCTTGCCAGATGGGCGCGAGGTGCCCATTTCATCTGAAATTTCAGACATCCCGCAAGCGCCTCCCGCCCCGGTGCTGCAAAGCCGCACGGCGTACTACCTGCTGTTCAACGGCATCCTGGGCGACAAGCGCCCGGCCAGCGGCAATGTGCTGACCTCGGCTGTGCTCGACGCCTTGCTGGCCCTGCACGCCGGCACAGCGCACCCCGAAGCGCCGCTGGTGGTCTACGGCGAAGCCTGCCGCCTGGGCGAAGCGCGGCTGGCGCAGGCGCGGGTGGTGTTCAAGCACATTCCGTATGACGTGAAGGCACGGTGAGGATCGGTATGGCCAAAGCACCAACGGCGCCTCCTTCCGGCATTGCCCATTACTTCGTCGATGAATCGGGGGATGGCGTGCTCTTCAATGCGAAGGGGCAAGTACTGGTGGGACAGCCGGGGGGGGCCATGGGCCATTTCATCTTGGGGTTGCTGGAGGCCGACGATCCAGCGGCATTGTCTTTGGATCTGGAGCAACTGCGTGCCGATCTGAAGGCCGACCCGTACTTCAAGAACGTTCCCTCGTTTCAGCCAGAGCGGGGCAAAACGGCGGTGGTGTTTCACGCCAAGGACGATTTGCCAGAAGTGCGCCGTGAGGTGTTCAAGTTGCTGCTGCGGCACGCCGTCAAGTTTTATGCCGAAGTGCGCGACATGCGGGCGGTGCTGTCGTATGTGCGCGAACGCAATGGGCGCAACGGCACCTACCGCTACCACCCCAACGAGCTTTACGACAGCAGCGTGGCACGGTTGTTCAAGAACCGGCTGCACCAGTACGAAAGCTGCCGTGTCTGCTATGCCGTGCGGGGCAGTTCAGATCGCACCAAATCATTTGCCGACTCGCTGGTGCTGGCGCGTGACCGTTTTGCGAAGCAATGGGACAAGCAAGTGGCCACGTCCATTGAGGTGACCGCAGCGCAGCCGTTCCAGCAGGCGGGCCTGCAAGCGGTGGACTACATGCTGTGGGCGCTGCAAAGACACTACGCCCGGCAAGAGAGCCGCTTTCTGGAGTTGGTCTGGAGCAAGGTGAGTCTCATCCACGCGGTGGACGAAACCGAAACTGCACCGTATGGCGTGTATTACTCAAAAACAAAGCCGCTCGTAGGAGCGGCTTTGAAAAACAAGGTGGGAATATAGGATCGCCTGACTGGGTTACCCCGTGGTTCCAGCTTTCACACGGCATGGAGCCGAATTTTGTTCCCACCCGGCAATGTTAAACCAGCTGTGGAGAAGTGTGTTGATTTCCTGTGTTCATTGACGACGCCGCCTGATGCCCGTCACCCCGGCAACACCCAATCAAAGGCGGCATCTCCCCAATGAAATTTTAAAAATCTCTTAAATATCAACGAGTTGCATTTGGGAAAAGGCTTTTTTTGCCCAATCTTCCCCAATCGTTCCCACAATCCATGACCCCCATCACCCTCAAAACCTACCAGCAAACCGCCCTGGATGCACTGGGCGCGTTCGCCCGCGCAGCCCGCATCAAAGGCCCGGCGCTGGCGTTTGCCGAGCAGGCGGGCCGCCCCTACAACCCTGACGCCTTTGGTGCAGAGCTGCCCTGCGTGTGCCTGCGCATTCCCACGGGCGGCGGCAAGACGGTACTGGCGGCGCACGCCGTACCCCTGCTGGCGCGCGAGTGGTGCCATGTGGATGCGCCGGTGGCGGTGTGGCTGGTGCCCAGCGACGCGATTCGCCAGCAAACCTTGAAGGCGCTGCAAACGCCCGGCCACCCGTACCGCGCGGCGCTGACCGAGGCCTATGGCGAGCAGCTCCAGGTCTGCACGCTCGACGACGTGGCGCAAATCGCCCCGCCGGATTGGGGGCGCACCGCCGTGGTGGTGGTGGCGACCATGCAAAGCTTTCGTATCGAGGACGCGGGCCAGCGCACGGTGTACAGCTTTTCGGAGCGTTTCGAGCCGCATTTCAAAGGCGCGCTGGCGCAGGACGGTGGGCGCGCGCTGGCGTGCCTGCACACCCTGCCCGATGCGCTGGTGACGCAAGCCGACGCGGCGCAGGACAGCACCGGCGTGCTGCAAGGCTTTGTCGGCCAGCCGCGCTGGAGCCTGGCCAACTGGCTGGCGCTGCAGCGGCCGGTGCTGGTCGTGGACGAGGCGCACAACACCAAGACGGACAAAAGCTTCACCGCGCTGCAGCGGCTCAACCCGGCGTTCATTCTGGAACTGACCGCCACGCCGCTGGCGCACAAGACCAATGTGCTCTACCACGTCAGCGCGCAGGAGCTGGCGGCCGAAGACATGATCAAGCTGCCCATCGTGCTGGCCGAGCACCCCGAGGGCTGGCCGCAGGCGGTGTTTGGTGCAGTGCAGACGCAGCGCAAGCTGGAAGCCGAAGCCCTGAAGGACGAGGCCGACGGCCACGGCTATGTGCGCCCCATCGTGCTGCTGCAGGCGCAGAACCAGGGCGACGAGATGCCGCCCGAAAAACTGCGGAATTACCTCATCGAAGAACTCAAGCTGCCTGAGAACCAGATCGTCGTCGCCACCGGCACCACGCGCGGGCTCGACGACCTGGATTTGGCCGCGCGCAACTGCCCGGTGCGCTATGTGATTACCGTGCAGGCGCTGCGCGAGGGCTGGGACTGCCCGTTTGCCTACGTGCTGTGCAGCCTGCAAAAGATGACCAGCGCCACGGCGGTGGAGCAGTTGCTGGGCCGCGTGCTGCGCATGCCGCAGGCCCGGCGGCGCGGGCGAGAGGCGCTCAACCGCGCCTATGCCCATGTGTGCGCGGCAGAGTTTTCCAGCGCGGCGCATGCGCTGGCCGACCGGCTGATCCACCACATGGGGTTTGAGGCGCTGGATGTGGCGTCGATGATTGCGGCGCCAGCCGCCTATCCTTTGTTTGGTGAAGATTTTGAACAAAATCAGCCTGTAGCGCTTATTCAGCAAGCGCTGATAGCTAGTAATTTTGAAGCACTCGAAGCCACGCCCGAGCTGCTGGCGCTGCCCGGCGTGCAGGTGCACACGATTGCCGGTGCGCCACAATTGGTGGTGGCCGGGCACATTGCCGAGGGCACCGAGGCGCTGATGCTGGCCCAGGTGCGCGGCCCCAAAAAGCAAGAGCAACTGCGCGAACAGGTGGCGCAGCACAACGCCCTGGTGGCCGCCAGCGTGGCCCCGGCCGCACGCGGCGTGCCCTTTGCGCCGCTGCCCCCGCTGGCCTACCGCACGCAAAAGCAAGCGCCACTGTGGCCGCTGGAGCGCGAGGCCGTGCTGGAGACCGTGGAGCTCGATTTGCTCAGCCCCCAGGCCGTGCAGTTGCCCGGCTTTCATGTGGCGCAAGAGTCCGATGTGTTCATGATCGGCCTGCAGGGCGAGCGCGTCACGCTGCGCCATGCCGACGTGCAGCAAATGCCCATGGATTACGGCCACAGCAGTATTACCGCCGAGACGCTGGCGCACTGGCTGGACCAGTCGCTTTTCAAACCCCTGCACGAGCTGACCCAAAGCCAGCGCCGCGCCTACCTGGCCGCCGTGGTCAACCACCAGTTGCACGCCTGCGGCATCCCGCTGGTGGCGCTGGCGCAGGCGCGCTTTCAGCTGGCGCGCAGCATTGCCGCGCATGTGGCCGACTTGCGCGACGCGGCAGCCCAGCGGCAGTTTCGCCAGTGCGTGCTGCAGCAGGGCGAGGCCGGGGCCTGGCTGGTGGAGCCCGACTGGGCGCACCCGCATGTGTTCACACCCGGCCGCTACCCGGCGCCGGTGGCGACACGCTACCAGGGCCGTTACCAGTTCGCCAAGCACTACTTCCCGGTGCTGGCCGACTTGAAGGACGGTGGCCAGGAGTTCCAGTGCGCACAGCTGATCGACGCACACCCCAAGGTCAAACAATGGGTGCGCAACCTCGACACCACGCCCTGCGGCTTTGCCCTGCCCACATCGCGCGGGCGCTTTTTTGCCGACTTTGTGGCCGAACTGCAGGACGGCCGCGTGGCGCTGCTGGAGTTCAAGGGCGCCCACCTGCTCAGCGACCCGTACGAGATTGAAAAGAGCCAAGTGGGCGCGCTGTGGGCTCGCACGAGCGGTGGCCGCGCGGTGTTCGGTTGGCTGACCATGGCGCAGAGCGGCAAAAACCTGACCCAGCAACTCGATGACGTGCTGGCATGAGTAGGCGCGCTCAACTTCATCTCCCCCAACCCAATCCATTGCCATGAGCCAGAAAATCGAAAGCGACAAGCTCTTCATCAAGGATGTGTTCCAAAAGTGGTACCGCATTCCCGAATACCAGCGCCCCTATGTGTGGGGTGATGACCAGGTAGGGGAATTGCTGGAGGATGTACGCCGCGCCCGCGAATCCAACCCCCAGGCCCAGTATTTTTTGGGCTCGATGGTGCTGCAGAAAAACCAGCGCCAGACCGATGCCACCAGCTACGAGGAATACGACCTGCTCGACGGCCAGCAGCGCCTGACCACGCTGTTCCTGATTACCGCAGTCATCCGAGACCTGACCCCGGCGAGCAACGGGGCACGCAAGAAGACCTGCCAGGACAGCCTCTACCAGATGGCCAACCCAGATGACAACGTGCCCGAACGCAGCCGCATCGTGTTCGACATCCGCGACGAAGTACGCGACTTCGTGCAGCAATTCGTGCAAAAGGACGGCGGCACGTTAATGCAAGACCAGCTCAAGCTCCTGGCCGGGCAAAAAGACGGCGATACCTCGGTGCGGCACATGGCGGGAGCCTTGCTGCGCATCCATGCGTTCTTTGCTGCTGGCACGCCGGTGGATGCGTTTTTTCCGTTCCTGCGCTCCAACGTGCTGATGATTTATGTGGCCGCCGAAGGCCTGGAAGACGCCTTTCACCTGTTCACGGTGATGAACAACCGGGGCATCAAGTTGCGCAACAGCGACATACTGAAAGCGCAGAACCTCAAAGCACTGCCAGAGGCCGACCGGGCGGCGCAGGCCAAAAGGTGGGAGGCAACAGAAAACCATTTCGGCGAGGAATTCGATGTTTTTCTGTCGCACATACGCACCATCCTGGTCAAGCAAAAGGCGAGCGTGAACCTGCTCCAGGAGTACGAGGAATACATCTACCACCCACGTGAATTTGACCGCAGCACGCAGACTTACCACCCCAAACCACCGCTGCTGACCAAGGGCAAAGCAACGTTCGATTTCATCGACCGCCATTACCGGCATTACCTGGCCCTGTTCGACCAAGACCATTTCAGCGTGGCGCAAAGCTATGAAATCGACAACCAGCTCACCCTGATGCGCTTGGGCCTGGAGGCGGAGCACTGGATTGCGCCGCTGCTCGCCTTCTACGATCGCCACGGAAATCAACGGCTGATGGAGTTTTTGCGTTTGCTGGACAACAAGATCTCAGCCGACTGGATGGTGGCACTGACACCCACTGACCGGGTGCAAAACGCCAACGCCATCATCCAGACCATTGAATCCATATCTGATCTGAACACGCTGTTTGCTGATCCCGTGTTTCAGTTCCATGCCACTGGCCTGCGAAGCGTCTTTGATGGTGAAGTTTATGGTCGGCGCTTTGCGCGCTACCTGCTGCTCAAGCTGGACTTGCTCAGCCACGGCCACACCACGCGGTTTCAGCCGCCGCCCACACTGAGCATTGAACATATCCTGCCGCAAACGCCTGATGTACAAAGCCAGTGGCGCAAGGATTTCACCGACCCCCAGCGCGAGGAATGGACAGATAAGTTGGGGAACCTGATTTTTTTGTCACGGCGCAAAAATTCATCCCAGGGCAACCTGGATTTCACGCTGAAAAAAGAGAAGTATTTCAAATCCAACATTGAGCTATTCAGCCATTCGGTGCGGGTGTTTCAGAGTTTCAGCACCTGGACGTTGAACGACCTCTCAAGCAACCACGCCACGGTCGTACAACAACTTCGTAACTGCTACGGCCTGCCCTGAGAATTCAGCTCACCACATGTCCCACGCTAACAGCCAGGCATTCACACCCCACGGCCCCCGCCCCATCGACATCGCCCTGCTCTCCAGCGTCTTTGTGGTGGCCGCCTGCGGCCTACTGTACGAGCTGGCGGCAGGGGCGCTGGCGTCGTATCTGCTGGGCGACTCGGTGCTGCAGTTTTCCACCATCATCGGCACCTATCTGTTTGCCATGGGCGTGGGTTCGTGGCTCTCGCGCTACTTCGAGCGGCAGTTGCCCGCGCATTTCTTGCGCATCGAACTGCTGGTGGCGCTGATTGGCGGCACGCTGCCTGCGGTGCTGTTCCTGGCCAACGCCTATGCGCCGGGGGCGTTCCGTTTCCTGCTCTACGGCATGGTGCTGGTGGTGGGCACGCTCGTCGGCCTGGAGATTCCGCTGGTCATGCGCATCCTCAAGCGCAATGTGGCGCTCAAGGACCTGGTCTCGCAGGTGCTCACGTTTGACTACCTGGGCGCGCTGGCGGTGTCGCTGGCGTTCCCGCTGCTGCTGGTGCCGCAGCTGGGGCTGATCCGCACGGGGCTGCTGTTCGGGCTGCTGAACGCGCTGGTGGCTGTGTGGGCCTTATGGCTGTTTCGCTGGGAGCTGCGGCGGTTTGCCGCGCATGCTGCGGCCTGTGCCATGGTGGTCGGCCTGCTGCTGGCGGCGCTGGTGGGGGCCGAGCAGATCACGACCTTTGCCGAAGACAAGTTCTACCAGGACCGCATTGTGTTTACGGCCGCGTCGCCCTACCAGCGCATTGTGGTGACGGATGGAAAGCTGGGCCACCGCCTGTTTCTCAACGGCAATCTGCAGTTTGCCGAGCGCGACGAGTACCGCTACCACGAGGCACTGGTGCACCCGGCCATGGCGGCCCACGGTGCACCCAAAAAGGTGGCCGTGCTGGGCGGCGGCGACGGTATGGCGGTGCGCGAAATTCTCAAATATCCCTCGGTGGAATCGGTCACGCTGGTGGAGCTGGACCCGGCCATGACGCGGCTGTTCACCGACAACGCCACGCTGGCACGGCTGAATGGCCACGCGCTGCGCAGCCCCAAGGTGCAGGTCATCAACACCGACGCCTTCCAGTGGCTGCAGGATGGGCCATCGAAGGCCGCCGGGCCGCCCCAAGGCGCGAGCGCCCCCCAGGAGGGCAGCGAACCGCGCGCAGCAGGAAGCGTGGGGGCTCACGATACCTTTGATGTGATCGTGGTGGACTTCCCCGACCCCACCAACTTTGCCATTGGCAAGCTCTACACCAACAGCTTCTACGCCCTGCTCGACCGGCGCCTGGCCGCCAGCGGCTATGCCGTGGTGCAGACCACGTCGCCCCTGGTGGCACGCCAGAGTTTCTGGACCGTGGTGCAGACCATCGAGTCGGTCGGCCTGCAGGCGGCGCCCTACCATGCCCACGTGCCCAGCTTTGGCGAATGGGGCTTTGTGCTGGCCAGCCACCGGCCCTGGCGCCTGCCCGAGGCGCTGCCCGGCGGGCTGCAGTTTTTGAGCGCCAGCACGTTGCCGCTGCTGTTTGACTTTCCGCTCGACATGGCACGCGTACCGGCCGAGGTAAACCGCCTGTCCAACCAGGTGCTGGTGCACACTTATGAGCGCGAGTGGGGCAAGGTCATGGCCCACTGAGCATTGCTTCCAAGGCACACACCATGCAACGCCGCCAGTTTCTTGCCACCGCTGCCACGGCCCTGGCCGGTTGCCATGAGGCGCCGCGCACGCTGCAGGGCGGCTTTGCCGGTATCGACCTGGCGCGCGGCCATGCGCTGCGCGACCGGCTGCAGTCGGGCACCTTGCCTGCACCCGGCGTGGTGCGGCGCGCGCAGGTCATCGTTGCCGGGGGCGGCGTGGCCGGGCTGGCGGCGGCGCGGTCGCTGCGGCTGGCGGGCATCGACGATTTTGTGCTGCTCGAACTCGAAGACCAGCCCGGCGGCAACAGCCGGGGCGGCATGGTGGAGGGCCTTGCCTGCCCCTTGGGTGCGCACTACCTGCCCGTGCCGGGGAACGACGCCCGCGAAGTCCAGGACCTGCTCGAAGAACTGGGCCTGCGCCAGCGCGTGGCCGGGCGCTGGCAGTACGACGAGCGCCACCTGTGCCACAGCCCGCAGGAGCGTCTGTACCGCGACGGCGAATGGCAAGAGGGCCTGTTGCCCGTGCAGGGCGTGGGCGCGGGCACGCTGGCCCAGTACCGGCAGTTCTCTGCGCTGGTGCAAGCGCTGGGCAAGGCTGCGCGCTTTACCATGCCCGTGCTCAAGTCTTTAGAGGCAAAGCGGCCTCTGCCGCCCACCCATCAAGCGCTGGATGCTCTTGTTTTTGATGACTGGCTGACCCAACAAGGGCTGGATGATGCCCACCTGCGCTGGTACCTGGACTACTGCTGCCGCGACGACTACGGCGCGGGCACGGCGCGCGTGTCGGCCTGGGCGGGTATCCACTACTTCGCCAGCCGCCATGGTTTTCTTGCGCCAGGCGACGACGCGCCGCCCGGGCAGGACGGCGTGCTCACCTGGCCCGAGGGCAACGGCTGGCTGACCCAGCGCCTGGCAGCGCCGCTGCGCGCTGGCGGCCAGCTGCGCACCGGCTGCAGCGTGCTGCGCATCAGCGAAGGGCGCCACGGCGTGGAGGTGGATGCCTACAACCACACCACCGAAAGCGTGGAACGCTGGCAGGCCCCGCGCGCCATCGTGGCGCTGCCGGTGTTTGTGGCGGCGCGGGTGGTGCAGCAGGCCCCCGCCTTTTTGCGCGAGGCGGCGCAGCGCCTGCACTGGGCGCCCTGGCTGGTGGCCAACATCCACATCGACGCGCCTTTGCTGGACCACCCCGGCGCCGCGCCCGCCTGGGACAACGTGCTGTACCAGGACGCCAACCCCGGCGGCCTGGGCTATGTGAATGCCGGCCACCAGCGCCTGGACCCGCGCGCAGCCCTCACCGCCCCCACGGTGCTGAGCTACTACCAGGCGCTGGGCGATGTGCCCCAGGGCCGCGAACAGCTGGCAACGCAGCCCTGGACGCACTGGGCCCAGGCGGCACTGGCCACCCTGGGCGGGCCCCACCCCGACCTGGCCCGGCGCGCCACGCGCGTGGAGGTCACGCGCTACGGGCACGCCATGTCCATCCCCACACCGGGCACGCTGGGATTT
The DNA here is from genome assembly GCA_023954095.1 of Burkholderiaceae bacterium. Classification (GTDB taxonomy): domain Bacteria; phylum Pseudomonadota; class Gammaproteobacteria; order Burkholderiales; family Burkholderiaceae_C; genus Simplicispira. The sequence goes on along the minus strand of JAMLIQ010000006.1, from coordinate 10,777 downwards.
TTAAGCAAAATTGGCCTGCAGCGCCCATCTGGCATACGCAAGCAGCTATCAAATGGTGAGCAAACTCGCTGGCTGCCCACGCCCGCCACCGCGCGGCTGGCGTTTGCGCATGCCGACTGGTCGGGCTACTCGGTGTTTGAAGAAGCCTTCACGCGCGGGCATGGGGCGGGGCTGGCGGTGCTGGCCTGAACCGTGGCGCACCGCGGCCTGACCCCGCCGTCACCCGCGCCGCACATCCCACCAGCGCGTGCTGCGGCGCTGCGCCTTCGTACCATGCCGATCAGGCCAAACAGGATGGCACCCGCGATATGGGCCGGGCTGGGCAGTTCCAGCCCGAGCAATTGCAGGGCAGAGAGGGTCTGCACAGCGGGCAGGCAGGCGGCGGTTGCACACTATCCCACAGCGTCCGGCAGTGGCGCGGCGGCACCACACCAGCAATGCCGCCATGTAACGCCCGGTAAATCTGCCCGCACCCTCTTGCACGCGCGGGCAAGATGCCGTGCTGCAACGTGCGGCCAGACCCGCCAAGGAGACGTCCCATGCCCAATCCATTCACCCAGAGCGCAAGGGCAGGTCATGCCAATGCGTCGGTTCGCTACCTGTCTGCAGGGTTGCTGGTGTTCCTGCTGGCCGGGTTGACGGCCTGCGGCGGCGGTTCTTCTGACCCCGCGAATCCGGCGACGCCGACGCCGACTGCTCCGACGCCGACCGCCCCCCCCGTACCGCGTGCGACCTATGGCGACCTGCGCGGCGCCAGCCTGGGCGAGGGGGCCAGCCTGAATGGTGCCGTGCCTTTTCCGGCAGACAACGCCTGGAACACCGACATCTCCAACGCCCCCGCCGACCCGAATTCCGACGCACTGATTGCCAGCATCGGGCTCACCCGTGGACTGCACCCTGATTTTGGTGCAGGCCTGTACGCGGGGGCGCCCATCGGCATTCCGTACACCGTGGTGGACAGCAGCCAGCCCAAGGTGGCCATCGAATTCACCGACTATGGCGACGAGAGCAACCCCGGCCCCTACCCGGTGCCTGCCAATGCACCGATCGAAGGCCAGAAAGCCGACGGCAGCGCCTTTGGTGGCGACCGCCATGTGCTGGTCATCGACCGCGATGCCAACCGCCTGTACGAAATAGGCAACGCCTACCTTCAAAACGACGGCCATTGGCGCGCCAGCGGCGGCGCGGTGTTCCACCTCGACTCCAACACGGTCCGCCCCGGTGGCCAGCCGGGGTGGACCAGTGCCGATGCGGCCGGCCTGCCGATCTTTCCCGGGCTGGTGCGCTACGACGAAGCGGCCAGCGGCAGCATTCGCCATGCGCTGCGCTTCACGGTCAGCAGCACCCGGCGTGCCTATGTGCCACCGGCCACGCACTGGGCATCGTCCAACACCAGCGCCCACCTGCCGCCCATGGGCATGCGCGTGCGGCTCAAGGCGGGTTTTGCCATCCCGGCCGGATTCAGCACCGAGAGCAAGGCCATTTTGCAGAGCATGAAAACCTACGGCATGCTGGTGGCCGACAACGGCTCGAACTGGTTTGTCAGCGGTGCGCCCGACGCACGCTGGAACAACGAGCGGCTGCTGCAGGAGCTTGGCAGCGTCAAGGGCGCCGACTTTGAGGTGGTTCGCATGGACGGACTGGTCACGCCCTGAGAAAATGCCCTGCCGCTTTCTCGACCAGCCTCCACGCCATGCCCGCGATCCCCTGTCATTTCGAACGCCAGCACGCACGGCTCGACGCCCTGCTGCACGCCCATCTGCTCGACGTGGCGGGTGCGGACTTCGCCAGCGCGCTGCAGCACCTGCAATCCTGGCACCTGGCCTTGCAGCAGCACATCACCATCGAAAACACGCGCCTGCTGCCCCATGTGCCCGAGGGCGCGCGCTGGGCTGCGCGGGTGTACCGGCTGGAACACGACCGCATCGCCCTGCTGGCCGAGGAATACCTGGGGCGCGTGCACAGTGTCGCCCGCCTTTCCCTGCCCGATGAAACAGCCCGCCGCGGCGCGGTGCTGATGCTGCTGGACGCCGCCCATGCGCTGCGCCATGTGCTGGAGCACCACCACGAGCGCGAACACACCGCATTGGCCCATGAGCTGCCCCTGGACTTGCAGGAGGCCGCCTGGCGTGGCGTGGACAGCCCGGACGCACCGCCTGCACAGCAGCCGACCGGGGTGTCCTGAAGGGGACGGTCCTGCGGGCCGGGCGGCGTACCATCGTAGGCACGATTTCCGCTGTCCCCCACTACAAGGAGCCCATGCCATGGCAGACACTTTCACCGCACTGGTCATCGAAGAACACGAAGGCAAGGCACGCAGCGTTTTCAAGCAACTGCGGCTCTCCGACCTGCCCGACGATGACGTGCTGGTCGAGGTGCAGTACTCGGCCCTGAACTACAAGGACGGCCTGGCGCTCTCGGGCAACCGCAACAAGGTGGCGCGCAGCCTGCCCATGGTGGGCGGCATCGACCTGGCAGGCACGGTGGTCGAATCGCGTTCCCCCCTGTGGGAGGCAGGCGACCAGGTGGTGCTCAACGGCTTCGGCCTGTCCGAGACGCACTGGGGCGGCTTCACCCGGTACCAGCGCGTCAAGGCCGAATGGCTGGTGCGCCTGCCGGACGCCTTTACACCGCTGCAGGCCATGGCCATTGGCACGGCCGGTTACACCGCGGCGCTGTGCGTCGATGCGCTGGAGCGCTGGGGCCACGCCCAGCCCGGCAAGGGCCAGGTGCTGGTCACGGGCGCGGCCGGCGGCGTGGGCTCGGTGGCTGTGAGCCTGCTGGCCAGGCGCGGCTACCACGTCACGGCCTCCACCGGCCGGCCCGACACGCACGGCTATCTGCGCAGCCTGGGCGCCAGCGCCTTCATTGACCGCGCCAGCCTGCAGGGCCCGGTGCGCCCGCTGCAGCGCGAGACCTGGGCCGGGGCCGTCGATTCGGTGGGCAGCACCACCCTGGCCAATGTGCTGGCGCAAATGGAATATGGCGCCGGGGCGGCGGCCTGCGGCCTGGCCGGCGGCATGGACCTGCCGGGCACCGTGCTGCCGCACATCCTGCGCAGCGTGGCGCTGCTCGGCGTGGATTCGGTGATGGCGCCCCTGCCTGCGCGCCATGCAGCCTGGCAGCGCCTGGCGCGCGACCTGGACCCAGCGCACCTGGAGGCTATCACCACCGTCGAACCCATGGGCCGCCTGCCGGAGCTGGCCGGCGCCATTCTGGCCGGCCAGGTGCGCGGGCGCGTGGTGATTGACGTGGCGCGCTAAAGGGGTGCTCAGCTTTGTTCTGCGGCGATCCAGCGCAGGCCCTTGCCGCGGCTGTAGTAGTAGTCGCCTTGCGGACTGATGACAACGGCGCGCAGCGTGGACGGGTCTGAGAAATAGCGCCATCCATGGCCCGGCGCGTCGGCAGCGGCGGCGTGCACTACCGTCTGCATGCCCTGGTCGAAACCCTGCGGGGCATGCTTTTGCGTGACCAGCTGGCGATCGCGCCGCTGACCGTGTTCACGATCCCCGGCGAAGAGTGGGGTACTGATGGCAGCCGCCAGCAGGGCGATCGAGGCGAGAACGGTGGTCGATTGCATGATGCGCTCCTTTGCATATAAACCCAGTCGTTGGTGACTGTGGGTGCAGTCTGCGCCTGCCGTGATGAATCGCTGCTGAACGGCTTGTTGCACCGTCGTTCATGCAGCGCCTTGCTGTGCGGTGGAAGAGCCCAGCCGCCCCAGCCCCATCTCCACCAAGCCTTCGGGGCGGCGCAGCAGAAACAGCGCCTCCAGCCCCCTGCGCTGTGCCAGGCCCATACCTTCGCCGGGACCTGCCACCAGCAGGGCGGTGGCCCAGGCATCTGCTTCCATGCAGGTGCGTGCCAGCACGGTGACCGAGGCAACCGCATTGTTCACCGGCGCGGCGCGGCGCGCGTCCATGGTGTGCGCCAGGCGCGCCTCGCCCACCTCCAGGTAGCGCCGGTAGTCGCCCGAGGTGGCCACAGCCAGGTCCTGCAGCTCGATCACGCCGCGCACCGCTCGGCGCCCTGCATCGGGCGCTTCGAGCGCCACGGCCCAGGGCGCGCCGCTGGCCTGGCGGCCCAGGGCGCGCAGCTCCCCATCGAGCGCCGCGAGCGCATGCCGCACCCCGTGCCGCCGCAGCACGGCGACCATGCGGTCGACCGCATAGCCCTTGGCAATGCCGCACAGGTCGAGCTGCACGGCGGCGCGCTTGCGGGCGCGGCCTGCGGGGCAGTCCAGCTCCAGGCCTTCGCGCATAGTGCACGGCACGGCCTGGCGCACGGTGTTGATCGCTGCGGCGTCGGGCACATCGCGCACCGCGCCAAAACCCCAGGCATCGACCAGCGCACCCACACACGGGTCAAACGCGCCAGCGCTTTGGCGGTGGATGTCCATGGCGCAGGCCAGCACTTCCAGAATTTCCAGCGGCAAGTCCACCCAGGCGTCCACGGGTGCGCGGTTCAGGCGCACCAGGTCGCTCTCCGGCTTCCAGGGGGACATCTGCGCGTCCACCTGCTCCACGGCGGCAGCAAGGTCCTGGCGCAGGGCGTCCAGGCTCAGGGCGGCATCACAGTCCACGCTGACAGACCAGCGCGTGCCCATGGCCGGGCCGTGCAGGGTGGCGCGCTGGCAGGGCGTGGCAGCGTCAGAAGACATCTTCGGCATAGCGCTCCTTCGCTTTGAGCGTTGCCACGTTCAAGTGCAGCGGCGCAAGGATGGCGTCCAGCGCCTCGGCCACGCCCTTGGCCATGGCGCGGCTGCCGCAGACGCGCACCAGGGCGCCCTGGGCCACCAGTGCGCGGATGCGCTCGGCGTCTCGGCGCACGGCGTCCTGCACATAGCCGCCGCCCTCGGGGATGCGCGAGAACACGGTCTGCACGCGCGCCAGCCGCCCTTCAGCCAGCCAGCGCTGGATCTCGGGGCCAAAATAGAAATCCTGCGCCGGATCGCGCCCCCCAAAGTACAGGACCATGGGGATGTGGCGGTCGTTGCGGCGGATGAAACCGGCCAGGGGCGCCACCCCCGTGCCCGCCCCGATCAGCAGTACGGGACGGCGCGTGCGCGGCAGCGCAAAGCCGGGGTTGGAACGGATGAAAGCGGCAATGCTGTCCCCCGGCTGCAGGCCCAGCAAATGCGTAGAGCACAGGCCGCCCGGCAACAAGCGCACGCAGATTTCCAGAAACCCATCCTGCGAGCCCGACGCCAGCGAGTAATAACGCGGCACGGCCGAGCCAGGCGCCAGGATGCCCACCAAATCGCCCGCCGCAAAGTGCCCCAGGCGGGCGCCGCCGCCCTGCGCGGGCCAGGCAAAGCGCAGGATGGCCGTGGGCTCGTCGCTGTGCTCTCGGTAGCCCTGGCGCGCTACGAGCGTGAGCGCGGTGGTGGGCGGAACGCGCGGCACATAGTCGAGCACCAGGGGCTCGCCCAGTGCCTGCGCCAGTGCCTGGCCCCAGCGGGTGAACTGCTGGCTCGATTGCTGGTGGATGCATTCAAGCGGCAGCAGCGCAGGCCAGCCGCGCGCGCGCAGGGTCTGCTCCAGTGCCTCGGCAAAGGCGCAGAAGGCCGGGTATTGCCGGTCGCCAAAGCCCAGCACCGTCACCGGCACGGCGCTGGCGGTCAATTTTGCGATGCGCTCGAGTGCGTCTTTGGCGTGCGCCGGGGCCTGGCCTTCGCCATAGGTGGCAGCGAGCACGAACACCTGCCGCGTGGCGGGCGCGGTCTGGAAATGCTCCAGGGCGCCGGTATGCACGCGGTGCCCGCTGTGGGCCAGCGCCTCGTGCAGCGCCTGGGCAAATCCCCAGGTGCTGCCGCCTTCGCTGGCGACAAAGAGGAGCACATCGGCCTGCGCCAAAGGGCTGTTGCCGGAAATATGCGGCACCAGCCGCCGTGCCTGCCACCAGATGACCACGCCCGACCACCAGAACAGCAGCACGCTGGCGCCCACGAAGCCGAGCACCACCGCCCAGGGCCAGGCGCCTTCGCCGGTGTGCAGCACCAGCGCCCAGTCGTACACCTTCTGCGCCATCGTCGTGTCTTGCGATGCCAGCATCTGACCCGAATAGCGGTCGATCCAGGCTTCGCCCTGGCGGGTCGCGGCCTTCCAGGTGTCTTGCGGATCGGCAGCTGCGGGAAAATTGAGCTTGCGCAAGTCGCGCACGGGGATGTTCTGCAGCAAGGCCAGTTGTGCACCGGGCAGATCGGGCTGCCCGGCGGCCACGGACGCTACCTCGGGTTCGGTCCCGGCGTCCAGCGCCACCAGCCCCAGGGTCGAGGCGCTCATGGTCAGCGCCGTGATCGACGTCAAAAGCAGAATGGCCAGCACGATCCGGCCCGCAACCACGTGGATGCGCTGTGCCAGCGAGCCCCGCACCCGCGCGCCCAGGCGCCGCCAGCCGCCCATGCGGCGCAGCAGCAGCACCAGGGCCGAAACGCAGATCAAGCCCATGGCCAGCGCAATGCCCGCCGCACCCCAGCGCCCCGCGTCGCCCAGCAGCAGCGAGCGGTGCAGGTTCTTGACCCAGCGCGGCAGCGCCGAAGGCTGCCAGGGGCCCAGCACCTTGCCATCGGCCGGATCGACATAGGACGCCTGCGCCTGGTCCCCAGCAAAGCTGAACGCAACGATGGCACCCGAGGGCAAGCGGCGGATCTCCTCGATACCGGCCACCGTGCGCGTCACGCGCTCCACCAGCGTGGCTACGGGGAGATCATCCGGCGCAGCAGGTGCCTGCCAGGCCTGCTGCACGGGATCGAGTGCCAGGAGGGCGCCGGTCAGGCCCAGTACCAGGGCCACGGTGCCGACCGTCAGCCCCAGCCAGCGGTGGAGGGTCTTCCAGCCCATGCGCACCACTACTGCAATTGGAAGGTCAGCGACTGGATGTACTGCTTGCCCGCCTGCGGTTTGCCAACGTTGCTGGTGGACAGCGGTACGCGGACTTCCGACGGGCTGTCGCGCATGTCTTCCACGGCCGCATCGATGCGGACTTCGTAGCCCGCATCGATCAGCGCATCGGCCAGGTCAGCCGTGACCTTGAGCGTACGCCCCGCACCCACGCTGGCGCCCGTCACGCCATTGAGGCGCTTGGCGTCGCCGCTGGAGAGCCGGTTCCAGTCGGACAGGTGCTTGTAGTACTTGGCTTTGCCACCGGCCACCCACAGCGTGCCGGCATAGGCGCCCTTGGCGTCGGTCAGATACACGGCCAGGTAGGCGCCGTCGCCGCCGTAGTTCTTGAGCTGGGCGCTCAAGGTGACCTGGCGGCTGTGCGCCAGGGCGGGCAGGGCCAGCGCGCAGGCGGCGGCCAAAACAGTCAAGAGAGGTTTGGACATAGGAATGCTCGGCTAAAAGAAATTACTCAACCTGGCCACGTGGGGCGGTGCCAGGGGTGAACAGGGGTGACGGTGCAGCTGCGCTGCCAGGTTGCGATGGCCCGTCCTGCGGTGCGGCGTGCTCACGATCCCGGCCGCGCTCTCGCTCCCGCGTGCGCTGACGATCGCGTTGCTTCATCTTCACGACCTTCAGGGTTTCCGGATCGATCTTGGCCTTGAAGCCGCGACCTTGACTGTCTGTACCGCGAATTTCATAGCAGCCATCATCGATCTTCAGCCGCTGGATCTGCCAGCCTTGCCGGTCGGCCATCTGGCGTACCGCCTCGCGCGATTGCCAGCGGTCCAGGGGCGCGCTGCAATCGTCATCGGCCCATGTCGGCAGGGCCGCCAGGCCCAGTGCAAGTGCCAGCAAGCCTCGGCGCAGAGTGGGGGCGTTTTTCATGGTGAGGCTCCTTTTCATCAGATTAACGCATGACAAATGATTCGCGGTGCAGACGCCAGCGGCTGGGGCCGCGTGCGTGCGCGTGCAGCGCGTCGCCCAGGCCCTGGGGGCCGCAGAACCAGATGTCCAACGGGCCACCGGATTCGGCTTGCAAAGCCTGCGGCGTCAGGCGCTGGCCCTGGGCTTCGCTGTGCACGGTGAGCAGCACGGGCGGCTGGGCTTGCGCGCACAGCGCTTGCAGGCGCGCCAGCAGCGGGTCGCGCCGGGCGTCGCGCGTGCAGTAATGCATATGTACGGGGGCTGGGTCGCTGCCCTCGCGGGTCCTGCCGGGCTGGCGTGCTTCCAGCAGTGCAAAGAAGGGGGTCACGCCCACGCCTGCGGCCACCCACACCTGCTGACGGCGGCGCGAGCCCTGGCCATCAAAGCGGCCGTAAGGCCCTTCGATGTCTACGCGCTGACCGGCGCGCAAGCGTTGGTGAAGGGTGCGGGTGTAGTCGCCCAACGGCTTGATCACCAGGCGCAGCAGGGGCTCTCCGTCGGGGCTGTGGCCCAGCGCGTTCGGTGCACTGGCAATGGTGAAAGGGTGGGCACCTTCGGCAGCATCAAAACGCACGAAGACGAACTGCCCCGCGCGGTGCCCGCGCCAGCTGGGCGGCATGGCGCAAATGACCTCGACCGGCGCACCCGTGGGCGTATCGCCCAGCACGGTGACTGCCTGGATGCGCGCCGCATGGTTGCGCGAGCGCCCCACCCAGCCCGCCAGCGACCACACGGCGGCCAGGCTGCCCAGTGCCAGCAGCGAGCCCATCAGCAAGCCCAGCGGCAGTGCCCAGAACGTGAGCGGCATCAGCGCCACGGTATGCAACACCAGCGCGAGGAACAGCACCGGCATGGCGCGGTGCAGGAGGCGCCAGTGTTTATAGGGCAGCAGGCGTGCAATCAGCGTGAGCGCCACCATGGCCAGCAACAAGTAGAAGGCCCACTCGCCCAGGTCCTTGGCAAAACCGCGGGTATCCGTCAACCAGGGCAGCACGGCCTCGCGCGCGGGCCTGCCGGCACGGCCCCACAAGGCCTTGATCCAGCCACTCGACTCCTTGGCGCCCCAGTGGGCGATGGCGGTGAGGGCGGCGGCGATACCCGTCCATTTGTGCAGGCGGTAGACCTGGTCCATGCCGCCCATCAGGCGGTCGAACAAGGGCAGGCGCAGCGCGAGCAGCATGACCAGCGCCATCAGGCCGATGCTCCACAGCCCACTCAGGTACATCGCGTGCTGGCGCAACTGCCACCAGCCGACGGCGGCGCCTTGCGCATTCACCAGGGGCGAAACGCCCAAATCGGCAGGCGCGACCGCCATCCATGCCAGGGTAATGCCCAGCAACCAGATTCCCAGTACAACTTTGATACGCATGAGGAAGTCCTTTTTTTCGTTCAGAGCCATTGTGGAAAATCTGCCTTGAACGAATGCTGAAAGGCGCATTCATCTTCCGTTCATCGTCCAAAAATAAAGCTCCACACGCTGAGAATAGATAATTTCTAATTCGATATTTCAGCGATTTTTTTTACCGAAAGTTGAAGGGCCGTGTGCGCATCGGAAACAAATGAATGCATTAGAACACCATTGACAGCGACACGCTTACCGTTGTATTGATTAAAATCAACACCCTTCAAAGAGAAGAGTGTCATTTCCACCTGATTATCCTCTGCATTTTCATAAGAATTTTTTCCAGCCGCCATGCAAATAGGCCGATCCAATTTCAGGAATGCATGCTTTTCTTGTGGGTTGCGGTGAGTACCCGCTCCTTTTGGAAGATCCGCTGGCGCCTTGAGTAAAATTTCTCCTTGCAGATGAATTTCTGCATAATTATAATCATTACAGCCACCGAAAGCGCTCATAGAAAATGTAAATACAAAAGCAAATGATAATTTTGGCAGTAGATTTTTCATTTTTAACCAATATCGATTCATGCGCAAAGAAAAATACCAATGTCGATGTTTTTGCATGTGCGAATAGGGCAAAAATAGCTATTAATAATACAAAGCATTATTCTTAATTGATTTTGTTGTGCAAACAGAAATCCGCCAGGCACCGCCCCATACATACTCACGCAACAACGTCAACCGCGACGGATAATGCCCAGCAGCCAGATTCCCAGTACAACTTTGATACGCATGAGGAAGTCCTTTTTTTTCGTTCAGAGCCATTGTGGAAAATCTGCCTTGAACGAATGCTGAAAGGCGCATTCATCTTCCGTTCATCGCCTCCGGGGTAAAAAACCCTATGTCATCGTGCACTGCGCTCACCCTTCGTCGGCTCGCCCTGCCCTGCGTAGCGCTGTGCCTGCTCGGCGCAAGCCCCTTGCTGCGCGCCGATGACCACGACCATGGCTCCCACGAACTGGCACGCCAGGCGCTGGAACAAGGCCGAGTGCTGCCCCTGCGCACCGTGCTCGAAAAAATCGAACGCGACTACCAAGGACAGGCACTGAAGGTGGAATTCGAGCAGGACGACGGTCGCTTCCTCTATAAAATCCGCCTGCTGCAAAGCGATGGCCGCATGGTCAAGCTCAAGGTCGATGCCGTCGATGGCAAGGTGCTCGACAGCAAGCGCAAGGAACACGAAAAGGACAGGAATGCGCATCCTCGTCGTTGAAGATGAACCCACGCTGTGCCACCAACTGGTGCAGGCCGTCGCCGCGGCAGGGCACACGGTCGAGAGCGCCAGTGACGGTGTCACCGCGCACTATTTGGGCGACGTGGAAGACTTCGACGCCGTGGTGCTGGACCTGGGCCTGCCCGCGCTCGACGGCCTGTCGGTGCTGCGCCGCTGGCGTGCGGCGGGACGCACCATGCCGGTGCTCATCCTCACCGCGCGCAGCGCCTGGCATGAAAAAGTGGCGGGCATGGATGCGGGTGCGGACGACTACCTGGCCAAACCCTTTCACATGGAAGAACTGCTGGCGCGCCTGCGCGCCCTGCTGCGCCGCCGGGGCGAACACACCAGCGCGCAA